>NZ_JASCAR010000029.1:0-109355 GCF_029967715.1 Klebsiella sp. V115_8
GGGTCTCCCCATGTGAGAGTAGGGAACTGCCAGGCATCAAATAAAGCAGAAAGCTCAGTCGAAAGACTGAGCTTTTTTGCGTTTGTGTCCTCCGGGGAGGGTGCCGGTACGCCTCCCCGGTGGCGCTGCGCTTACCGGGGCTACGGATCCTCGGCCACCTGCTGGCCGAGGGGACATCAATGCCGCAAAGTTACCGACGTCAATCGTAGTCTGCTTCAGCCTGCTGCTCATGTATCAAATTCAATAACGGATACGGTTGACCCAGATCGTCCGTTTCAGAGCGACCTGTCACTTTGAAACCCATTCTCCGATAAAACCCGACCGCTTGTTCATTCTGCTCATTTACGTTGGTCGTCAGTGTTGGCGTTAACGACAGCGCATGCGCGATCAGCAATCTCCCCACACCGCAGCCGCGGACATCCGGATCGACGAACAGCGCATCCATATGATCTCCGGTCAGCAGCATAAAGGCGATCGGCTGGTCCTCCGTGTTAACCGCCACCCACAGCGGAGCCTCCGGTATAAAGGCACGTACCAGCTCCTCCAGCTCTCTCCGATACGCTTTTGACAGAAAATCGTGCGTGGCGTCGACTGACCGACACCAGATCGCAATCAGTTTATCCCCTTCATCAGGCCGGGAACGGCGGATGCTAATAACCATATTTTCTCCTTTTCTTCATTCTTATATTCTAACTCAATGCGCGCCGTGAAATTTTCTCACCGTGAACATGCAGACTCGACATTCACCCGATTCCTGGTTATCTTCAGCTATCTGGATGTCTAAACGTTTATACGTATGCTATGAGGTAATAGAGTTATGCCAATTCGGGTGCAGGACGAGCTACCAGCCGTCAATTTCTTGCGCAATGAAAACGTCTTTGTGATGACGACAACACGTGCAACAACTCAGGAAATCCGCCCCCTGAAGGTGTTAATCCTCAACCTGATGCCGAAGAAAATCGAGACGGAGAATCAGTTCCTGCGTCTGCTGTCGAACTCTCCGCTGCAGGTGGACATCCAGTTATTACGTATCGATGCGCGTGAGTCACGTAATACGCCGGCGGAGCATCTGAATAACTTTTACTGCAATTTCGATGAGATCTGCGATCAGAACTTCGACGGCCTGATCGTCACCGGCGCTCCCTTAGGCCTGGTTGAATTTAATGATGTCGCTTACTGGCCGCAGATCAAACAGGTGCTGGAGTGGGCCAAGGATCACGTCACTTCGACGCTGTTCGTCTGTTGGGCAGTTCAGGCCGCGCTGAATATTCTGTACGGCATTCCCAAGCAGACCCGCGCCGAAAAGATTTCTGGCGTTTATGAACACCATATTCTTCATCCACACGCTTTACTGACCCGCGGTTTCGACGACTCTTTCCTGGCCCCACACTCACGCTATGCTGACTTTCCTGCAGGGCTTATCCGGGATTATACCGATCTCGAGATCCTCGCGGAGACGGAAGAGGGCGATGCGTATCTGTTCGCCAGTAAAGATAAGCGTATAGCCTTTGTCACCGGCCACCCCGAGTACGATGCCAATACCCTGGCAAGTGAATATTTCCGCGATGTGGAAGCCGGTTTGAACCCTGAGGTTCCCCACAACTATTTTCCGCAAAACGACCCGCAGAACAAACCGCGCGCCACCTGGCGGAGCCACGGTAATCTGCTGTTCGCTAACTGGCTGAACTATTACGTCTACCAGATTACACCATACGATCTGCGTCATATGAATCCAACGCTGGAGTAATACTCCGCACGAAACGATCCTAAAGCGTTTCAGCACTTTGCCTCTGGCACCTTCGGGTGCCTTTTTTATTTCCGAAATTCACCTCATGGCTGATGATAACTTTAATTTCATTGTTATCAATATGTTAATCTCATTTTAAAATTAAAATGGAAATTGTTTTTGATTTTGAAAATTAATTGAGTAGTCTTAATTGTGCTGAGCGAAAACTGCACAACGATCTTTCGCTCGCTTCCAGCGGATCAACCAAGAGGAGCAGCACAATGACGCAGCAGGCGACAATCACCGATGAACTGGCCTTTAGTCAGCCCTATGGCGAGCAGGAGAAGCAGATCTTAACGCCTGAGGCGGTAGAATTCCTGACGGAACTGGTGAGCCGCTTTACGCCGGCGCGCAATAAACTGCTGGCCGTGCGTCTGCAGCAGCAGCAGGCTATTGACGATGGGCAGCTGCCGGATTTTATTTCGGAAACTGCTTCCATTAGAAATGGCGACTGGACCATTCGCGGTATCCCGGCGGATTTGCAGGATCGCCGCGTTGAAATTACCGGCCCCGTCGAGCGCAAGATGGTCATTAACGCGCTGAATGCTAACGTAAAAGTCTTTATGGCGGACTTTGAGGATTCGCTGGCGCCGGACTGGCGTAAAGTCATTGATGGCCAAATCAACCTACGTGATGCCGTGAACGGGACCATCAGCTACACCAATGAGGCTGGCAAAATCTACCAACTGCAGCCCAATCCCGCTGTGCTGGTATGCCGTGTGCGCGGCCTGCACCTGCCGGAAAAGCATGTGACCTGGCGTAATGAGGCCATTCCCGGCAGTCTTTTCGATTTTGCGCTCTATTTCTTTCATAACTACCAGGCGCTGCTGGCGAAAGGAAGTGGTCCCTACTTCTATCTGCCAAAAACCCAGGCCTGGCAGGAGGCGGCATGGTGGAACGATGTCTTCAGCTTTACTGAAGATCGCTTTGACCTGCCGCGCGGCACCATCAAGGCCACGCTGCTGATTGAAACACTGCCGGCGGTGTTCCAGATGGATGAGATCCTGCATGCGCTGCGCGACCATATTGTCGGCCTGAACTGCGGCCGCTGGGACTATATCTTTAGCTATATCAAGACGCTGAAAAACCATCCTGACCGCGTACTGCCGGACCGCCAGGTGGTGACGATGGATAAACCCTTCCTCAGCGCCTACTCACGGCTGTTGATTAGGACCTGCCACAAACGCGGGGCGTTTGCGATGGGTGGAATGGCGGCCTTTATCCCGAGTAAAGAGGCCGAGCGTAACCGTCAGGTGCTGAATAAAGTCACCGCCGACAAAGAGCTGGAGGCGAACAACGGTCACGATGGCACCTGGATCGCCCATCCTGGGCTGGCGGATACCGCCATGGCGGTGTTTAACCGCGTGCTCGGCGACAAGCCGAATCAGCTCTCGGTGACCCGTAGCGAGGACGCGCCAATTACCGCCGAACAGCTGCTGGCCCCCTGCGAGGGCGAGCGCACGGAAGCCGGGATGCGCGCCAACATCCGCGTGGCGGTGCAGTACATCGAAGCCTGGATCTCCGGCAACGGCTGTGTACCGATTTATGGCCTGATGGAAGACGCCGCGACGGCCGAGATCTCGCGCACCTCTATCTGGCAGTGGATCCATCATCAGAAAACCCTGAACGACGGCACGCCGGTCACGAAAGCGCTGTTCCGCCAGTGGCTGGCGGAAGAGCTGATGGTGATTCAGGAGGAGCTGGGGGAGCACCGCTTCAGCCATGGCCGCTTTGACGATGCGGCGCGGCTGATGGAGCAGATCACCACCTCCGACGAACTGATTGATTTTCTGACATTACCGGGCTACCGCCTGCTGGCCTAATCGCCAGATGGTGTTGTTCGCCATTTAGTCCTTCACCAATGACGCCTGGGGAGCCAGGAAATAATATGGAGCATCTGCACATGAAAACCCGTACCCAACAAATCGAAGAATTAAACAAAGAGTGGACGAACCCGCGCTGGGAAGGGATTACCCGCCCGTACAGCGCGGAAGAGGTGGTGAAATTACGCGGCTCGGTGAACCCGGAATGCACGCTGGCGCAGCTTGGCGCAGCGAAAATGTGGCGTCTGCTGCACGGTGAGGCGAAGAAAGGGTACATCAACAGCCTTGGCGCGCTGACCGGCGGCCAGGCCTTGCAGCAGGCGAAGGCCGGCATCGAAGCCATTTATCTCTCCGGCTGGCAGGTGGCGGCGGATGCTAACCTGGCGTCCAGCATGTACCCGGATCAGTCGCTGTACCCGGCCAACTCGGTACCGGCGGTGGTGGATCGGATCAACAATACCTTCCGCCGCGCCGATCAGATCCAGTGGTCAGCCGGGATTGAGCCGAACGATCCGCGCTTTATCGACTACTTCCTGCCGATCGTGGCGGATGCGGAGGCCGGTTTCGGCGGCGTCCTGAACGCCTTTGAGCTGATGAAATCGATGATTGAAGCCGGTGCAGCGGCTGTTCACTTCGAAGATCAGCTGGCGTCGGTGAAGAAGTGCGGTCATATGGGCGGTAAAGTGCTGGTTCCAACCCAGGAGGCGATACAGAAACTGGTGGCGGCGCGTCTGGCGGCCGACGTGATGGGGGTCCCGACGCTGGTGATCGCCCGTACCGATGCTGACGCTGCCGATTTAATTACCTCAGACTGCGATCCGTACGATCGTGAGTTTATTACCGGAGATCGCACCAGCGAAGGGTTCTACCGCACCCATGCCGGGATCGAGCAGGCGATCAGCCGCGGGCTGGCTTACGCGCCGTATGCGGACCTGGTGTGGTGTGAAACGTCGAAACCGGATCTCGAGCAGGCGCGTCGCTTTGCCGAAGCCATTCATGCGCGTTTCCCGGGCAAACTGCTGGCCTATAACTGCTCGCCGTCGTTTAACTGGAAGAAAAATCTCGATGATAAAACCATCGCCAGCTTCCAGCAGCAGCTGTCGGACATGGGGTACAAATACCAGTTTATTACCCTCGCCGGGATCCACAGCATGTGGTTCAACATGTTCGACCTCGCCCATGCCTACGCTCAGGGTGAGGGGATGCGCCACTATGTTGAAAAAGTGCAGCAGCCGGAATTCGCCGCCGGGCCGGAAGGCTATACCTTCGTCTCGCATCAGCAGGAGGTGGGCACCGGCTACTTCGACAAGGTCACTACCATTATCCAGGGCGGCGCCTCGTCGGTGACGGCGCTGACCGGCTCGACCGAAGAAGATCAGTTTTGAGCCATGCCCGGTGGCACGACGCTCACCGGGCCTGTGAAGGGATCCAGACCGGATAAGCGAGCGCGCCATCCGGCCTGACGTGGTACCGGATGGGGGAGTTCGATGACGCGTGGTCTGGAATTACTGATTGCCCAAACGATATTGCAGGGATTTGACGCTCAGTATGGGCGTTTTCTCGAAGTGACTTCCGGCGCGCAGCAGCGCTTTGAACAGGCCGACTGGCATGCGGTGCAGCAGGCGATGAAACAGCGGATCCACCTCTATGACCACCATGTGGGTCTGGTGGTGGAGCAGCTGCGCTGCATCACGGAGGGAAAAAGCACGGATGCCGACTTTTTGCTGCGGGTGAAAGCCCACTACACCCGTTTGCTGCCGGATTACCCTCGTTTTGAAATTGCCGAGAGCTTTTTCAATTCGGTCTACTGCCGCCTGTTTGACCACCGCTCGCTGACCCCCGAGCGGCTCTTTATTTTCAGCTCGCAGCCCGAGCGTCCCTTTCGCACCCTTCCGCGCCCGCTGGCGAAAGATTTCTATCCAGAGCGCGGCTGGTCGCACCTGCTGGGTAAAGTGCTGTCCGATCTGCCGCTGCGGCTGCCGTGGCAAAATAAAGCGCGGGATATCGGCTATATCATTGCCAGTCTGCAGGAGGCGCTGGGGGAGGAACCGCTCGCCACCTGTCATCTACAGGTCGCCAATGAGCTGTTCTATCGCAACAAAGCCGCCTGGCTGGTGGGCAAACTGGTGATGCCGATGACCACGCTGCCCTTCTTGCTGCCGATCCATCGCAGCGACGAGGGCGAGCTGTTTGTCGATACCTGCCTGACCACCCATGCCGAAGCGAGCATCGTTTTTGGCTTCGCGCGTTCCTATTTTATGGTTTATGCGCCCCTGCCCGGCGCTCTGGTGGAATGGCTGCGCGAGATCCTGCCGGGTAAAACCACGGCCGAGCTGTATATGGCGATTGGCTGCCAGAAGCACGCCAAAACCGAAAGCTATCGCGAATATCTGCACTACATCGCTCGCTGCGATGAGCAGTTTATCGAGGCGCCGGGCATTCGCGGGATGGTGATGCTGGTGTTTACCCTGCCGGGGTTTGACCGGGTGTTCAAGGTGATCAAAGATCGCTTCGCGCCGCAGAAGGAGATGACCGCCGCCCACGTGCGCGCCTGCTATCAGCTGGTAAAGGAGCATGACCGCGTCGGGCGGATGGCGGACACGCAGGAGTTTGAAAACTTCGTGCTGGAGAAACGACAAATCGCGCCAGCGCTGCTGGCGCTGCTGCAGGCGGAAGCGGGGAACAAACTGACCGACCTCGGCGACCGGATTGTCATCAGTCATCTGTATATTGAACGGCGAATGGTGCCGCTCAACCTGTGGCTGGAGCAGGTTAACGGCCAGGCGCTGCGCGATGCGGTAGAAGAGTATGGGAATGCTATCCGCCAGCTGGCCGCCGCCAACATCTTTCCCGGCGATATGCTGTTTAAAAACTTCGGCGTCACCCGCCACGGCCGGGTGGTGTTCTACGACTATGATGAAATCTGCTATATGACGGAGGTGAATTTCCGCCAGATCCCGCCGCCGCGCTATCCCGAGGATGAGCTGGCCAGCGAGCCGTGGTACAGCGTCTCGCCGGGGGATGTGTTCCCGGAGGAGTTCCGCCACTGGCTGTGCGCCGACCCGCGCATCGGGCCGCTGTTTGAGGAGATGCATGCCGACCTGCTGCGCGCCGACTACTGGCGCGAACTGCAGACGCGAATTAAAAACGGTCATGTGGAGGATGTCTATGCTTACCGGCGTAAGCAGCGTTTTAGCGTGCGCTATGGCGCCGACAGTAGGCCGGATAAGGCGTTTACGCCGCCATCCGGCAAGGTGCGCCGATCTGCCTGATGGCGCTACGCTTATCAGGCCTACTTAAAATGCCCCTGCGGGGCATTTTTTTATTTAACCCCGCCGTATGCCAGCGTGACCTCTTTCGCGGCCTTAATGACCAGCGCGCCCAGCTCGGTCACCCGATCATCGGTCATGCGTGAGATGGGACCGGAGATGGAGATTGCCGCGAACGGTTCGCGGTGTTCATCATAAATGCAGGCGGCGACGCAGCGCAGGCCGAGCGCGTGCTCCTCGTCATCGAACGAGTAGCCCCGCTTGCGGGTCTGCGCTAAATCTTCCTTCAGATGCAGCGGCGAGACCAGCGTGGCATGCGTATAGGCATGCAGCCCTTTACGGTGCAGCAGGCTGGTCACCTGCTCTTCGCTCAGCTGCGAGAGGAACGCCTTCCCGGCGCCGGAGGCGTGCATCGGCAGTTTTCCGCCGATTGGCGCCGACATACGCATCAGCTGGGTGCACTGCACCTGGTCGATAATGATCGCCTGGTGGTCGCTCTGGTCAAGCACCGCCAGATTCACCGTTTCACCGGAATCCTCCATCAGCTGGCGCAGGATCGGGTGGACAATCGCCAGCAGATTGCGGCTTTGCAGAAAGCTGCTGCCGACCACGAAGGCATGCGCGCCGACGGCCCAGTGGCCCAGCTCGCCGACCTGGCGAACGAAACCCAGCTGCTGCATGGTGGTCAGCAGGCGGTGAGTGGTTGAGTTGGGCAGACCCGCCTGCTGCGCCAGCTCGGTCAGCGCGACGCTGCTGTGGGACTCGGCAATCCATTCGAGCAATTTCAGGCCGCGGGTCAGCGACTGAACCTGACCGCCAGCCTGCTGGGCGGTGGCAGCCGCGGGTTTTCTGCCGCGTTTCGCGGGAACGGGGGTAGTGGCCATCGCGGACTCCTTTTTCTGTATCGTGGAAATGATTTTCGTTTTATTTGGCGATAATGCAATCACAACCGGACTCATCGGAGGAGTGAAGCTGAACATGTCTCATATTGCCCGTTGTTGTCTTTTCCGCTCCGGTGGTTTATGCCAGTATGGTTTGTTGGCTATTTGGCCTGTGTTGAGCGTTGTCGGGAGCAAGTGTGAGCAGCAAAGTTGAGCAACTGCATCAGCAGTTAAAAGAACGTATTCTGGTTCTGGATGGGGGCATGGGCACCATGATCCAGGGCTACCGTCTGAGTGAGCAGGACTTTCGCGGTGAGCGCTTTGCTGACTGGCCGTGCGACCTGAAAGGCAACAACGACCTGCTGGTGCTCAGCAAGCCCGAGGTGATCCGCGAGATCCACGACGCCTACTTCGAGGCCGGCGCGGATATCATTGAGACCAACACCTTTAACTCGACGACCATTGCGATGGCGGATTACCAGATGGAATCCCTGTCGGCAGAGATCAACTTTGCGGCGGCGAAGCTGGCCCGCGCCAGCGCCGACGCCTGGACGGCCCGCACGCCGGAAAAACCGCGCTACGTCGCGGGCGTGCTTGGCCCAACCAACCGCACCGCCTCTATTTCGCCTGATGTGAACGATCCGGCGTTCCGCAATATTACCTTTGATCAGCTGGTGGCTGCCTATCGCGAATCCACCCGAGCGCTGGTGGAAGGCGGCGTGGATCTGATCCTGATTGAAACGGTATTTGACACCCTGAACGCCAAAGCGGCCATCTATGCGGTGAAAGAGGAGCTGGAGGCGCTGGGCGTTGACCTGCCGCTGATGATCTCCGGGACCATTACCGATGCCTCCGGCCGCACGCTGTCCGGGCAGACCACCGAAGCTTTCTATAACTCGCTGCGTCACGCCGAAGCCTTATCGTTTGGTCTGAACTGCGCCCTCGGGCCGGACGAACTGCGCCAGTACGTCCAGGAGCTGTCGCGTATCGCTGAATGCTACGTTACCGCCCACCCGAACGCTGGCCTGCCCAATGCCTTCGGCGAATACGATCTGGATGCCGATACCATGGCGGCGCAGATCCGCGAATGGGCGGAAGCCGGTTTCCTCAATATCGTCGGCGGCTGCTGCGGCACCACGCCGGAACATATCGCCGCCATGAGCCGCGCGGTGGCCGGCCTGCCGCCGCGCCAGCTGCCGGAGATCCCCGTCGCCTGCCGTCTTTCCGGCCTGGAGCCGCTGAATATCGGCGATGACAGCCTGTTCGTTAACGTCGGCGAACGTACCAACGTTACCGGCTCGGCGAAATTTAAACGCTTAATCAAAGAAGAGAAGTACAGCGAAGCGCTGGACGTGGCGCGTCAGCAGGTGGAAAGCGGCGCGCAGATCATCGATATCAACATGGACGAGGGGATGCTCGACGCCGAAGCGGCGATGACGCGCTTCCTCAACCTGATTGCCGGCGAGCCGGACATTGCCCGCGTGCCGATCATGATCGACTCCTCCAAGTGGGAGGTCATTGAAAAGGGCCTGAAATGCATTCAGGGCAAAGGCATCGTTAACTCCATCTCGATGAAAGAGGGCGTCGAACCCTTTATCCACCATGCGAAACTGGTTCGCCGCTACGGCGCCGCGGTGGTGGTGATGGCCTTTGACGAAGTGGGCCAGGCCGATACCCGCGAACGTAAAATTGAGATTTGCCGTCGCGCCTACAAAATCCTCACCGAAGAGGTCGGCTTCCCGCCAGAAGATATTATCTTTGACCCGAATATCTTCGCGGTGGCGACCGGTATCGAAGAACACAATAACTATGCCCAGGACTTTATCGGCGCCTGCGAAGACATCAAACGCGAGCTGCCGCACGCGCTGATCTCCGGCGGCGTCTCCAACGTCTCCTTCTCTTTCCGCGGCAATGACCCGGTACGTGAGGCGATCCACGCGGTATTCCTCTACTACGCCATCCGTAACGGCATGGACATGGGGATCGTCAACGCCGGTCAGCTGGCCATCTATGATGACCTGCCGGGCGAGCTGCGCGACGCGGTGGAGGACGTGATTCTCAACCGCCGCGATGACAGCACCGAAAGATTGCTCGAGCTGGCGGAAAAATATCGCGGCAGTAAAGTTGACGACGGCGCCAATGCCCAGCAGGCGGAATGGCGCAGCTGGGAGGTGAAAAAACGCCTCGAATATTCGCTGGTGAAGGGCATTACCGAATTTATTGAACAGGACACCGAAGAAGCGCGTCAGCAGGCCGCTCGCCCGATTGAGGTGATCGAAGGGCCGCTGATGGACGGCATGAACGTGGTCGGCGATCTGTTCGGCGAAGGCAAAATGTTCCTGCCGCAGGTGGTGAAATCCGCCCGCGTCATGAAACAGGCGGTGGCCTACCTGGAGCCGTTTATTGAAGCCAGTAAAGAGCAGGGCTCCAGTAACGGCAAAATGGTGATTGCCACGGTAAAAGGCGACGTTCATGACATCGGCAAAAACATCGTCGGCGTGGTGCTGCAGTGCAATAACTACGAAATAATCGATCTTGGCGTGATGGTCCCGGCGGATAAAATTCTCAAAACCGCCAAAGAGGTGAACGCGGATCTCATCGGCCTTTCCGGGTTGATTACCCCGTCGCTCGACGAAATGGTTAACGTGGCGAAAGAGATGGAGCGCCAGGGCTTTACCATCCCGCTGCTGATCGGCGGCGCGACCACCTCTAAAGCGCATACGGCGGTGAAAATCGAGCAGAACTACAGCGGCCCGACCGTTTACGTACAGAACGCTTCGCGCACCGTCGGGGTGGTGGCTGCGCTGCTCTCGGACACGCAGCGCGATGAGTTTGTCGCCCGTACGCGCAAAGAGTATGAAACCGTGCGTATCCAGCATGGGCGTAAAAAACCGCGCACCCCGCCGGTGACCCTGGCCGCCGCACGGGAAAACGATCTGGCCTTTGACTGGGAGAGCTACACTCCGCCGGTGGCCCATCGCCTGGGGATTCAGGAGGTGGAAGCCAGTATCGAGACGCTACGCAACTACATCGACTGGACGCCGTTCTTTATGACCTGGTCGCTGGCGGGCAAATATCCGCGCATTCTGGAAGATGACGTGGTAGGGGAAGAGGCGCAGCGCCTGTTCAAAGACGCTAACGAGCTGCTGGATAAGCTGAGCGCAGAGAAAACCCTCAACCCGCGCGGCGTGGTGGGCCTGTTCCCGGCCAACCGCGTGGGCGACGATATTGAAATCTATCGCGATGAAACCCGCACCCACGTGCTGACGGTGAGCCATCACCTGCGCCAGCAGACGGAGAAGGTCGGCTTCGCCAACTACTGCCTCGCCGACTTTGTGGCGCCGAAGCTGAGCGGCAAAGCGGACTACATCGGCGCCTTCGCCGTCACCGGCGGCCTGGAAGAGGACGCGCTGGCGGAAGCCTATGAAGCGCAGCATGATGACTATAACAAGATCATGATCAAGGCCATCGCCGATCGTCTGGCGGAAGCCTTCGCCGAGTATCTGCACGAGAAAGTGCGCAAGGTCTACTGGGGGTATGCGGCCAATGAGAACCTCAGCAATGAGGAGCTTATTCGCGAGAATTACCAGGGGATCCGTCCGGCGCCGGGGTATCCGGCCTGTCCGGAGCACACCGAAAAAGGCACCATCTGGCAGCTGCTGGACGTCGAAGCCCATACCGGCATGAAGCTCACCGAATCGTTCGCCATGTGGCCGGGGGCATCGGTTTCCGGCTGGTACTTCAGCCATCCTGACAGCAAATACTTCGCCGTGGCGCAGATCCAGCGCGACCAGGTCGAAGACTACGCGCTGCGTAAAGGGATGACCCCGGCGGAAGTCGAACGCTGGTTAGCCCCTAATCTGGGCTATGATGCGGACTAGTCGTCATCTTTCCTTACAACAAACAAGGCGCTCTGTGAGCGCCTTGTCTCTTTATTGAGGTTAACCCCTTATACTGAGATAGGTTCCAGAACGTCGGAACACCTATAACGATAAGGAGAAGCTGATTCCGTGTTAACTCTGCTACACCTGTTGTCCGCGGTCGCTCTGCTGGTGTGGGGCACGCATATCGTGCGTACCGGGGTGATGCGCGTCTATGGCGCTCGCCTGCGTACCGTTCTCAGTAGCAGCGTAGAGAAAAAGCCGCTCGCCTTCTGCGCGGGTCTTGGCGTGACTGCGCTGGTGCAAAGCAGCAATGCCACCACCATGCTGGTGACCTCGTTTGTCGCCCAGGATTTAGTGGGCCTCACGCCGGCGCTGGTGATGGTGCTGGGGGCCGACGTCGGTACGGCGCTGATGGCGAGGGTGCTGACCTTCGACCTGTCGTGGCTGTCGCCGTTGTTGATATTTATCGGGGTGATTTTCTTCCTCGGCCGCAAGCAGACCCGCGCCGGGCAGCTGGGGCGAGTGGGGATTGGCCTTGGGCTGATCCTGTTGGCCCTGGAGCTGATTGTGCAGGCCGTCCACCCCATTACCCAGGCCAACGGCGTGCAGGTGATTTTTGCCTCGCTGACCGGGGATATTATGCTGGATGCCTTGATTGGCGCCGTATTCGCGATCATCAGCTACTCCAGCCTGGCGGCGGTGCTGCTGACCGCGACGCTGACCGCGGCAGGAGCGATCTCTTTCCCGGTGGCGCTGTGCCTGGTGATTGGCGCCAACCTGGGATCGGGGCTGTTGGCGATGCTCAACAACAGCGCGGCGAACGCGGCGGCGCGCCGGGTGGCGCTGGGCAGCCTGTTGTTTAAGCTGGTGGGGAGCCTGATCATTCTGCCGTTCGTCCATCCGCTGGCCGCGGCGATGCATAAGCTGCCGTTGGCCGAGTCCGAGCTGGTTATCTACTTCCACGTTTTTTACAACCTGCTGCGCTGCATCGCGATGGTGCCTTTTGCCGGACCGATGGCGAAGCTGTGCCAGCGCATGATCCGCGATGAACCCGAGCTGGATAACCATCTCAAACCCAAGCATCTCGACCCGTCGGCGCTGGACACCCCGGCGCTGGCGCTGGCCAATGCCGCGCGCGAGACGCTGCGCATTGGTGACGCGATGGAGCAAATGCTGGAGAGCCTGCATAAGGTGATGCATGGCGAACCGCGTCAGGAGAAAGAGCTACGCCGCATGGCGGACGATATCAACGTGCTCTACACCGCCATTAAGCTCTATCTGGCGCGAATGCCAAAGGATGAGCTGGCGGAAGAGGAGTCCCGGCGCTGGGCGGAAATTATTGAGATGTCGTTAAACCTCGAGCAGGCCTCCGATATCGTCGAGCGGATGGGCAGCGAGATCGCTGATAAATCGCTGGCGGCGCGGCGCGCCTTCTCGGTGGAAGGGTTAAAGGAGCTGGACGCCCTGTACGATCTGTTGCTCAGCAACCTGCAGCTGGCGATGTCGGTCTTCTTCTCCAGCGATGTGCCCAGCGCCCGTCGCCTGCGGCGCAGTAAACACCGGTTCCGCATTCTTAACCGCCGCTACTCGCATGCGCACGTTGACCGTCTGCATCAGCAGAACGTGCAGAGTATCGAAACCAGTACGTTGCACCTGGCGCTGCTGGGGGATATGAAGCGTCTGAACAGCCTGTTCTGCTCGGTGGCTTACAGCGTGATGGAGCAGCCGGATGAAGACGACGAACGGGATGACTATTGAGACCTTCCCCGGCGGCGCTGCGCTAACCGGGGTTATGCGTTTGGACGTTCCGTTGAGGCAGCCCGGATAAGGCGCAACGCGCCGCTATCCGGGAAACGTTAGCCATACCAGCTCAGAAGCGGTGGCCTGCAGGCAGGGTTACCGCTGCTTCCCCCGCTTTGAACAACAGCGTCGGGTTCGGGCCGCCAAGGGTCGCGTGACCATCGGTGACCTGGATCCAGTTTCCTTCCGGTAAACCAATCACCGTTAATTCCGGCGCCACGACCAGCAGTTCGCGGATACGCTGTTCGCGGGTTTCACCCTGATGCCCGGTCGGCAACGCGTTGGTGAAGTGCGGGTTAATCTGGAGCGGGAACAGCCCCAGCGCATCAAATCCCTGCGGATCGACAATCGGCATATCGTTGGTGGTGCGAATGGTCGGGCAGGCGAGGTTTGAACCTGCGCTCCAGCCGATATACAACGCCCCGCGTTTGACGACATCGACAATCGGCGCCAGCAGCCCGCGGCTGCGGCACTCTTTCAACAGCTGGAAGGTGTTCCCGCCGCCGACGATCACCATCTCGGCGCTTTCAATGGCGGCGATAGGGTCGGCGACGCTGTGGATACCGGTTACGCTGACCGCCATCGGCGCCATAACCGCAGCCACTTTGGCCGTGTAATCATCCCAGGTTTGCGTTACGCCAGCGAAGGGGATGAATACCGCCGTCCGGCGGCCTTTGACCTGACCGGCAATCAGCGGCAGGGCGTGTTCCAGCCAGGCTTTCCCCGGCAGCGTGGAGTTACTGAGTAGCAGCAGTTCCATCTTTTCTTCCTGTTTTAAACCTATTATTGAAGCAGAAATTCTAGCATCGCCCCGATACCGGCGCGCTGATATGGCGCATGATGTGGGTAAGCGGAATGCTGTTCATGAGCCCGACGAAGCCGTTGAATAATGAATAACGCAATCCAGGTTTTTTCTCGCCCGCAAGGTAGGGTATATTTCGCTTTTACAGGAGAATCTATGCTGCCCGACTCATCAACCCGATTAAACAAATACATCAGTGAAAGCGGCATCTGCTCGCGTCGCGAAGCGGACCGCTTTATTGAACAAGGCAACGTCTTTATCAATGGCAAGCGCGCCACGATTGGCGATCAGGTGAAGCCTGGCGACCTGGTCAAAGTTAACGGACGGTTGATTGAGCCGCGCGAAGCGGATGATCTTGTGCTGATTGCGCTGAATAAGCCGGTCGGCATTGTGAGCACCACGGAAGACAGCGAGCGCGACAACATTGTCGATTTCGTCAACCACAGCAAGCGTATCTTCCCTATCGGCCGTCTGGATAAAGACTCCCAGGGGCTGATCTTCCTCACTAATCACGGCGACCTGGTGAATAAGATCCTGCGCGCCGGCAACGACCATGAAAAAGAGTATCTGGTTACGGTCGATAAGCCGGTGACCGATGAGTTCATTCGCGGCATGGGCGCGGGGGTACCGATTCTCGGGACCGTGACCAAAAAATGTAAGGTAAAGAAAGAAGCGCCGTTCGTTTTCCGCATCACTCTGGTGCAGGGGCTGAATCGCCAGATCCGTCGCATGTGCGAGCACTTTGGCTATGAAGTGACGAAGCTTGAGCGTACGCGGATTATGAACGTCAGCCTGACGGGGATCCCGCTGGGTGAGTGGCGCGATCTGACCGATGACGAGCTGATCGATCTGTTCAAGCTGATTGAAAACTCTTCTTCCGAAGCGAAGCCGAAAGCTAAGCCGAAGGCCAAAGCGGCGACCCCCGGCATCAAGCGCCCGGTGGTGAAGATGGAAAATAGCAACGATAAGGGCCGCCCGGCTGGCAACGGCAAGCGTTTCACCCAGCCGGGACGTAAAAAGAAAGGGCGTTAACGCCTGCCGCGGGTCGGCGTATTCGCCGACCAGGAAAAGGTCGCTTCCTTATCCGTCTTATAAGCCTGCTGTTTTTTCACCTGGCGGGCTTTCTTCGCTTCCGCTTCACGCTGGGCCATCAGCTTATCGATATATTCTTTTTTCACGCTGTTCGTTTCCGCATTGCTCAGCGGGCGGCCGTGCGCAATGCGCGCGCGGTCAAGCAGCGTTTTCAATTCGCGCTGTTCGCGCTCGGTCATCTCTTTTTGTGTAATACGGGGGAGTGCCATGGTGGTGCCCTCAGTCAGACCAGAGCACCCAGTGTACGGCAATGAATATTTTACTGATAGCCTGTATGGCAACTAAAGCAGGCATACGTCCGGGCCGGCGCCCGGACGTGTCACGCTCAGCGCTTGCTGGTTTTTTTGGCGATGGGCTTCCCTGACCAGTATCCGGCCAGCAGCGAACCGGACAGGTTATGCCAGACGGAGAACAGGGCTCCCGGCAGCGCCGCCAGCGGGCCGAAGTAAATTTTCCCCAGCGCGGCCGCCAGGCCGGAGTTCTGCATCCCCACCTCGATCGCCAGCGTACGGCAGGTGGATTCATCAAAACCAAACAGACGTCCGCCCCAGTAGCCGCCGAGCAGGCCAATGGTGTTATGCAGGATCACTGCGATAATCACCACCAGGCCGACGGACGCGATATGGGCCGCGGAACCCGCCACCACCGCGCTGATGATCGCCAAAATGCACACCATCGAGAAAGCGGGCAGGAACGGCTCCACCGCTTTCACCACCTTCGGCAGCAGATGATGGACAATCAGCCCCAGGGCGATGGGAATGACCACAATCTGCAGAATGCTCAGCAACATCCCCATGACGTCGACCTGAATGTGCGCGTCGACGTACAGACGGGTCAGCAGCGGCGTCGCGATGACGCCGACCAGGGTGGAGACCGAGGAGATGGTCACCGACAGGGCCACATCCCCTTTGGCCAGAAAGATCATCACGTTGGAGGCCGTCCCGCTGGCGACGCTGCCCACCAGCACCATCCCGGCGGAGAGCTCCGGCGGCATATGAAACAGCAGCGCCAGCAGCCAGGCGGCGAGCGGCATCACCAGATAGTGCAGAAATATCCCTGCGGCGACCGGCGCCGGACGCGACAGGACGCGTTTGAAATCCGCCAGCTTCAGATGTACCCCCATACCGAACATAATCAGCATCAGCAGGGTGGTAACCCACGGGCCGATCGGGGTGAAGGTGGTGGGGGTGTAATAGGCCAGAACGGAGAGCAGCAGTGCCCATAACGGGAACAGCCGCGTCAGAGTTGCGAGCATGTTGTGTTCCTTGCGATACGCAAACCGGCCGCGCCGTCCTGGTAGGGCGGCGAGCAGGTCAGCTGGTTGTGTTGATGTTGTTATAAAAAAGCCGGGTTCGAGCCCGGCTATAGGTATTGTTTATCGTGCTAAGGAATTTTATTCAAACAAATTATGATGCAACGTCTGCACCACCTTCTCCGCATCGGCGCCAGGCACCAGGAAGCAGAGATTGTGGCTGGACGCGCCATAGCAGATCATGCGGATGTTAAACGGATCAAGGACGCCAAACACCTCTTTGCCGACGCCGCAGGCTTTCGACAGCTCGTTGCCGATCAGGGCAACCAGCGCCAGGTCTTCTTCCACTTCCACGCGGCACAGCGAGGAGAGCTCGGTCAGCAGCGCCTGGGTCAGCAGGGTATCGCCCGCAGAGGTTGAGCCAGTGGTGTCCATGGTCAGGGCCACGCTCACTTCGGAGGTGGTGATCAAATCGACGGAGATGTTATGGCGCGCCAGAATACCGAACACTTCGGCGAGGAAGCCGCGGGAGTGCAGCATATTCAGGCTGTGTAGCGTCAGCAGCGTCTGGCGGCGACGCAGCGCCAGCGCGCGGAACAGCGGCGGGTTCTCGGTGGTTTTACACACCAGCGTACCGCCCGCTTTAGGTTCTTTACTGGAGCCGACAAATACCGGGATATCGCTGCGCACGGCAGGCAGCAGGGTCGCCGGGTGCAGCACTTTGGCGCCAAAGGTGGCCATTTCCGCCGCCTCTTCAAAGGCGATGACGTCGATGCGTTTCGCCGCAGGCGCGACGCGTGGGTCGGTCGTATAGATCCCGGGCACATCGGTCCAGATATCGACGCGGGTGGCATTCAGCGCTTCGCCGAGCAGAGCGGCGGTATAGTCGCTGCCGCCGCGGCCGAGGGTGGTGGTGCGGCCTTTCGCTTCGCTGCCGATAAAGCCCTGCGTCACCACCAGGCCTTCCGCCAGACGCGGCGTCAGCTGCTGCTGAGTCAGTTCGGCGACGGCGGCGATATCCGGTTCGGCGCGACCAAAGCGATCGTTAGTGCGCAGCACTTTACGGGCGTCAAACCACTGCGCCTGAATTCCGCGCTCACGCAGAATCTCTACAAACAGCAGGGTGGACATCAGTTCGCCATGGCTGACCAGTTCGTCAGTCAGCGCGCTAGAGGAGGCGAGCGCGGCGGCTTCCGCCAGCGTGGTGATATTTTCCAGCAGGCGCTCAATCTCTTCGCGGATCACGTTGGGATAGCGCAAACGCTCCAGAATATTGAACTGGATCTGGCGCAGAGCGTCCAGCTGGGCAAAACGTTCGGTGGGTTCCAGCCCTTCCGCTAAGGCCACCAGAATGTTGGTCACGCCGGCAGAGGCGGAGAGCACAACAATACGGGTATTGGCATCGAGCAGCGCCACATCAATGCTGCGGTTCATCGCGTCAAAATCAGCAACGCTGGTGCCGCCAAATTTGGCGACGACTAAATCTGTCATAACAACCTCGTGTCAGGGGGCCTGACTTATTAAAACGATTCCTGAACACCGATCCTGGCAGGGGCTGGATGCCGCCGGATCGCAACAAAATGTCTTAATAAGCCAGGCCAAATTATTCAGCCATGGCACAAGGGAAGAGCGATAAACAGGGTGGCGCAGAATGATAAACAACTACGATGTCACCCAGAAGTGCTCCACCTTGTAGACCCGACTCACCGCTCTGGGCGCTGAAGTGTTCGGGTATGAAACGCCCGACTGCGAACGTTTCTGGTGACAACCCAGGGGATTCAGCCCCTGTGGCCGGTGAGGAGCGTAACCAGACGCTCTTTCACCTCGGCGTTGCTCCCCCTCACGTATTTTCGCCGGACTGGTTCCTCCAATACGGTTACCTGGGCAACGCACCTCTTCTGGCAATTACCGACGTCTTTCACCTGGCCGGGGGAATAAGGACATTATATCCCCCGCGAATACCCTTTCGCTGTAGCGTGAAATGCGCGAGCAATAGATACTTACAATACGTAAGCACTGCGGATATATAAAGGCTTAACGCCAGCTATGTCAACGCTGCGGTTATGCGGATTTTTCATGCCCCTGCGGCTAACAGAAAAAAGCCTTATGATAGCTATACTAATGGGGCTTTTTACTCCGTTTTGACCTGATTCCTGACCGGCGTCAGGGACAAGTCACAAAAATCATCACAATTTTCCGTCACCGGCGCTACAATCGACCGAAGTCACAATCTCAAATCAGAAGAGTATTGCTAATGAAAAACATCAACCCAACGCAGACCTCTGCCTGGCAGGCATTACAGAAACACTTCGACGAAATGAAAGATGTCACTATCAGCGAGCTGTTCGCCAAAGATAGCGACCGTTTTTCTAAGTTTTCCGCGACGTTCGACGATCTGATGCTGGTGGACTTCTCCAAAAACCGCATCACCGAAGAGACGCTGGCTAAACTGCAGGATCTGGCGAAAGAGACCGATCTTGCAGGCGCCATCAAGTCGATGTTCTCCGGTGAAAAGATCAACCGCACCGAAGATCGCGCGGTACTCCACGTCGCGCTGCGCAACCGCAGCAATACGCCGATTGTGGTTGATGGCAAAGATGTGATGCCGGAAGTGAACGCTGTGCTGGAGAAGATGAAAGCCTTCTCTGAAGCGATTATCTCCGGTAGCTGGAAAGGCTACACCGGCAAACCGATCACCGACGTGGTCAACATTGGTATCGGTGGCTCCGACCTCGGTCCGTTCATGGTCACCGAAGCGCTGCGTCCATATAAAAATCACCTCAACATGCACTTTGTCTCCAACGTCGATGGCACCCACATCGCCGAAGTGCTGAAGAACGTCAACCCGGAAACCACCCTGTTCCTGGTCGCGTCCAAAACCTTCACCACTCAGGAGACCATGACCAACGCCCACAGCGCGCGCGACTGGTTCCTGGCGACCGCGGGCGACGACAAGCATGTGGCTAAACACTTCGCGGCGCTCTCCACCAACGCGAAAGCGGTTGGCGAGTTCGGCATCGACACCGCCAACATGTTCGAATTCTGGGACTGGGTTGGCGGCCGTTACTCCCTGTGGTCGGCGATTGGCCTGTCCATCATTCTCTCCGTGGGCTTCGACAACTTCGTTGAGCTGCTGTCTGGCGCGCATGCGATGGATAAACACTTCTCCACCACCCCGGCGGAGAAAAACCTGCCGGTGCTGCTGGCGCTGATCGGTATCTGGTACAACAACTTCTTCGGTGCGGAAACCGAAGCGATTCTGCCGTACGACCAGTACATGCACCGTTTTGCCGCCTACTTCCAGCAGGGCAACATGGAGTCCAATGGTAAGTATGTCGACCGTAACGGCCACGCCGTGGACTACCAGACTGGCCCGATCATCTGGGGCGAGCCGGGCACCAACGGTCAGCACGCGTTCTACCAGCTGATCCATCAGGGCACCAAAATGGTACCGTGCGATTTCATCGCCCCGGCTATCACCCACAACCCGCTCTCCGATCATCATCCGAAGCTGCTGTCCAACTTCTTCGCCCAGACCGAGGCCCTGGCCTTCGGTAAATCCCGTGAAGTGGTGGAGCAGGAATATCGCGATCAGGGTAAAGATCCGGCGACCCTGGAGCACGTGGTGCCGTTCAAAGTGTTCGAAGGCAACCGCCCGACTAACTCTATCCTGCTGCGTGAGATCACCCCGTTCAGCCTCGGGGCGCTGATTGCTCTGTACGAGCACAAAATCTTCACCCAGGGCGCGATCCTTAACATCTTCACTTTCGACCAGTGGGGCGTTGAGCTGGGCAAACAGCTGGCTAACCGCATCCTGCCGGAGCTGAAAGACGGCAGCGAAGTCAGCAGCCACGACAGCTCCACTAACGGTCTGATTAACCGTTATAAAGCCTGGCGCGCATAACGCTTGCGCCGTTAAGACGAAATGCCGACCTTATGGTCGGCATTTTTTTACAGCCTCCGCAGCAGGCGGGCTGGGTTTCCCGCCCACACGCCTTTCTCGGTGATGGACTTCGTCACCACGCTGCCCGCGCCAATCACCACGCCGTCGCAGATGCTGACGGCCAGAATCGTGGCGCCGCTACCGATCGACACGTCATCGCCAATCTCAATCCGCCCCCAGCTGGCGCGGTCGGCGTTTGGTTTGCCGTCGCGAAACAGGTCGTTGGCGAACATCACCCCGTGACCGATAAAACAGCGCCGGCCAATGGTGACGTACTCGCAGATAAAGGTATGCGACTGGATTTTACTCTCCGCGCCGATGCGGGTATTCCCCTGGATCTCAACGAACGGTCCAACGAAGACGTTATCACCCAGCGTGCAGTCGTACAGGTTGGCGGGCTGATAAATAACGACATTTTTCCCACAGACGACGTTACGTACGCCGGTATCACGAAGCTCAGGCATAGTTCCTCTCACAGCGGTTTGGCCAGAATATGTAAGGTGCTTTGCTGGCTGGCGGAATGGAAAGTCGTGTCTCTGATGTGCTGCATCCCCTGGCGTTCGTAAAAACGGCGCGCGGCGGGATTCGCGGCGAGTACTTCCAGCCACAGCCAGCGTTCGCCGGCCGTTTTTGCTCGCGTCTCGATGGCGTGAAAAATCTGCTCGCCGTAGCGGTGGCCAGTCTCCCCCGGCATCAGGTAGAGCTTATGCAGCAGCGTACCCATCGTGCCATCTTCAGCCATTCGCTGCTGATAGCTATATTTAGCGAAACCAACGGGGGAAGCGGCTTCGGCGATGAGCCAATGATGGTTGGCATCGGTAAGACTCCGACGTAGCGCATCTTCGGCATATTCTTGCTTAAGAAATAACGCCAGTTCATCGGCATTGCGCCAGAGATTGGCGAAGTGGTGCTGGTAACTGGCATAACCCATCGCGCTCAGTTGTGGCGCGTCCTCGGGCAATGCCTTTCGGATAGTTAACATGCTGCGTTCCTCGGGTCGTTCAGTGGCTATAGTGCCTGTAATATGAACAACGTGGAACGACAAAAATCGGTGGGGAAGGGGCTGGAGGTTCTTCCTCCAGCCGGGGGGATTAACGGGCGAAAGCGATCGCTTCGATTTCGACGCCAGCGTCTTTCGGTAACCTGGCTACTTCCACGCAGGAGCGCGCCGGAAAGGCCGCCTGATGTTCGGTAAAGAAGGCCTCGTAGGCGGCATTAATGGCGGCAAAATCCGCCAGGTCTTTCACAAACACCGTGGTTTTGACGATCTGACCAACGGTGAGGCCGGCGGCTTCGACGATGGCTTTCACGTTCTCCAGCGACTGGCGCGCCTGTTCGGCAATGTCGTCGGGCATGGTGCCGTCCTGCGGATTAATGGGCAGCTGGCCGGAGGTGAGGGTCATCGCGCCGAGATTGACGCCCTGAACGTACGGACCAATCGCGGCGGGCGCGTCAGCGGTAGTAATAATCATGTGGTTACCCCTTCAAACAGTTACAGAAAATAATTCAACAGCACCAGCGAGCCGACGCCGCTCACCACCACCCACACCAGACCTAAACGGAAGCTGGCGAGCGTACAGATAATGGCGGCGATCACCTTCGGATTTTTTAAGTCGAACTCCATGCTGGAATTCACGCTCAGGATCTGAATGGTGATGATGGCCGGCAGGACGGTGACCGGCACGAAGCGCAATGTTTTGGTCACCCGCTCAGACATCTGGATCTTGCCGGCCAGGCCGATAAACGAGAAACGAATAAGAAAAGTGACCGCGGCCATGCCCAGCGTCAGGGCGATAAAATAGCTATTACTCATTTTCCAGCGCCTCCACTAACGGCATATCGGATTCGGTTGTTGCCATCTGCTTGCGCTCTTCCGCCAGGTCGACGCACAGGCCGGCAAGGACGCCGAGCACGGAGGCGACGACGATACCCAGCGAGTAGGGCAGGACCACTAACAGCACGCCGGAAACGGCGGCCACTACCGCGGCGACGGTGCAGGCCTGGCTTTTAATTTGCGGCACCACGATGGCGATAAAGGCGGCGACCATGGCGAAATCGAGACCGTATTTCTCAATGTGGGGAAACGAGGCGCCGACCAGCGCGCCAAGAAAATCGGCCAGCACCCAAATCGCCCAGAAGGTGACCATCGCCGAACCATAAAACAGATATTTTTCCTTTTTGTTTCCTTCCATCTCTTTGACGGTGGTGGCATACACTTCGTCGGTGAGCGCATAGGACATAAAGCATTTTTTAAAGAATGAGGCTTCGCGCACGGTGCCGGAAATAGAGGCGCTATACAGCACATGGCGAAGATTAATAATTAATGTGGTGAAAATAATCACGCCGAGCGTGGCGCCGGTTTTTAACATATTCAGTGCCAGCATTTGCGCCGAACCGGCAATCACAATCGCCGACCACGCGGTACTTTGCCAGACGCTCATACCGGCGCTGACGCTTAATGCGCCAACAATGAACGAGAAAGGAAAGTCCCCGATGCACAGGGGCATAATGGCGCTGGCGCCGCGTAATATGACTTTTTTATTCATCGTAAAATACCTGTTGGTGCAGGCAATAAATCATTATTGCGTAGGGTACAAAAGGGCTGGTCTTATTTGCTGACCATAATGCGAATGATCTCTTTATCGGTTTGCGCCATAGGCTTAATCACGAGGCGGCACAGGTTATTAATCGACTGTTCGACGTCGGCGCAGACAATGCCGTCGTTGGCGCTGGCGCAGCGGTTTTGCATCGCCATCAACACAGATTTAAAGGCGCTGGAAACCACCGAGGAGACCTTCATCGCGCAGCTGTTGGAAGCGCCATCGCAAATCATGCCGGTAACATCGCTAATCATATTGATGATGGCGGTGTTGATGGTTTCGATATTGCGGGTAAACAGCCATGCCATACCGGCGGCGGCGCCCATGGCGGCGGTGGAGGCCGCGCACAGTGCGGACAGGCGGGTATAGCGCGAATGGATGGAAATGGCCGTCAGATGCGAGAGCGCCAGCGCGCGAGCGAGCGTCTCTTCATCGGCATTCAGATGCTCGGCGACGGTAACTACCGGCATGGTCGCTGCGATCCCCTGGTTGCCAGAGCCGAAGTTCGACATGGCGACCACCGGGGCTCCGCCCATACGCGCATCGGAAGCTGCGACGGTGTTGATAATGACCTCGCTCATTAAGTCATTACTTAACAAACCATTTTTAACGGCTTCAGAGAATGTTCCGTTAATATTCAACCCATACTTTTTCGATTTGCCTTCTGCAGCCAGTGCGCTATTGAGGCGGGCGGCTTCCAGAATAAACGTAATATTCTCAACCGGCGTGGAGATAATAAAGTCATACGCTTCCTGGAGAGAGAAAGTTGGCAGTTCAGTCTGCGCTGTGGCGCTATTTTCCCCGGCGTGTAATGGCTGCTGTTCGCCATTAATATATAACTCGACCACATTGGTATGCGTGCCTTTTACCACGACGCGACAGGTCTGGTCACCGGCGCTGAGGGTGAGATCGAGATGAATAAAGTCAGGCGTATCCTGGACGTCAATAGTAACGTGGCCGGCATCCACCAGCGCTTGTGCCTGTTCCACATGCTGTGAAGTAATGCCTGCCAGGGTCTGTAATCCCTTATCGGCATCGCCACCAAAGGCGCCGATGGCGGCGGCCAGCGCGACGCCATTAACTGTCGTGCCGGGAATCGTGACGCCCGTGGCGTTTTTATACAGGTTGGCAGAAATAAAACCGCTAATTTTTTCGCAGGGTGTCGCTAAATGTTTCGCGGCGTAAGCGGTGGTAAATGAAATAGCAACAGGTTCCGTACAACCTAATGCTGGTGCGACTTCTCGCTGTAGCCAGCGAATAAAAAGTGAGGATGTTTGGTCAGACATTATTATGATTCCTGGACGTAAGATGATGAGGAAATATGCTAAGGGAATCGGCAGAAAAAAACTTCCTCAAATAACCCTTTATTTATTGAGGTCTGGAGAAAAATTTTATTTTTAGCCTTATCTAAACATGCAGGCCTGTATGTAAATTAACTTATTGATTAACAATGATTGTGCATGGATGTTTTTATACAAAAAAGGGGATTCAGTTATGTCGATCACACGCCGTTAAGGAGAGCATTTTTCTCTTTTGCCGAAATCCTGTCCTGAGGGCGCAAACGTGGAAAGCCCACGCGGTGAGGGGTAACTGTAGATCTGGATCACACTTTTGCGCTATACCGGACGCAACAAGGACTGATTATGAGGTGTGAATATGTCGTCGGTTTATCGCCCACTGGTAAATTTTATCGCCACTGCGATGCAAACGGTTTTGAATCTGGGGCTGCTGTGCCTGGGGATTATCCTGATCGTCTTCCTCGGTAAAGAGACGCTGCATCTGGCCGATGTCCTCTTTACCCCGGAGCCGACCAGTAAGTACCGGCTGGTGGAAGGACTGGTGGTCTACTTTCTCTACTTCGAATTTATCGCGCTGATCGTCAAGTATTTTCAGTCGGGGTTCCACTTCCCGCTGCGCTATTTCGTCTATATCGGCATCACCGCGATTGTGCGTTTGATCATCATCGATCATGAATCGCCGATGGCGGTGCTCATATACTCCGCCGCGATCCTGATCCTGGTGATTACGCTCTGGCTGTGTAACTCCAATCGCCTGAAACGCGAATAAAAAAAAGCGGCCTCCAGGGCCGCTGACCAACAGTCACAAATAGAATTTATGTAGGGTCCAGTTGAGGATAGCAGTGGCATTGGCCTTACTTTTTCAGCTGAGGGCGACGGCGACAATACCCGGTTGGGGTCGTGTATTGCGGCTAGACCGTCGGCCCCCATCTGAAATTTGGGGCCGGTGTTACAAAAAAACTTAACCTTTCACCCCACCCGCCGTCAGGCCGTTCACCAGCCAGCGCTGCGCCAGCAGGAACACTACCGTGATTGGGATGGCGGAGAGTACCGCCGCGGCGGCAAAATCGCCCCACAGATAGTTCTGCGGGTTGAGATACTGTTGCATGCCTACCGCCAGGGTATAGCTGTTCACATCGCGCAGCAGCAGCGAGGCGACCGGCACTTCGGTGATGGCGGCGATGAACGACAGAATAAAGACCACCGCCAGAATCGGCACCGACAGCGGCAGCAGCACGAGGCGGAACGCCTGCCATGGGGTCGCGCCATCCAGCGCCGCCGCTTCTTCCAGCGAGCCATCGATGGTTTCGAAGTAGCCTTTAATCGTCCAGACGTGCAGGGCGATACCGCCCATGTAGGCAAAGATCACGCCGCCGTGGGTGTTGAGGCCGACGAACGGGATGTACTGGCCCAGGCGGTCAAACAACGCGTACAGGGCAACCAGCGACAGCACCGCCGGGAACATCTGGAAAATCAGCATCCCTTTCAGCAGGGTCGCTTTCCCCGGGAAGCGCATACGGGCAAAAGCGTAGGCGCAGGTGGTGGAGAGGGCGACGATGCCGATCGCGGTAATCCCGGCGACCTTAATCGAGTTCCACAGCCACAGCAGGACCGGGAACGGCGGCGGCGTGACGCGGCCATCCGCGTGTTCGACGCTGAAGCCTAACGCCAGACGCCAGTGTTCCCAGGAGATGGTATCCGGGATCAGGCTGCCGGTGGCGAAGTTGCCTTCGCGCAGCGAGATAGCGATAACCATCAGCAGCGGAAACATAATCGCCGCGATGAAAATCAGTAGCAGGAGATGCGTGGTAAATAAACGTAGCTTCTGCGATTTGGGTTGGACCATAGCCATTATCGTTATCTCCCTTAATCAAACTTCATGCGTGTGGCTTTCAGGTTCACAATCGCTAACGCGCCAACCAGCAGGAAGATAAGCGTTGCGATAGCCGCCGCCAGGCCGAAGTCCTGACCGCCGCCGCCTTCAAAGGCGATACGGTAGGTGTAGCTCACCAGCAGGTCGGTATAACCGGCCGGGGTGGTGGTGCCGAGACGGTCCGGACCGCCGTTGGTCAACAGTTGAATCAGGACGAAGTTGTTAAAGTTAAAGGCGAAGCTGGCGATCATCAGCGGCGTCAGCGGCTTAATCAGCAGCGGGAAGGTAATTTTAAAGAAGTTCTGGAACGGGCCGGCGCCATCCATTGCCGACGCTTCGTACAGATCGTCCGGAATCGCCTTCAGCAGCCCCATGCACAGGATCATCATGTACGGGTAGCCCAGCCAGGTGTTGACGATGATGATCATGGTGCGCGCGGTGGTCGGGTCGCTAAACCACGCCGGTTTAATGCCGAACAGAGCGCTGAGCATCATGTTGATTTCACCAAAGCTCTGGTTGAACAGGCCTTTGAAAATCAGAATCGAAATAAATGACGGTACGGCATACGGCAGAATCAGCAGGACACGGTAAATCGCTTTGCCTTTCAACGCTTCCCACTGCACCAGGCAGGCGAGGATCATCCCCACCGCGACGGTCAGCACCACGGTCAGAACCGAGAACACCACCGTCCAGACGAAGATGGCGAAGAATGGTTTCTGGATGCCTTCATCGTGGAAGACGCGGGTAAAGTTATCCCAGCCGATAGTCACGGTGTAGCCCGGGCTCAGCTTTTCTGTGCCCCAGCTACCGTCGGCGTTGATTGCCTGGTAGAAACCAACGTCGTTGTTCGGGCGGTATTTGACGTGGGTTTGATTGTTGGTCAGCTCGCCGTTTTCGCCAAGCGTATACAGCGGTTGGGTGCCGGAGAACTGGCGCAGCGAGCTCATGATCACTTTGCTGTCATCAGGCAGTACGGCGGTCAGCTGGTTCAGCGCGGTGCGGTTCTGGGTAATGACGCGCAGGTTGGCGCGCTCGCCTTCCGGCAGGGCGTCAGTTTCTTTTAACGCCAGCTTCTGCTCGCCGCCGAATTTAAAGGCGTCGGAAAGGTAGTTTTTACCGCTCTCGCCATCGGTCAGGGCCAGCTTCCACTCGTCGCCTGCCGGGATCAGCGTGAAGTTATAGGCTTTGCCGGCCTGGAAGGAGCGATCCATCAGCACCTGCTGCGCGCGCTCAAAGGTCAGCTGGTTGGTGCTGCTGTAGTTGGTGAACGCGATAGCGATAGTACAGATCAGCGGAAACAGGACAAACAGGCCCATGCCGGCGAGGCCGGGATAGACATAGCGCCAGGCATAGGCCTTGCGATTAGCGAAAATATACAGGCCAACTGAGCTTAAAATCAGCGTCATGATGGCGAACAGGTACTCCCCCTGGGCGTACATCAAAACAACAAGGTAACCCACCAGCAGGCACAGTAAGCCAATCACAGACCATGTGAGTTGCGGACTTTGCCACCAGTGTCTCTTTTTAACGGCATCCATGGGGATCATCCTCTACAGCGTTAAACATCTGTCGGCGTCAGTGCCTGATGGCGCTGCGCTTATCCGGCCTACGGATTGTGTAGGCCGGATAAGGCATTCATGCCGCCATCCGGCACGTGCGCTACAGCATTACTTAGTGATACGGCTCTGGGCATCCTTCAGCGCAGCATCGACAGTCTGACGACCGCTGGCGGCGTTGATAACCGCGGTACGAACGGCATACCAGAAGGCGGACATCTGCGGGATGTTAGGCATAATTTCGCCTTTCTGGGCGTTCGCCATGGTGGCAGCGATGCGCGGATCTTTTTCCAGTTTTTCCTGGAAGGATTTCAGCGCCACCGCACCCAGCGGTTTGTCGTTGTTAACGGATTCCAGACCCTGATCGGTCATCAGGTAGTTTTCGAGGAACTCTTTCGCCAGCTCTTTGTTCGGGCTGGCGGCGTTGATCCCCGCGCTCAGCACGCCAACGAACGGTTTCGATGGTTTGCCTTTAAAGGTCGGCAGCAGGGTCACGCCGTAGTTAACCTTGCTCTTATCGATGTTAGACCACGCCCACGGACCGTTGATGGTCATCGCGGTTTCACCTTTGTTGAAGGCCGCTTCCGCGATGGAGTAATCGGTATCGGCATTCATGTGCTTGTTCTTGATCAGGTCAACCAGGAAGATCAGGCCCGCTTTCGCGCCTGCGCTGTCCACGCCGACGTCTTTCACATCGTACTTGCCGTTTTCAAACTTGAACGCGTATCCGCCGTCGGCAGCGATCAGCGGCCAGGTGAAGTACGGTTCCTGCAGGTTGAACATCAGCGCGCTCTTACCTTTCGCTTTCAGTTCTTTATCCAGCGCCGGGATCTCTTCCCAGGTCTTCGGCGGGTTCGGCACCAGGTCTTTGTTGTAAATCAGGGACAGCGCTTCCACCGCGATCGGGTAGGCGATCAGTTTGCCGTTATAGCGAACGGCATCCCAGGTGAACGGATAGAGTTTGTCCTGGAACGCTTTGTCCGGGGTGATTTCCGCCAGCAGGCCGGACTGCGCGTAGCCGCCGAAACGGTCATGCGCCCAGAAGATGATGTCCGGGCCGTCGCCGGTCGCCGCAACCTGCGGGAATTTCTCTTCCAGCTTGTCCGGGTGTTCTACAGAAACTTTAATGCCGGTGTCTTTTTCAAACTTTTTACCCACTTCAGCGAGGCCGTTGTAGCCTTTGTCGCCGTTAATCCAGATAACCAGCTTACCTTCTTCAATTTTCGCGAGGGCAGAGGCGGAAAACATCATCGTGGTCAGTGCCGACAGCGCGAGGATGCGAGCGCCAGTTTTGATTTTCATATACCCGTCCTTTTTGGTGTTGTACTCGTGGATACACTTCGGTGGCTTAACGATGATGAGTTTCCTTTTTTAACAACCCCTTTCCATCCTCCCCAGGTCTACGCCCCACCCGCTGGTTGTGTGATCTCCATTGCAAAAACGGCCGTATTGCGTCCTGGAGCACAGAAAAAAGCGCCCAATTTTGTCGCCTCCATCACGAAATCACCCGCTGCCCGCCATCCCCCGCGGCGAGAGCCAATCTCTCATCCTCCCATCTCCTCCCCCATAAAAAAGCCGGGGGGTGGAGGATTTGCCCGGCTAATGAATGCCGCATAGTCGACCCATCTTGAATGTGACTGTTAGTGACAGGTTGTAACGAAGGGAGAAGGGCATGGCGAGCGTACAGCTGCGAAATGTAACGAAAGCCTGGGGTGACGTGGTGGTATCGAAAGATATCAATCTCGATATCCACGAAGGGGAATTCGTCGTGTTTGTCGGGCCATCGGGCTGCGGCAAATCTACCCTGCTGCGTATGATTGCCGGGTTAGAAACTATTACCAGCGGGGACCTGTTTATCGGTGACACCCGCATGAACGAGATCCCACCGGCAGAACGCGGCGTTGGGATGGTATTCCAGTCTTATGCGCTCTATCCCCACCTTTCCGTTGCGGAAAATATGTCGTTTGGCCTGAAGCTGGCCGGCGCGAAAAAAGATCTGATTAACCAGCGGGTGACCCAGGTGGCGGAAGTGCTGCAGCTGGCCCATCTGCTGGAGCGTAAACCGAAAGCCCTCTCCGGCGGTCAGCGCCAGCGTGTGGCGATTGGCCGTACGCTGGTGGCTGAGCCGAGCGTCTTCCTGCTGGATGAGCCGCTCTCCAACCTCGATGCCGCCCTGCGCGTTCAGATGCGTATCGAAATCTCCCGTCTGCATAAGCGACTGGGCCGCACCATGATCTATGTGACCCACGATCAGGTGGAAGCGATGACCCTCGCGGACAAGATCGTGGTCCTCGACGCCGGCCGTGTGGCGCAGGTCGGGAAACCGCTGGAACTCTATCACTATCCGGCTGACCGCTTCGTCGCCGGCTTTATCGGTTCACCGAAGATGAACTTCCTGCCGGTCAAAGTCACCGCGACGGCTATCGATCAGGTGCAGGTTGAACTGCCAAACCGTCAGCAAATCTGGCTACCGGTGGACAGCGCCAACGTTCAGGCGGGCGCCAACATGTCCTTAGGTATCCGCCCGGAGCATTTACTGCCCAGCGATATCGCCGATGTGACCCTCGAAGGCGAGGTTCAGGTTGTCGAGCAGTTAGGTCACGAAACGCAAATTCATATCCAGATCCCCGCCATCCGTCAAAACCTGGTCTACCGCCAGAACGACGTGGTGTTGGTAGAAGAGGGAGCCACATTCGCTATCGGTTTGCCGCCAGAACGTTGCCATTTATTCCGTGAGGATGGCACCGCTTGTCGTCGGCTGCATAAAGAGCCGGGCGTGTAAGGCTTCCCATTAAAAAAAGGCGCGAACCCGGCTGGCGGTACACCGGCGAAGCGTGCAAAGAAAAGCAATGATCTCAGGAGATAGAATGATGATTACTCTGCGCAAACTTCCACTGGCGGTCGCCGTCGCGGCAGGCGTTATGTCTGCTCAGGCGCTGGCTGTCGATTTCCATGGCTACGCGCGTTCCGGCATTGGCTGGACCGGCAGCGGCGGCGAGCAACAGTGCTTCAAAGCGACCGGCGCTCAAAGTAAATACCGTCTTGGTAACGAATGTGAAACCTATGCGGAACTGAAGCTGGGCCAGGAGCTGTGGAAGGAAGGAGATAAGAGTTTTTATTTCGATACTAACGTTGCCTATTCCGTGAATCAGGAAGATGACTGGGAAAGCACCTCTCCGGCGTTCCGTGAAGCCAACATCCAGGGTAAAAACCTGATCGACTGGCTGCCGGGCTCCACGCTGTGGGCGGGTAAACGCTTCTATCAGCGTCATGACGTTCACATGATCGACTTCTACTACTGGGATATCTCCGGCCCGGGTGCAGGTCTGGAAAACGTTGACCTTGGCTTCGGTAAGCTCTCTCTGGCCGCTACCCGTAACTCAGAAAGCGGCGGCTCTTATACTTTCTCCAGCGATGACACCAAGAAATATGCTGCGAAAACTGCCAACGACGTCTTTGACATCCGTCTGGCGGGCCTGGAAACCAACCCGGGCGGCGTGCTGGAGTTAGGCGTCGATTACGGCCGTGCGAACCCGCAGGATGACTATCGCCTGGAAGACGGCGCGTCGAAAGACGGCTGGATGTGGACCGGTGAACATACTCAGTCCATCTGGGGCGGCTTCAACAAGTTTGTGGTTCAGTACGCCACTGACGCAATGACCTCCTGGAACAGCGGCCACTCTCAGGGAACCAGCATCGATAACAACGGCAGCATGATCCGCGTTCTGGATCACGGCGCGATGGACTTCAACGATGACTGGGGCCTGATGTACGTTGCGATGTACCAGGACGTGGATCTGGACAGCAAAAACGGCTCCACCTGGTACACCGTGGGTGTTCGTCCGATGTACAAATGGACGCCGATCATGAGCACCCAGCTGGAAATCGGTTACGACAACGTGAAATCCCAGCGTACCAGCGAAAACAACAACCAGTACAAAATTACTCTGGCTCAACAGTGGCAGGCAGGCAACAGCGTCTGGTCTCGTCCGGCTATCCGTATCTTCGCAACCTACGCGAAGTGGGATGAAAACTGGGGCTACAGCAACACCTCTGGTCTGCAGACGAGAGACAGCAGCGGAAGCGGCGCTTTCACCTCCAGCCGCGGTGACGACAGCGAAGTTACCTTCGGTGCCCAGATGGAAGTGTGGTGGTAATACCGTCCGCAGGACGGGTGTAACCTGGGAGGGGCATCGGCCCCTCCTGACTATTCAGGGTTAGCGCGCTATTGCCTGGCTACCGCTAAACCGATGCTATCCAAGGTGAGAAGAATGAAAATGAAGAAAACTCTCGTCGCTCTGTGTTTATCCGCAGGGATGTTGGCATGCGTGCCGGGGATGAGCCTTGCCGATGTTAACTTTGTACCGCAGAACACCAGCGCCGCGCCGTCTATTCCAGCCAGCGCGCTGCAGCAGCTGATCTGGACGCCTGCCGATCAATCGAAGACGCAGAGCGTAGATTTAACCACCGGCGGTCAACGCCTGGATGTTCCAGGGATCGTCGGTCCGGTCGCCGCCTGGAGCGTGCCGGCCAATATCGGTGAGCTGACCCTGACCCTCGACAGCGAACTGAACAAACATAAACAGATTTTTGCGCCGAACGTGCTGATTCTCGACCAGAACATGACGCCAGCGGCGTTCTTTCCCAGCAACTACTTTACCTATCAGCAGCCGGGCGTGATGACTGCCGATCGCCTGGGCGGAGTGATGCGCCTGACCCCGGCGCTGGGCCAGCAGAAGCTCTATGTGCTGGTGTTTACCACTGAAAAAGATCTCCAGCAGACCACCACCCTGCTGGATCCGGCGAAGGCCTATGCCAAAGGCGCAGGCAATGCGGCGCCGGACATCCCGGATCCGATCGCCAAACATACCACCGATGGCGTGCTGAAGCTGAAAGTGAAAACCAACAGCACCTCCAGCGTGCTGGTGGGGCCGCTGTTCGGCTCCTCCGGCCCGGGCCCGGTCACCGTCGGTAACACCGCGGCGCCGGTAGCTGCGCCAGCCGCCGCAGCCGTTGCGGCGCCGGCCGCCAAAAGCGAACCGATGCTCAGCGATACCGAGACCTACTTCAACAACGGTATTAAGCAGGCGGTGAAACAAGGTGACATCGACAAAGCCCTGAAATTGATGAACGAAGCTGAGCGCCTCGGCTCCAAATCCGCTCGTTCCACCTTTATCAGCAGTGTAAAAGGCAAGGGGTAATCGTCTCCCCACAATGCTGATGTTTAGGCACAGCCTTTAGGTGCATCCTCCGGGATGCACCTTTTTTTGCACGCGCGGCGGTCTGTTGCATGGCTGTTGCGTGAATGATCGTATATTGACGTTTGCCCGCCACCAACCGCCTATTCTGCGATACAATGCTCTCACGTTATGTACCGGAGAATCAGGCATGTCCCATCCTGCGCTTACGCGACTGCGTGCGCTGCGCTATTTTGCCGTTATGCCGCCCCTGGCGCCGCCCCTGAGTGACTGGCTGCTGCTGGAGGACTCAATGACCCAGCGTTTTGAGCAACAAGGAAAGCAGGTCACCGTCACCCTGGTTAACGAAGGGTATATCGGGCGTGAGGCGCTGGCTGACGAAGCGGCGCTGTTGCCCGACGAGCCGCGCTACTGGCTGCGGGAGATTATACTCAATGCCGATGGCGAGCCCTGGCTGGCCGGACGCACGGTGGTGCCGGAGTCGACGCTGTGTGGGCCGGAGCTGGCGCTACAGCAGCTCGGGCAGACCCCGCTGGGCCGATACCTGTTCACGTCGTCGACGTTAACCCGCGATTTTATTGAAATTGGTCGCGATGCAGCGCTATGGGGGCGTCGTTCCCGCCTGCGGCTGAGCGGCAAACCCCTGCTGCTGACCGAGCTGTTTTTGCCTGCGTCGCCGTTGTACTAAGAGGAAGAAAAAATGGAGTGGAGTCTGTCGCAGAATAAGCTGTTGGCGTTTCATCGCCTGATGCGCACTGACAAACCGATCGGCGCCTTGCTGCTGCTGTGGCCGACGCTGTGGGCGCTGTGGGTGGCCTCGCCGGGCGTCCCGCCGCTGTGGATCCTGGCGGTATTCGTCGCCGGCGTCTGGCTGATGCGCGCCGCCGGCTGCGTGGTGAATGACTATGCCGATCGAAAATTTGATGGTCACGTAAAGCGTACCGCCCGCCGTCCGCTGCCGAGCGGCGACGTCACCGAGAAAGAGGCGCGAACGCTGTTTATCGTTCTGGTGCTGCTCTCCTTCCTGCTGGTGCTCACCCTCAACACCATGACGATTTTGCTGTCGGTGGCGGCGCTGGCGCTGGCGTGGGTCTATCCGTTTATGAAGCGCTACACCCATCTGCCGCAGGTGGTGCTGGGGGCGGCCTTTGGCTGGTCGATCCCGATGGCCTTCTCGGCCGTCAGCGAATCGCTGCCGCTGAGCTGCTGGCTGATGTTCCTCGCCAACATTCTGTGGGCGGTGGCCTACGATACCCAGTATGCGATGGTGGATCGCGATGACGACGTCAAGATCGGCATTAAATCGACGGCGATCCTGTTCGGCGAAAACGATCGTCTGATTATCGGTATCCTGCAGGTGGCCGTGCTGGCGCTGATGGGCGCGGTAGGCTGGCTGAACGGGCTGGGCTGGGAATACTACTGGTCGCTGTTCGTGGCGGCGGGTCTGTTTGGCTGGCAGCAGAAGCTTATCTTCAATCGCGACCGCGATAACTGCTTTAAAGCGTTTATGAACAATAACTACGTCGGGCTGGTGCTGTTCCTCGGCCTGGCGATGAGCTACCTGTAAAATCCCTGTCCCCATCCCCCCGGTTTGCCGGGGGGCGAGGAGGACAGCAAACGCCGCGTTACGCGTCGTCCTGCGTGACGCTTTCGATCGTCAGACGTACATCCGACGTAATCAAATCCGCCAGCATCCGATAGACCTTCAGGGTCTCTTCCGGCTCGGCATCGCCCGTATCGCTGATATAGCCTTCATCGCGCAGGGTCAGCACCAGGGTACTGAATACCGCTTTATCGAAGAACTCCGGCGCGTTGATGCCATGCAGCACCGACAGGCGCTGAGCCACGGTACGGCTCTCTTTCTCCAGCGAGCTGCGGTTGATAGACGGGTTAGCGCTCAGCAGCCAGAAGGTAATGGCGTAGCGCTGCAGCGTCTCGCGGGCGCCTGCGGCCAACAGCTGCAGAGAGCGAGAGTGCGACGGGTTGAGGCTCATCACATCGCCATCGATGACGATCAGCTCCTGACGCAGCATCTCGGCAATCAGCGCATCCATCACTCCGGCCAGCTCCGCTTTCTCCCAGCGCAGGAACAGCTCGGCTTTGAGGAACGGATAGAGCGTTTCCACATGGCGCAGCACTTCGGCGCGGCTGAGATGACGATGCTGAGTCACCAGGGCGGCTAACAGCGACGGCATCACCAGCATATGGGCGATGTTGTTGCGATAGTAGGTCATCAGCACCGCCTGCTCGCGCGGCAGAATGATGATGTCGCCAATGGTGTCTTTCTCGACTTCGAACTTGTTCATCTGCAGCGCGTGGTCGATAAGTTCGCTGGCCGAAGCGGACGGCGCGGTGGCATCCGGCGAATAGGGCACATTGCGCAGCAGCGCGAGGTAACACTCCAGCTGCTGGGTGAGCTGCTCACGGGTCAGCGAACGCTGGCGGGAGGCCAGCAGCGCCGTACAGCAGAGGTTCATGGCGTTGGCCGCGCCGGCGTTGTTGATGCGCACCATCAGGTCAGCGGCGATGTTATTCACCGTCGGCGTCAGCCAGGAAGGGCGGACCGCTTCGATCGGGTCAATCGCTTCCCGCCACTCCGGCACATGGTGGTTCAGATAGGTCATCAGCGGCAGCGGTTCGCCGAAGTTAACGTAGCCCTGGCCAAGATTGCGCAGCTTGCTTAAGCCGCGCACCATCTGCGGCAGACTCTCTTTCTCTTTGGTGGCGCCGCGCAGCTCTTTGGCATAGGTCCCTACCTCCATCACGTGCTCGTAGCCGATGTAAATCGGCACCAGGGTGATCGGCCGGGTGCCGCCGCGCAGCATCGCCTGGATAGTCATCGACAGCGTACCGGTCTTCGGATCGAGCAGACGGCCGGTACGGGAGCGGCCGCCTTCGACGAAATACTCTACGGAATAGCCGCGGCTGAACAGTTCGCCAAGGTACTCGCGGAACACCGTGGAGTAGAGCTTATTGCCCTTAAAGGTGCGGCGAATAAAGAATGCGCCGAGGCGGCGGAAGATTGGCCCGGCTGGCCAGAAGTTAAGGTTGATACCCGCCGCGATATGCGGTGGCACCAGCCCCTGGTGGTACAGGACGTAAGAGAGCAGCAGATAGTCCATGTGGCTGCGGTGGCAGGGGACATAGACAATCTCATGGCCATCGTGCGCCAGCTGGCGTACGCGCTCGGCGTTATGCACGTTGATGCCCTGGTACAGGCGGTTCCAGGTGAAGCCGAGAATGCGGTCGGTCAGGCGGATCATCTCGTAAGAGAAGTTCGCGGCAATCTCTTCCATCAGCGCAATCGCGTTCTGCTGGGCCTTCTCGTGGGAAATTTTCTTGCTGCGCGCTTCGTCTTCCACCGCCCGGGCAATGGCCTTCGACGCCAGCAGCTTGTTAAACAGATCCTGGCGGGCCGGCAGACGCGGGCCGACGGCGGCCAGGCGCTGGCGGGCAAAATGCATCCGCGCGACGCGAGCCAGTTTCTGGGCGATGATCTTATCGGTACCGTGCTCATCCGCCATGCGGCGCAGCGATACGGAAGGCGAGAAGCGCACGAAGCTGTCGCGGCCGAGCCAGGAGACGGCGAAAAATTTCTGAATGCCGTTAAGCATCCGCAGCGGCGGATTAACTTCCCCTTTCTCACGACCCGGCGAGCGGCCGAACATCACCGACACCGGCACCATTTGCACATCGAGATCCGGATGGTTGCGGTGCAGATCGAGGTAGTCGTGGAACAGCTTGATGGACTCTTCTTTTGGCGTGTAGTAGGTGAATACGCGCGGCCCGCCGTGGATGAATACGTAGCGCGGCAGCAGGGCGCCGTCGATTTCCAGCGGTTCAAGCGGGTCAGGTAAATCATGCGCCAGACATTGGGCGCGCAGCGTCAGCAGGTCCGCCTTGGAGTTATAGGGCAGGACGTACATGACCGGACGCGAGGTATCGAGTCCTAATTCCTGAGCAGGCTCTGCCGGAATAGACTTGCTTTTTACCAGCACCCGTAATGGTAAATTCAGTAATTTATAGTAAATTCGTTGCCAGCCGGACATAAACGATGTGAAGCCTCTGGTTAATCATGCAAATGCGCGGCAAGAATAACAGAAAGCGGGCAAAATTTCCGTTACCGCGCGGCAAACGCGTACACTCATCGACGTCATTTACATAAAAAGGTTTTGTGATGGCCAATAATACCACCGGGTTAACCCGAATCATTAAGGCGGCAGGTTACTCCTGGAAAGGATTTCGCGCGGCGTGGATCAACGAGGCCGCGTTTCGTCAGGAAGGTGTCGCCGCCATCGTGGCCGTCGCGATAGCCTGCTGGCTGGACGTCGACGCCATCACCCGCGTATTGCTGATTGGCTCGGTCCTGCTAGTGATGATAGTCGAAATTCTCAACAGCGCGATTGAGGCGGTCGTGGACCGTATTGGCTCGGATTATCATGAGCTTTCAGGGCGCGCCAAAGACATGGGGTCAGCGGCGGTCCTGCTGGCGATAATCATCGCGCTGATCACCTGGGGAACGCTGCTGTGGAGCCATTATCACTAACGTTCTTCGCTAACCCTCGCAAAATATAAACAATCTGCCGATTTTTGTGTGCCATGTGGTTCCAAAATCACCGTTAGCTGTATATACTCACAGCATAACTGTATATACACCCAGGGGGCGGAATGAAAGCGTTAACGACCAGGCAGCAAGAGGTGTTTGATCTCATTCGGGATCATATCAGCCAGACGGGCATGCCGCCGACGCGTGCGGAGATTGCTCAGCGCTTGGGGTTCCGTTCCCCAAACGCGGCGGAAGAACACCTGAAAGCGCTGGCGCGTAAAGGCGCAATCGAGATCGTCTCCGGCGCCTCGCGCGGTATCCGCCTGCTGACGGAAGAAGAGCACGGCCTGCCGCTGATCGGCCGCGTCGCCGCCGGTGAGCCGCTGCTGGCGCAGCAGCATATTGAAGGCCACTATCAGGTCGACCCGTCGATGTTCAAGCCCAACGCCGATTTTCTGCTGCGCGTCAGCGGGATGTCGATGAAAGACATCGGTATTCTGGATGGCGATCTGCTGGCGGTCCACAAAACCCAGGATGTGCGTAACGGCCAGGTGGTGGTAGCGCGCATTGACGATGAAGTGACGGTGAAGCGCCTGAAAAAGCAGGGCAACGTCGTCGAACTGTTGCCGGAAAACAGCGAATTTACCCCTATCGTTGTCGATCTGCGTCAGCAGAGTTTTACCATTGAGGGTCTGGCCGTTGGCGTGATCCGTAATGGAGAATGGCTGTAACGCCTGCCCCCGCGCAGCGTCATCTGATGCATGACGCTGCGACGTTTGTCCTCAATCAGGTCTCCGAACATGCTGCTCAACGCTGCCGATAAAGCGCTGTGGCGCCTTGCACTCCCCATGATTTTCTCCAATATCACCGTCCCGCTGCTGGGGCTGGTGGATACCGCGGTGATCGGCCACCTTGACAGCCCGGTATACCTCGGCGGCGTCGCGGTCGGAGCGACGGCCACCAGTTTCCTGTTTATGCTGCTGCTGTTTCTTCGCATGAGCACCACCGGGCTGACCGCTCAGGCCTGGGGGGCCAAAGATCCGCTGCGACTGGCGCGGGCGCTGGTGCAGCCGCTGGCTCTGGCGCTGGGCGCCGGGGTGTTGATTATCCTGTTTCGCCTGCCGTTGATTAACCTCGCCCTGCATATCGTCGGCGGCAGCGAGGCGGTTCTCGAGCAGGCGAGACGGTTTCTCGATATCCGCTGGCTCAGCACTCCCGCGTCGCTGGCCAACCTTGTGCTGCTCGGCTGGCTGCTGGGGGTCCAGTACGCCCGGGCGCCGGTGATTTTGCTGGTGGTCGGTAATCTGTTGAATATTGTGCTCGACCTGTGGCTGGTGATGGGCCTGCGGATGAACGTCCAGGGGGCGGCGCTGGCCACGGTCACCGCGGAGTACGCCACTCTCATTATCGGCCTGATGATGGCGAAGCGGGTGCTGACGCTGCGCGGCGTGTCGCTGGCGATGCTGAAAAACGCCTGGCGCGGGGACATGCGCCGTCTGCTGGCGTTGAATCGCGACATCATGCTGCGCTCCCTGCTGCTGCAGCTGTGCTTTGGCGCGCTGACCGTCTACGGCGCCCGTCTGGGCAGCGATATCGTGGCGGTCAACGCCGTACTGATGACCATGCTGACCTTTACCGCCTACGCGCTGGATGGCTTTGCCTATGCCGTGGAGGCCCACTCCGGCCAGGCCTACGGCGCGCGCGACGGCAGCCAGCTGCTGGAGGTGTGGCGGGCGGCCTGCCGGCAGTCCGGTATGGTGGCGCTGGCGTTTGCCCTGGTTTACAGCCTGGCGGGGGAGTACATCATCGCGCTGTTAACCTCGCTGCCTTCCCTGCAGCAGCTGGCCGATCGCTATCTGATCTGGCAGACCATCCTGCCGGTGGTCGGGGTCTGGTGCTATCTGCTGGACGGCATGTTTATCGGCGCGACGCGCGGCGCGGAGATGCGGAACAGTATGGCGGTCGCCGCGGCCGGCTTCGCCGTGACGCTGCTTACGGTCCCGGTGCTCGGCAATCACGGCCTGTGGCTGGCGCTGGCGGTGTTTCTCGCGCTGCGAGGCCTGTCGCTGGCGCTGATCTGGCGCCGCCACTGGCGACGCGGCACCTGGTTTAGTTAGCCCTTTCTCTAGCTCGCCATTATCGGTGAACGTCCTCCGGTCGCGCCAGGCTTGCCGGAGCGACTCAGTAGCCCGGCCGAGCGTAGCGCGTGCCGGGAAAACCACCTTCAGCGTTTCCAATGAGGGCTATGGTTAAAAATTCCGAATAACGAATCGGCGCCAGCATTCTCATCTATAGTTAATACCATGTCCGGCACAAAACGGGCTGTAAACCCACCGAATGATGAGGACGTTATCATGAATAAAGACGAAATCGGCGGTAACTGGAAACAGTTGAAAGGTAAAGCCAAGGAACAGTGGGGCAAACTTACCGATGACGATATGACCGTAATCGAAGGGAAGCGCGACCAGCTGGTCGGCAAAATTCAGGAGCGTTACGGCTATGAGAAAGATCAGGCTGAGAAAGAAGTCTCAGACTGGGAGCATAAGAACGACTATCGCTGGTAGCGTTCCTTGATCCGAAGAATGAAGCATTTGTGTTAGTGCCTGTCTAAATGGCGCAGGGACGCGCCGTTAACCCTTTTTCCCGCTGCGGCTGCCGCTCAGCGGGCTTTCTTTTTGAGCTGAATCGTATGATCGTGCTGGCAGTGTCCCGGCGTGCTGCAGGCTTCCACTTCCACGCAGCTCGCGCAAAGGCCATGAGCTTCAATCACGTTGTGGCGCAGGGCGAAGCCCATTCTGGCCGCCAGCGTATGCATGATATCTTCCACCCCTTCAGCCGCCTCTTCCTTCACCACGCCGCAGCGGTCGCAGATAAACATGGCCGAGCTGTGGGTTGGCTGGTCAAAGAGATGACACAGCACATAGCTGTTGGTCGATTCCACCTTGTGGACAAAACCCTGCTCGAGTAAAAACTCCAGCGCGCGGTAGACCGTCGGCGGCTTTGCCTGCGGCTCTTTCTCACGCAGCAGATCCAGCAGGTCGTAGGCGCTGATTGCCCCTTGCTGCAGGCTCATCAGGCGCAACACTTCCAGACGCTGTGGGGTCAGGCGTACGCCGCGTTGCGCACACAGCTTTTCAGCATGCGCTAACATCTCTTGCGAAGGGGACTTATCCATGAGCATCCTCAGGTTGCGTGAAATTGAATCTGTTACTTTATCACGTTCCGCGGAAAACGCCGAGACCCGACGGGTGATGCGGGTCATACTTCAGATTGTCGGCGCCAGTCCACTCCCTGGCGCTGGCCGCTGACGCTCGTGGAGGCTGCGCCTTCGCCGGTCGCTAAAACCGTCATGCCCGATTTAATCGCAACACGCCTGACCCAGGGTATGCTATATCTGAAGTGTCTCATTTTCGGGAGAAAACGATGAAACGACCTGATTGCATTCGCCACTGGCGCGAACTGGAAGGGCCCGACGATGCCACTTATCCCGACAGCCCGGAGCGTTTTTCCATTGGCGCGCCGCTGGGGCGCGGTTTGCGCCTCAACCGGCTGGGGATCCACCACGAGAGACTGCCGCCCGGGCGGCGCACCTCTTACCCGCACGCGGAGAGCGATGAGGAAGAGTTCATCTATGTGCTGGAGGGCTATCCGGAAGTGTGGATAAACGGCTATCTCTGGAAGCTGGAGCCGGGCGATAGCGTGGGTTTCCCCGCCGGCACCGGCGTTTGCCACACCTTTCTCAATAACACCGAGCAGGAGGTTCGTCTGTTGGTGGTGGGTGAGGCCAACAAAAAGTACAACCGAATTTACTACCCGCTCAATCCCGGCTATGCCGCGACGCGCCAGGATCGCTGGGTTGATCATCCGCCGCAGTTCTTTGGCCCACATGACGGCAAACCGCGGATAAAGTAATCGACACCGGGAAGGGGCGAAGCGCGGCGCACTACGCGCCTGTGGTTTATCTTTATGCTATAGTAGCGCCCCTTTTTACCCGGATGCTTATTTATTCGCCATGATGCCTGAATCAACGTCACCTGTTTTTCCTGCTCACCGCTTCTCCATCGCGCCGATGCTCGACTGGACTGACCGGCATTGCCGCTACTTCCTGCGGCTGCTGTCGCGGCATACGCTGCTGTATACCGAAATGGTGACCACCGGGGCGATTATTCACGGCAAAGGGGACTATCTGGCCTATAGCGAAGAAGAACACCCGGTTGCTCTGCAGCTCGGCGGCAGCGATCCGCAGGCCCTGGCGCAGTGCGCGAAGCTGGCTGAGGCGCGCGGCTATGATGAGATCAATCTCAACGTCGGCTGCCCCTCCGATCGGGTGCAGAACGGGATGTTTGGCGCCTGTCTGATGGGGAACGCCCAGCTGGTGGCCGACTGTATCAAAGCGATGCGCGATGTGGTGTCGATCCCGGTCACGGTGAAGACCCGTATCGGCATCGACGACCAGGATAGCTATGAATTCCTTTGCGATTTCATTGAGACGGTCTCCGGCAAGGGCGAATGTGAGATGTTTATTATTCACGCGCGCAAAGCCTGGCTCTCCGGTCTGAGCCCGAAAGAGAACCGCGAGATCCCGCCGCTGGATTACCCCCGCGTCTGGCAGCTGAAGCGCGACTTCCCCCATCTGACGATGGCGATTAACGGCGGCATCAAATCGCTGGATGAAGTCAGAGCACAGCTTGAGCATATGGATGGGGTGATGGTCGGGCGTGAGGCCTATCAGAATCCGGGCATTCTGGCTTCGGTCGACCGGGAGATTTTCGGCGTCGCCGGCGCGGATGCCGATCCCGTGGCCGTCGTGCGGGCCATGTACCCGTATATTGAGCGCGAGCTCAGCAAGGGTACTTATCTGGGCCATATCACCCGTCATATGCTGGGACTGTTTCAAGGTATCCCGGGCGCCCGGCAGTGGCGTCGCTACCTGAGCGAGAATGCGCATAAAGCCGGCGCCGACATTGCGGTGCTGGAGCAGGCCCTGAAGCTGGTGGCCGATAAGCGTTAGTTTCTCACCAAAACCTGGTGAAATTGACCACGCCCCGCACACCATTGCGGGGCGTTTTCTTTTAAATTCAATTATTTATTGTTGGCATGTTTTTTGTAATACCTGCAGAGCGACATATTAATGACTGTGGGGAGAGAGCCATGCTGGAACTGTTATTTGTCATCGGATTTTTTGTCATGCTGCTGGTCACCGGCGTATCGCTGTTGGGGATTATCGCCGCCATCGTGGTGGCTACGGCGCTGATGTTCGTCGGCGGTTTGTTTGCTTTAATGATTAAATTGCTGCCGTGGCTGCTGTTGGCGGTGGTGGTGGTGTGGGTTATTCGGGCACTGAAAACCCCGGACGGAAACGCTTTTCGCGACAATAACCGTTGGCGTTACTAAGGTATTGAGGGGTATGTCACAACCTGAACAATTTTGCACAGAACCGCGTAGGCATTACTGCGCAAATCTGTCACTATTAGCGCGTTAACGAATTCATCGCGCTGTACCCTACATACAGCCGAACTAAAAAAAAGTAAGGGCTTCCCAGGTGGAAGCCCTAAACTTTTGTCCCTTTGTCCGCTTACGGCAGCAGCAGACTCGACCCCTGTGTCACCCGGCTCTCCAGAACTTCATGCGCTCGTCGCGCTTCGGTCAGCGGATAGGTCTGACTCTCGGGCACGTCCACTTTAATCACGCCGCTGGCGATCAGCGAAAACAGCTCACTGCAGGCTTCCGCCAGCTCTTCCCGGTTGGTGATATAGCCCTGTAGCGATGGGCGGGTGACATACAGAGAACCTTTCTGGTTCAGGATCCCCAGATTAACGCCGGTTACCGGGCCGGAAGAGTTGCCAAAGCTGACCATCAGGCCGCGGCGTTGCAGACAGTCCAGAGAGGCTTCCCAGGTATCTTTCCCTACCGAGTCATAGACCACGGCGACTTTCTTACCGTCGGTGAGCGCTTTGAGCCGCTCCGCGATAGGTTCTTCGCGATAGTTAATCACCTGCCAGGCGCCCGCCGCTTTGGCGCGCTGCGCCTTCTGCGCGCTGCCGACGGTGCCGATAAGTTTCGCCCCCAGCGCTTTCGCCCACTGACAGGCTATCAGCCCCACGCCGCCGGCGGCCGCGTGAAACAGGAACATCTCATCAGGCTTAATTTCATAGGTTTTGCGCAGCAGATACCAGACCGTTAATCCCTTGAGGAACGACGCGGCGGCCTGTTCAAAAGAGATGGCGTCCGGGAGGACCGCCGCTTTGTCGGCCAGCACATTGTGCACCGTGCTGTAGGCGCCGAGCGCCGACTGGGCGTACACCACCCGATCGCCTACCTTAATGTGCGATACCCCGTGGCCAACTTTACTGACGACGCCGGCCGCTTCGGTGCCGAGGCCGCTCGGCAGCGAGGGCGGCGGATAGAGGCCGCCACGAACATAGGTGTCGATATAATTGATACCGATGGCTTTGTTTTCGACCTGAATTTCATGCTCAGCGGGATCGCGGGGCGTGAATTCAACCGCCTGAAGCACCTCCGGCCCCCCGTGTTTTGAAAATTCGATGCGTGTTGCCATGTTCGCTCCTGTGTTGTTCTGAGATTATCCAGTAAGCTTAACAGCCTGCGGCGGCGGCGGCGGATTTTCTTACCCGCCTCAGGCCAGTCACGCTGAATGGGTTCTTTAGCGGCAATGGCTTTCTCGCTATACTGTCACGCTCTTTTCCGTATCGGTGAAACGTTAGGCTATGGCAGGAAATAAACCCTTCAACAAACCACAGACAGAAACCCGCGAACGCGATCCGCAGCTCGCCGGGCTGAAAGTCCCGCCGCACTCGATTGAAGCGGAGCAGTCGGTGTTGGGCGGTTTAATGCTGGATAACGAGCGCTGGGACGACGTCGCCGAACGCGTCGTTGCCGACGACTTTTATACCCGTCCGCATCGTCATATCTTTACCGAGATGGCGCGCCTGCAGGAGTCGGGCAGCCCGATTGACCTGATCACCCTTGCGGAGTCGCTGGAGCGTCAGGGGCAGCTGGACAGCGTGGGCGGCTTCGCCTATCTGGCTGAACTGTCCAAAAATACCCCCAGCGCGGCAAACATCAGCGCCTATGCCGACATCGTGCGCGAACGCGCGGTCGTGCGCGAGATGATCTCGGTGGCCAATGAAATCGCCGAGGCCGGCTTCGACCCGCAGGGGCGAACCAGTGAAGATCTGCTCGACCTCGCCGAGTCCCGCGTCTTTAAAATCGCTGAAAGCCGGGCCAATAAAGACGAAGGGCCGAAAAACATCGCCGATGTCCTCGACGCCACCGTCGCCCGAATCGAACAGCTGTTCCAGCAGCCCCACGACGGCGTTACCGGGGTCAACACCGGCTACGACGACCTCAACAAAAAGACCGCCGGCCTGCAGCCGTCGGATCTGATTATCGTCGCCGCCCGTCCGTCGATGGGTAAAACGACCTTCGCCATGAACCTCGTGGAAAACGCAGCGATGCTGCAGGACAAGCCGGTACTCATCTTCAGTCTCGAGATGCCCTCGGAACAGATTATGATGCGTTCTCTGGCCTCGCTGTCGCGCGTCGATCAGACCCGCATTCGTACCGGTCAGCTGGACGATGAGGACTGGGCGCGGATCTCCGGCACCATGGGCATTCTGCTGGAAAAACGTAACATCTATATCGATGACTCCTCCGGCCTGACGCCGACGGAAGTGCGTTCCCGCGCGCGGCGTATCGCTCGCGAGCACGGCGGCATCGGGCTGATTATGATCGACTACCTGCAGCTGATGCGCGTGCCGTCGCTCTCCGACAACCGTACCCTCGAGATCGCCGAAATCTCCCGCTCGCTGAAGGCGCTGGCCAAAGAGCTGCAGGTGCCGGTGGTGGCGCTGTCGCAGCTGAACCGCTCGCTGGAGCAACGTGCCGATAAACGCCCGGTCAACTCCGACCTGCGTGAGTCCGGCTCTATCGAACAGGATGCCGACTTAATCATGTTCATTTACCGTGATGAGGTCTATCACGAGAACAGCGATCTGAAGGGCATCGCGGAAATTATCATTGGTAAACAACGTAACGGCCCGATCGGCACCGTGCGACTGACCTTCAACGGCCAGTGGTCGCGTTTCGATAATTATGCTGGCCCTCAGTATGATGATGAGTAATCCTTCCTCCTTCTTTAATTAAGGAATTCAAATGCAAGCGGCAACTGTAGTTATCAACCGCCGCGCTCTGCGACACAACCTGCAACGTCTGCGTGAACTGGCGCCTGCCAGCAAACTGGTTGCGGTGGTGAAAGCGAACGCCTACGGACACGGTCTTCTTGAGACCGCGCGAACGCTGACCGACGCCGACGCTTTTGGCGTCGCCCGCCTGGAAGAGGCGCTGCGCCTGCGAGCGGGGGGGATCGCCCAGCCGATCCTCCTGCTGGAAGGCTTTTTTGCGGCGGAAGACCTGGCGGTGATCGCCGCTCAGCGTCTGCATACGGCGGTGCATAGCCCCGAACAGCTGGCGGCGCTGGAGCAAGCCGATCTCCCCGAGCCGGTAACCGTGTGGATGAAACTGGATACCGGTATGCATCGCTTAGGGGTGCGCCCGGAGGAAGCTGAGGCGTTTTATCAGCGTCTGAGCCAGTGCAAAAACGTCCGCCAGCCGGTCAACGTGGTGAGCCACTTCGCCCGCGCCGATGAGCCGACCTGCGGCGCCACCGAACGGCAGCTGGATATCTTCACCACCTTTACCGAAGGCAAGCCGGGATGGCGCTCTATTGCCGCCTCGGGCGGCATCCTGCTGTGGCCGCAGTCGCATTATGACTGGGTGCGTCCGGGCATTATCCTGTATGGCGTGTCGCCGCTGGACGATCGCTCCACCGGGAAAGATTTTGGCTGTCAGCCGGTGATGACCCTGACGTCCAGCCTGATTGCCGTGCGCGAGCATAAAGCAGGGGAGCCCGTCGGCTACGGCGGCACCTGGATCAGCGAACGCGACACTCGGCTCGGCGTGGTCGCGATGGGCTATGGCGACGGTTATCCGCGCGCCGCGCCGTCGGGCACCCCAGTGCTGGTCAATGGCCGCGAAGTGCCGATTGTCGGCCGGGTGGCGATGGATATGATCTGTGTTGACCTCGGCCCGCAGGCCGAGGATAAAGCCGGCGACGCGGTGGTGCTGTGGGGAGAGGGACTCCCGGTAGAGCGCATCGCTGAGATAACGAAAGTGAGCGCTTACGAACTTATTACGCGACTGACCTCCCGCGTAGCCATGAAATACCTCGACTGAGCCTCGTTCGTACCGGATAGCTCAGACGCTGGTCCGGTACGCAATCGGTATAGCCGCGGACAAAAAAGCGGTTTATACCGCTGCGCAGTCACTTTCCCCTCAACATCCTCTCGACCTGCCGTCATATCCGGTTTATTGTGTAAGAACCTGCCCTATGTAAACCTGGAGATACATCGCGTGTTTCAAAAAGTTGACGCCTACGCCGGCGACCCAATTCTTTCTCTGATGGAACGCTTCAAAGAAGACCCGCGAAGCGACAAAGTCAACCTGAGTATCGGGCTGTATTACAACGATGACGGCATTATCCCGCAGCTGCAGGCGGTGGCGGAAGCGGAAGCGCGCCTGAACGCCGAGCCGCACGGCGCCTCGCTGTATCTGCCGATGGAAGGGCTGAGCGGCTACCGCCAGGCGATTGCCCCGCTGCTGTTTGGCGCAGAGCATACCGCGCTTAAGCAAAACCGCATCGCCTCCATTCAGACGGTCGGCGGTTCGGGCGCGCTGAAGGTCGGGGCCGACTTCCTCAAACGCTACTTTCCTGAGTCTCATGTCTGGGTCAGTGACCCGACCTGGGAAAACCACATCGCCATATTTGAAGGGGCTGGCTTCGAAGTAAGTACTTACCCCTGGTTTGATAAAGCCACCAACGGCGTGCGCTTTGAAGCGCTGCTGGCGACGCTGCAAACGCTGCCGGCGCGCGACATTGTGCTGCTGCACCCCTGCTGCCACAACCCGACCGGCGCCGACCTGACGCCGGAACAATGGGATCGTGTGGTGGAGATCCTGAAAGCGCGTCAGCTGATCCCGTTCCTCGATATCGCCTACCAGGGCTTTGGCGCAGGGCTGGAAGAGGATGCCTACGCCATTCGCGCCATCGCCAGCGCCGGGATGCCGATGCTGGTCAGCAACTCTTTCTCCAAAATTTTCTCCCTGTACGGGGAGCGCGTCGGCGGCCTGTCGGTGGTCTGTGAAGACAGTGAAACCGCAGGCCGCGTGCTGGGCCAGCTGAAGGCCACCGTGCGCCGCAACTACTCCAGCCCGCCGAGCTTTGGCGCGCAGGTGGTGGCGACGGTGCTGAACGATGCCGGGCTGAAAGCCACCTGGCAGGCGGAAGTGGACGCCATGCGCGCGCATATCCTGACCATGCGTCAGGCGCTGGTCGACGCGCTGCAGCAGGTTGCTCCGGGCAGCAAAGTGGATTATCTGCTCAAGCAGCGCGGAATGTTCAGCTACACCGGCTTCAGCGCGGCGCAGGTGGATCGCCTGCGCGACGAGTTTGGCGTCTACCTGATTGCCAGCGGACGTATGTGCGTGGCGGGGTTAAACTCACGTAATGTTCAGCAGGTAGCGAAAGCCTTTGCCGCGGTAATGTAAGCCGCTCTCCAGCAGGTTGTCTCTGCCGGTCAACGGGCAGGGGCAACCCCCTCTGATTGTGATCATCCTCTTTTTCTATGACATCAGCGCGAAAAAGGCTTTTCATCCCTGTCGCCTGCGGGTAAGGTCGGGACGTTACTAAGCATGCACATTATTGAAAACAATAATGATTGATAGATTTAGGGATAAATATGCGCAAACTTACTCTCGCCCTTGCGGCGGCCTCTCTCCTGTTCACGTTGAACAGCGCCGTCGTGGCGCGCGCCTCCACGCCGCAGCCGCTGTGGGTCGGTACCAACGTGGCCCAGCTGGCCGAGCAGGCGCCGATCCACTGGGTTTCGGTGGCGCAAATTGAGAACAGCCTGCTGGGGCGTCCGCCGATGGCCGTCGGTTTTGATATCGATGATACCGTCCTCTTCTCCAGTCCCGGTTTCTGGCGAGGGCAAAAAACCTTCTCCCCCGGCGGTGAGGATTACCTGAAAAACCCGCAGTTCTGGGAAAAAATGAACAACGGCTGGGACGAATTCAGCATGCCAAAAGAGGTGGCGCGCCAGCTGATTGCCATGCATGTGAAGCGTGGCGACAGCATCTGGTTCGTCACCGGCCGCAGCCAGACCAAAACAGAAACCGTTTCTAAAACCCTGCAGGATGATTTCCTCATCCCGGCCGCCAATATGAACCCGGTGATTTTCGCTGGCGATAAGCCGGGTCAGAACACCAAGACCCAGTGGCTGCAGGCGAAGCAGATAAAGGTTTTCTATGGCGACTCGGATAACGACATTACCGCTGCCCGCGAGGCGGGCGCCCGCGGGATCCGCGTGCTGCGCGCCGCCAACTCCTCCTACAAGCCGCTGCCGATGGCCGGCGCGCTGGGCGAAGAAGTGATCGTCAATTCCGAATACTGATGGGCGCCTGAACGGGATAAATGGCAGCGGTGACGCTGCCGTTTTTTTATGCAAAATCCGGGGTGGAAGGTTTTACCTTTTCACGTATTGCTGCACACTTAGAGGGATTCATTCGCAAAAAGGAGTCGATGATGTGGTATCAGCAAACCCTGACGCTTGGGCCCAAATCCCGTGGTTTTCATCTGGTCACCGACGAAATCCTCGGCCAGATCCGCGGGCTGTCCGGGGTGAAGGTCGGCCTGCTACACCTCCTGCTCCAGCATACTTCCGCTTCCCTGACGCTCAACGAAAACTGCGATCCCACCGTCCGGTATGACATGGAGCAGTATTTTCTTAACGCCGTGCCGGACAATGCGCCGTACGAACATGATTATGAAGGCCCTGATGATATGCCGTCGCACATCAAATCATCGATGCTTGGCGTGTCGCTGATGCTGCCGGTCGAGGACGGACGCGTCAGGCTGGGGACTTGGCAGGGCATCTGGCTGGGGGAGCATCGGATACACGGCGGTTCGCGTCACATCGTTGCGACGCTCATGGGGGAATAAAAGATGACAATTTCGGAGTTATTGCAGTACTGCATGGCGAAGCCGGGAGCAGAGCAGAGCGTCCACAGCGACTGGAAAGCCACGCAAATTAAGGTCTCGGACGTGCTGTTTGCCATGGTGAAGGAGGTCGAAGACCAGCGGCCGGCGGTTGCGTTGAAGGCGAGTCCGGAGCTGGCGGAGCTGCTGCGGCAGCAGCATCGCGACGTCCGGCCCAGCAAGCATCTCAATAAAGCGCACTGGAGCACCGTCTTTCTGGATGGCTCGCTGCCGGATTCGCAAATCTACTACCTGGTCGATGCGTCTTACCAGCAGGCGGTGAAAATGCTGCCGGAGCCGGTCCGGCAGCAGCTTTCCCGCTAATTATTTCAGCATCGGCTTCAGGAAGCGCGCGGTGTGCGAGGCTTCGCACTCAGCGACGGTTTCCGGCGTACCGGAAACCAGAATTTCGCCGCCGCCGCTGCCGCCTTCCGGGCCGAGATCGACAATCCAGTCGGCAGTTTTTATCACGTCGAGGTTGTGCTCAATCACCACGATGGTATTGCCCTGATCGCGCAGCTGGTGCAGCACTTCCAGCAGCTGCTGGATATCGGCGAAGTGCAGACCGGTGGTCGGCTCATCGAGGATATACAGCGTCTGGCCGGTACCGCGCTTGGACAGCTCGCGCGCCAGCTTCACGCGCTGCGCCTCGCCGCCGGACAGCGTCGTCGCCGACTGGCCGAGACGGATATAGGTCAGGCCGACATCCATCAGGGTTTGCAGCTTACGCGCCAGCGCCGGTACGGCATCAAAGAACTCGCGCGCTTCTTCAATGGTCATATCCAGCACTTCGTGGATGGTTTTGCCCTTGTACTTAATCTCCAGCGTTTCGCGGTTATAACGCTTACCTTTGCACTGGTCGCACGGTACGTAGATATCCGGCAGGAAGTGCATTTCGACCTTGATCACCCCGTCGCCCTGGCAGGCTTCGCAGCGACCGCCGCGGACGTTAAAACTGAAACGACCCGGCGTATAGCCACGGGAACGTGATTCCGGCACCCCGGCGAAGAGCTCACGCACCGGCGTAAACACCCCGGTATAGGTCGCGGGGTTGGAGCGCGGCGTACGGCCGATCGGGCTCTGGTCGATATCGATGACTTTATCGAAGTGCTCCAGCCCCTGAATATCGCGATACGGCGCCGGTTCGGCGATGGTCGCCCCGTTAAGCTGACGCTGGGCAATCGGGAACAGGGTATCGTTGATCAGCGTTGATTTACCCGAGCCGGAGACGCCGGTAATGCAGGTAAACAGGCCCACCGGCAGAGTCAGCGTCACGTCTTTCAGGTTGTTGCCGCGCGCGCCGGTCAGTTTGAGGACTTTCTCCGGATCGGCGGGCACGCGCTGCTTCGGCACTTCAATTTTGCGCTTGCCGCTCATGAACTGGCCGGTCAGGGATTCCGGGACGGCCATAATGGCCTCCAGCGGCCCTTCCGCCACCACCTGGCCGCCGTGGACCCCGGCCCCAGGGCCGATATCGATCACATGGTCGGCGGCGCGAATGGCGTCTTCGTCATGCTCAACGACGATCACCGTGTTGCCTAAATTACGCAGGTGGATCAGGGTCCCGAGCAGGCGCTCGTTATCGCGCTGGTGCAGGCCGATGGAGGGCTCATCCAGGACGTACATCACGCCAACCAGTCCGGCGCCAATCTGGCTCGCCAGACGGATACGCTGGGCCTCGCCGCCGGAGAGCGTTTCCGCCGAACGGGAGAGCGTCAGGTAGTTGAGGCCGACGTTGACGAGGAACTTCAGGCGATCGCCAATCTCTTTCAGCACTTTTTCGGCGATTTTCGCCCGCTGGCCGGAGAGTTTCAGATTGTTGAAGAAGTCCATCGCGTGGCCGATGCTCATATCGGAAATGGTCGGCAGCGGGGTGTTTTCCACAAACACGTGGCGCGCCTCGCGGCGCAGACGCGTACCGTCGCAGCTGGCGCACGGGCGATTGCTGATGAACTTCGCCAGCTCTTCGCGCACCGCGCTGGATTCCGTCTCTTTGTAGCGGCGCTCCATGTTATGCAGCACGCCTTCGAACGGATGGCGGCGTACCGAGGTGTCGCCGCGGTCGTTCATGTATTTGAATTCAATATTCTCTTTACCGGAACCGTACAGGACCACTTTCTGCACGCTGGCGCTGAGAGTGCCCCACGGCGCTTCGACGTCGAACTTGTAGTGCTCCGCCAGCGACTTCAGCATCTGGAAGTAGTAGAAGTTACGCCGATCCCAGCCGCGGATGGCGCCGCCCGCCAGCGACAGCTCCGGATTTTGCACCACGCGATCGGGGTCGAAATATTGCTGCACGCCGAGGCCGTCGCAGGTCGGGCAGGCGCCCGCCGGGTTGTTGAAGGAGAACAGGCGAGGCTCCAGCTCGCGCATGCTGTAGCCGCAGATCGGGCAGGCGAAGTTGGCGGAAAACAGCAGTTCTTCCGCTTTCTCATCATCCATATTGGCCACGATGGCGGTACCGCCGGAGAGCTCCAGCGCGGTTTCGAACGACTCGGCCAGACGTTGCGCCAGATCGTCGCGGACCTTGAAGCGGTCAATTACCACCTCGATGGTGTGTTTCTTCTGCAGCTCCAGCTTCGGCGGATCCGAGAGATCGCAGACTTCGCCGTCGATCCGTGCGCGGATATAGCCCTGGCTGGCGAGGTTTTCCAGGGTTTTGGTGTGCTCGCCTTTACGCTCTTTAATAATGGGCGCCAGCAGCATCAGACGCAGGCCTTCCGGCTGGGCGAGGACGTTATCGACCATCTGGCTGACGGTCTGCGCCGCCAGCGGCACGTCGTGGTCCGGACAGCGCGGCTCGCCGACGCGGGCGTACAGCAGACGCAGGTAGTCGTGAATTTCGGTAATAGTACCCACCGTCGAGCGGGGGTTGTGAGAGGTTGATTTCTGTTCGATGGAAATCGCCGGCGACAGCCCTTCGATATGGTCGACGTCCGGCTTCTCCATCAGCGACAGGAACTGTCGCGCATAGGCGGAGAGCGATTCGACGTAGCGACGCTGGCCTTCGGCATACAGGGTGTCGAAAGCCAGTGAAGATTTGCCAGACCCGGAAAGCCCGGTGACGACAATGAGTTTGTCGCGCGGGATAACGAGGTTGATGTTTTTGAGATTATGGGTGCGGGCGCCCCGAACTTCGATCTTATCCATTCACCTTTCCCGGTAGGTAGATACACGGATTGCCTGGTTTGCTTGAAGGACAAACGGCAGAAACGGCTAATTATGACACAATTTAACCTGTCTGGATATACAGTATTGGAATGGCGCTGCGGGAAGCGTGTGAAAATTTGCATAGCGGCGGCATGTTTTCTGGAATTGGCTTAGCAGCTATCAAATTGTCCCTTTGTGGTGTTAGAATTCCCGGTTTACACTTATACAAAACGTATTATTCAGGAGATTCGATCATGGCCAGCAGAGGCGTAAACAAGGTGATTCTCGTCGGTAATCTGGGGCAGGACCCGGAAGTACGCTACATGCCAAGTGGCGGCGCAGTCGCCAACTTCACGCTGGCAACTTCCGAATCCTGGCGTGACAAGCAGACCGGCGAAATGAAAGAGCAGACTGAATGGCACCGCGTTGTGCTGTTCGGCAAACTGGCGGAAGTCGCTGGTGAGTACCTGCGTAAAGGCTCTCAGGTGTACATTGAAGGCCAGCTGCGTACCCGCAAGTGGACCGATCAATCCGGTCAGGACAAATACACCACTGAAGTGGTGGTGAACGTTGGCGGCACCATGCAGATGCTGGGCGGCCGTCAGGGCGGCGGCGCACCGGCAGGCGGCGGCCAGCAGCAGGGCGGTTGGGGTCAGCCTCAGCAGCCGCAGGGCGGCAACCAGTTCAGCGGCGGCGCGCAGTCCCGTCCGCAGCAGCAGGCTCCGGCAGCGCCTTCCAACGAACCGCCGATGGACTTCGACGACGATATCCCGTTCTAAGGCTTGCCTTAGACGCAATATTCGCGTAGTTAAAACAGAAAGCCCCGGTTTCGCCGGGGCTTTTTTTATGATTATTCCACCACCGCCTCAGGAGTCGTTTTGACCACTGATCGCGGATCGCGAGCGCTTCAGGCCGCGGGCACCTGAGCGGTTGCGGGCGTCGCCACGCCTGGCTGCGGTGCGGCGGGCTGTGTCGCTGGCCTTTGCCGCGGCGCGGCCGTCGCTTTCTGTTTGCGGGCCATGTCATCGACGATCAGCCGATAGGCGATGTAATACTTATAGATATTGCTGACGTAGGTCACCGTTTCCGCGCCGATTTTTTCTGCCGCCAGATTTTCGACATTACCGAACCAGACGTTTGGATCAAACCCGCGCTGTTTGGTCATGGTGCGCAGGCGGGCGATACGCGCTGGACCGGCGTTGTAGGAAGCAAAGGTAAATAGCGCTTTATCCAGCCGGGTCATGGGCTCATCAGCATAGTATCGATCTATCATCCAGCGCATATATTTCACGCCAGCATGAATGTTGGGATCCAGCTGTTTAATATCGCCCACCTTCAGCTCTCTTCCGGTGCTGGGCATCACCTGCATCACCCCGACGGCGCCGACGTGGCTTCGAACCGACTGGTTCAGCCGCGACTCCTGGTATCCCTGGGCCGCCATCAGCAGCCAGTCGACATCGTAGCGATCGCCATATTTACGGAAGACGTCCACCATGGCGAGGAACTTGCGCCGTTCCTGACTCGCTGCGGCATTTTTGACATATTTAGCGTTTTTCAGGTAACGCAGCAGGAGAGTATTGCCCAGCGTGGTGCCCTGACGATTCTTTTTCACAAAGTTGTTCAGCAGCGCCAGCAGCTGCGGACTGTCCTGGCGTACCGCCCACGCAATGTTGCCGCCGTCACGCAGCACCACGTTGTCATGGACCTGGATTTTCGGAAACACCTGTTTCCAGAAAACAGCTTTATGCTGATCGACGACGATCAACGGCACCAGCCCGGCGTTGAGCATTTCCAGCAGATCTTCATCCTCCAGCGCTTCCGGCGCCGCTTCCAGGGTAACCGGCGGTCTTGACTCACTGGCAAATCGGGCGTTCAGCGCTTGCAGACTGTCGTAATAGCTGGAGGAGCGGCGAACAAAGACCGTTTGACCGGAGAGCTGCTCCAGGCTGTCGACCTTTGGCGACGCCGGGCCGGAGATCAGCAACTCTTTGACGCCGCTGTAGAGCGGCTGAGCGAAAGCGGCCTGGGCTTCCCGCGACGAAGTGATGGTCAGGTTGGCGGCGACGATATCCCCTTTACCTTCGTTGAGCGCGGTGAAGAGATTATCCCGGCTCACCGGCACGAAAACGATATGCAACTTCAGGTGGCGCTGTTTCAGCTTTTTATCTTTCGCCAGCTGTTTATTCAGATCGTTTTCCAGCGCCATGAAAATGTCGTGCGTCGCTCCGCGTTGGGTTCCCTTATCAATAAAAAAGAAGGTTTTGCTGTAGGTGGTTAATACCCGGATGGTGCGCCGATCAAGCATGCCAGGCAGATCGCCTTTCCACGGCTGCAGCATGTCGTCGATACGGATCGACAGCGTGTTGTCTTCGGTTGCCACCAGCGGCGCTTTTTCCGCCTCCGCCGCAAGCAGGATAGGGGCGAATAACAGCGTCGCGAGGCAGGTGAGCCAGGCGATAAACAGGCGTGATAGCAAGTTGGCGTTCATGGAGGAACACTCCGCAGGGGGATGTGTTTATTTTAGCAGAACGGCTGCCGTTAGCCGGATTCAATAACAGGAAATAACGCTAATAAACCTGAACATGCCGCCGAGTATCGTTCGGCAGATTATTATTATTTGGCTATGCAGGAAGGGAAAAGAGAATAGCGAAGAAGGAAGATCTGATGATATTTCAGGGCCAGTCATAAGGCTTCCGTTTGCGTTAATTATCGGCAGATATTATTGCGGTTGAATAAACCCCAGGCAGGCCCGTTGGGCCTGCCTGCTGTGTGGATCAGGGTTGCACCACTTTCCAGATGGTATATTTCTCTTCGCCCGGTTTTACCGCCTGAGCAAAGTGCTGGTTTAAATGGCTGGCGGTGAACATTACCGCGCCGTCCGGGCCGATAGTCGGCGTATCGGGCCAGTATACGCGCTCGTCAGCGGCCAGCAGGGTGAACTGTCCGCTCTGCGGGCGATACCGGACAATACCGTTATGGGTCACATCGGTGATATAGAGCGCGCCATGCTTATCGACCACGATGCCATCGCTATTCCCGCCGACCTCACCCGCTGTACGGATGGCGGCGGCGAGTTGTCGTTCGCTCATGGCGGGATCGCGCAGCGCGGCGGTGGCGATGGTCCGCGCCGTGGTGCCGGTGGTGACCGTCCAGTAGAGGGTTTCCTGGTCCGGTGACAGCGCGATACCGTTGATGCCCAGAATAATGGGATTGCCCGGCCAGACGGTTTCCCCATGGGACGTCACCTGCAGGCCGGCAACCGGCATCAGCGCCGGGTGCTTATTCAGTACCCGGCGAACCGTCCCACGCTGAGCATCCACAACGATCAGTCCGGCCTGGTTATCCGGCGCGCTGCGCAGGCCGCTGTCGGCGATATAGGCCACCCGGCGCGCTTCATCGACCACAATATCGTTAAGAAAGCTCCCTTCACGATCGGCAACGCTGTCGAGCGGAATACGCTGCACCAGTTTGCCGTCGCTGAGCGCATAAATCATGATCTTTTGCGCCTCCGGCGGCGCCGTCTTTTCGCCGGCGACAAGGCCCTGATCTAATGCCCACAGCCAGCCGTTGCGGTGGTCGACATAAAAGCCCAGCACATTGCGCAGGTGCGTGCGGGGATCGGCGCTGATGCTGTTCGCCTCGGTGGATGGAAAGGCGGTAAGGCGTGCGGGGCCGCTCAGCGACGCGGTATCGAGCAGGCTGAGCGTAGCGGGCGCCTGGGGCGAGATCAGGCGTGGGGTACTGACAAACGCCCGGCCAGCGGCGTCAAAATGCAAGCCCGCGATGGGGGCATCGACGGAGCGCGCATCGACGCGCTGCTCCCAGGTTACCCCGGCATAACTGCGCCAGAGCGCTAAATGGGCGGGGTAGTCAGCTCCTGCCGCCAGCGCGTTCTGTCCCAGGGACAGTAGGCCGAGAATAACAAGTGAAAAACGATGCATTATGGTCTCCAGGAAGCAGAAAAACGAGAGAGGGTTGGTTAGCTCTGGTAAAGGATTTTATTAAATCCCCTGGCGAAGATAAGATGCCGGGAATGACAATCATTTGTTCTCTGGAGAACCAAATGGCCCGGCGGTTTGATTATCTTTCGGATGTGGAAGTGTTTCTGGCTGTGGCCGAGCGCGGGTCATTTACCGCCGGCGCGGTGGCGCTATCGTCAACGCCGTCGGTGCTCAGCCGGGCCGTCACCCGTCTTGAGACGCGCCTGGGATGTCAGCTGCTGCGCCGTTCCACCCGGCGGATCAGCCTGACTGAGGCCGGAAATGCTTACCTGATTCAGGTCCGCCAGGCATTTGAGGTGCTGGATAATGCCGAACGGGAGGCGCAGGGGCAAAAAGGGTCGCTGTCCGGACGCGTAAAGCTGAGCGTACCCACCACCTGGGGACACTACCGTCTGCCGCCGCGCCTGGCGCTGTTCCGTCAATTACATCCCGACGTACAGATTGAGCTGAATATGACCAACCGTAATGTCGATATTATCGCCGAAGGTTTCGACCTGGTGGTGCGCCAGGGACATTTACCCGACAGTGGTCTGGTGGCAAAAAAACTGGAGGATGCCGGGCTATGTCTGGTGGCCTCGCCGGCTTATTTACGCTCTACGACGCAACCGCTCAATAAAATAGCCGATTTGCGCCATCATTCATGCCTGACATTTATTTTGCCGGCGACGGGAAAAGTTGCGGAATGGGTATTTCGTGAAAATGACCGGGATATTAACTGGCTACCGCCTTCCTCCCTGCATGTTTCTGATGATGTGCTCGGGGTAGTCTCGTTGGCCCTCGCAGGGGCGGGGATCTGCCAGAGCTATGCGTTTATTGTGCAGGAGGCGGTGGCGCGTGGGGAGCTGGTCCCAGTGCTTCCGGCATTCGCCGGACGCTCACGGCCTTTCTCGGTCGTTTACCCGCCGCATAAAAGCCAGTCAGCCGCCGCACGGGCGTTGATTGCGCTGCTGACCCTGCCGGCGGAAGCTTTGGCGACGCTCAGCGCCACATCGTCTGATACGAATGGATGAAGGCTCATCCAAAGGGACTAATACATATTGTCAATTATTTTTATTTAATCTTATTTTTTATTGTATTTTCTTTTTTTAGGTTGATTTGTTTCTGTTTTTATAGGGTCTAATCATTAATCTCTCGACGAAAAGTAAACGTTACTAATAATGGAGTATGTTGTTAGGGATTGTCTTAAGTCACATAATTGTCAGGGATGCTTGCAGTTTATATTAATGAATGCTATCACTATATACGGTAACAATTTGTAGCATTTATATAAGGAAGGAATATGAAATGGACTATTCTTAATACCCTGATCTGCCCGCAATCCGGCATCGCCTTTTCGGCGATATCCAGCCTGCGTTTCTTAAAATTTATTATGTGGTACGAGGCCGATGTGATCCTGCTGCCCGGCGAGACAATGAAGCTCTATTCCTCAAGAGTTTTAATTAATGACCAGTATCATTCATTAAAAATCTACAATATTGCGGTGTACGACGAGGCGCAGTGGGAAATATTACGCGAGCGGCCATCGTGCCCGTACCATGCCGGCGGCGAGCGGTCTGACTCCTGTTTTTACCAGTCCTTTTGCGCGATTAAGCGCTGCCCGAATAATATTTCCCGCAGCGAAACCTGGCGGTAGTCAGGCCTCGCCGGGGGCGGTGTGGCGTCATTTCTCCAGCAGGGCGGCCAGTCGTAGCTGGACGCCTGCGCAGCCGGCCAGCACGCGGTTATCTCGCCGTAGCCCCTCATTGGCGAGAAACGCATTGCACGTTCCGCCCGCCTCCTCAATCAACAGCATGCCTGCCAGCGCGTCCCAGCTGTTCATATGCGCTTCATAATAGGCATGGAGTTGGCCGGCGGCGTTATCAGAGCAGACATAATCCACCCCGGGGATCGTTGCCGCCAGTATTTTTGTTTTTCTGGAGTCGTTGGATGAGCTTACCGGCACCTTCTTCGTCGGGGCGCCGGATGTCACTACGCTACCGCTGCTGCTCAATAACGCCAGCATGTCGGGTAACTATCAGGTCTCGTCGATTACCGCGCTGATTTTGCTGGCGCCATCGCTGCTCTTTATGGTGGCGATCCATAAATTTATGCGTCCGGAGATGATGGCGAAGCTGGGGAAATAAGGGCTGCAGAAAACGAAAAAGCTTCCCGGTGGGAAGCTTTTTAACCTCAGGTCATCATCATTGGCCATTCTGGCGGTGTCTGACTCATGACTTCAATCATCACATCTTTGATATTGCCCCAGATTTTGGCAATATCGAGCAGGGTGATGCCGAGCAAACCGGTGGCGAACCAGCAGGCGGCGGCAAGGCCGAGGCAGCTGCAGATCACCGCCAGACCGGCATAATCGCTTTTGCGAAGTTGGATATTCAGTGAACTGGCAAGAAACATCAGTACCGCGCTCACCAGGGGCCAGCGCAACAACACAACACTGGTAGTAATGGAAGCCATTAACCTGTCCTCAAAGAAAGTCGGGGAGCCATGGACGACCTGGCGCGACTGACGATGGCATAGCGCTCTGGTCTCAACTGGCGTACTAGAGAGTGATGAAACGCCATTTCTGTTTCATCAACTTGTGTGAACTATATCACACTTGGCGCTTTATTCACCAGTCAAAAAATGAGCTTTCGCTGCGCTTAATAACACTGTTATTTATGTGGATATTGGTAAGTAACCCCTGATGATCTTATTTTCATTCTCTTGCTAATGATTATTATTCTGCGGGTTTTATTACTTGTTCTTGTTTAATACACGGAGAAACCGAGTCAGAAGCGCGTCTATTCTTAATCTTGGCGGAATATCTTCCGAATACCTGATAAATAAGTATTATTCTTCCCTGTCAGTGGTAAAGCTGACGCCCGTGAGGGCTGGCGGAAATCGGCTGATGTCTATCGCAGTCGCGATTGCTAACGTGTTTGGGCTACCTTAATTAAGGCATATCGCATGGATGTAAGCGTAAATGGGTGACAGTACGCCGCATAAGGCGCTAAGGCTCATCGGAACGGGGTTGGTTATTTTATTGCCAGTGGTACTGGCATTGTGGTTTGCCCAACTGCGGGCAAAAGCCGAAACCATTGATCAATTACACTCATTTTCGCAGCTGGCGCTGCAAAAAACGGAAATGGTCATCCGCGAAGCGGATCAGGCCCGGGCGAAAGCCAGCCAGTATCGCGGGGAGCTGTGCTCAGCGGACCATCAGCGTTATTTATTGCATATCGTTCGCGGCCTGCTGTATGTGGAAGATCTGATCTACGCTAACGGTCAGCGCTTTATCTGTTCAACGTCCGTTCATCAGCAAACCGGCTGGCGGATGCCGGCGGCCAATTACACCAAAAAGCCGGATGTCGCGATTTACTATTACCGGGACACGCCGTTTTATCCCGGCTTTGCCATGAATTATATGCAGAAGGGGCCCTATGTGGTGGTGGTCAATCCCTTCTCGTTCAGCTCAGTGATCGCCAGCGATCGCGATTTAGCCTATGGCGTGTTCGATACCAAAACCAACCTCTTTTTCTCGGTGAGTAACAATGTCGAGCCCGCGGAGCTCCATGCGTTAATTCGCGAAGGCGATACCTTTTTTAATCAGAATGGCCGGGTGTATACGATAGCCCGCTCCGCTATCCGGCCGATCGCCGTCATTATGTCCACCTCGCGGGCCAGCTATTATCACAACTTTTGTGACCAGGCCAGCCTGACGCTGCCGCTGGGGATCATCTGCAGTATTTTACTGGTGCTGGTGTGGTCGCGTACCCGCCGGCAGTATCACTCGCCGCGCAATATGCTGCAGCGGGCTCTGAGCTGCCGCCAGCTGCGCCTGCACTACCAGCCGATTATCGATATTAAAAATAACCGCTGCGTCGGGGCGGAAGCGCTGCTGCGCTGGCCAGGGTTTGACGGTCCGGTGATGAACCCGGCGGAGTTTATTCCGCTGGCGGAAAATGAAGGCATGATTGCCCAGGTGACGGACTACGTGGTGGATGAGCTGTTTTACGAAATGGGAGAGTTTCTTGCCAGCCATCCGCAGCTGTACGTGGCGATCAATCTCTCTGCGTCGGACTTCCACTCGGCGCGGCTGATTTCACAGATCAGTGAGAAAGCGCGCAGCTATGCGGTCTGTATCGGGCAGATCAAAATCGAAGTAACCGAGCGGGGGTTTATCGACGTACCGAAGACCACGCCGGTGATTCAGGCGTTCCGCGAAGCGGGCTATGAAATTGCCATCGATGATTTCGGTACCGGCTATTCGAATCTGCATAATCTGCACGCCCTGAACGTCGATATCCTTAAAATCGATAAAACCTTCGTTGATACGCTGACCACCAACAACACCAGCCACCTGATTGCCGAACACATCATCGAGATGGCGCGCGGGTTACGTCTAAAGACTATCGCGGAAGGCGTGGAGACGCCTGAGCAGGTAAGCTGGCTCTACAAGCGCGGCGTGCAGTATTGCCAGGGCTGGCTGTTTGCGAAAGCGATGCCGGCGCGGGAGTTTATGCAGTGGTTAGCCAATGCGCCCGCGCCCGTGAACGTGCCTCAGCCGTCGCGTCACGCGGAGATCTGATGGCGGTAGTCGCTGGGGGTGCGGTCGAACTCCCGGCGGAAGACCCGCGAGAAGGTTTGCTGCGAGACGTAGCCCAGATCCATGGCGATATCAAAGATCGGCCGCTGGGTGGTTCGCAACGCCTCCGCCGCCAGCAGCAGACGGCGCTGACGAATATAATCCCCCAGCGTCTGATGCATCACGGTGCGGAACATCCGCTGCAGGTACCACTTCGAGTATCCTGACTTTCTGGCGACTACATCAATGTTAAGTGGTTGATCGATATGTTCATCAATCCATTCAATCAGTGTTTGAATAATATCCTGATGGGACATAAAGCGGCCTCTCTCAATTCTCGATTCGTCGTTTTGTCTGCGGGCGAGTATAATTCCTCAAGTTAACTTGAGGTAAAGCGCTTTATGGAAAAGAAATCACCCCGCATCAAAATGCTGCTGACGCCTGGGGAAGTGGCAAAACGAACCGGCGTGGCGGTCTCGGCCCTCCATTTTTATGAGAGTAAAGGGCTGATCCACAGCCAGCGGAATGCCGGCAATCAGCGGCGCTACCGGCGCGATGTCCTGCGCGCGGTGGCGATTATCAAAATTGCGCAACGTATCGGCATCCCGCTGGCCACCATCGGCGACGCGTTTGGCGTCCTGCCGGAAGGGCACAATCTCAGCGCAAAAGAGTGGAAAATGCTGTCATCCCAGTGGCGCGAGGAGCTGGACCGGCGTATCCACACCCTGACGGCGCTGCGCGACCAGCTCGACGGCTGCATCGGCTGCGGCTGTTTATCGCGGCGCGACTGCCCGCTACGCAACCCGGGCGATAAACTGGGGGAAGAGGGGACCGGCGCCCGGCTGCTGGAGGAGGAGTGATAAAACTAAAGCGCCACAACTGGGCGCTTTAGTTGTTTTCCGGTCTTGGTCTTTCGCATTATCTCGTTGGTTCACGAGAGGGTTTCCCCCGACGTCGACGTCCCTCAATATTGCGCAATCTGTTGATGGAGGTTCCGGTTTGCGTCGACACTTTAACTATGGCATCCGCCGCCGTTTTTTCCTCACTATTTTGCCGAAATTTTCCCGGCAATCCGCGCCTGTTCCTATAGTTAATTTGAACAAACCACGGGAGAGGCCCATGCTGACGGTACATCATCTTAATCAGTCACGATCGCAACGCGTACTGTGGGCGCTGGAGGAGCTACAGCTGCCTTATCAGATAGTCCGCTATCAGCGGGAAAAGTCGATGCTGGCGCCAGCGGCATTGAAGAAAATCCACCCGCTGGGGAAATCGCCAGTGCTGGAAGACAACGGCTATGTGCTGGCGGAGTCCGGCGCGATCCTTGAGTATTTGCAGGAGAGCTGGGACAGCGATGGGCTGCTGAAGCCACAGGGCGCGGATGACAAACTGCAGTACCGCTTCTGGCTGCACTATGCCGAAGGCTCGCTGATGCCGCTGCTGTTAATGAAGCTGGTGTTCGCCAGCCTCGGCAAACCCCCGGTGCCCTTTGGCGTCCGCTCGCTGGGCTCGCTGCTGGGCAAAGGTATCCAGAAAGCGTGGCTCGATCCTCAGCTGGCCACCCATGCGCGGTTCATTGACGACCATCTTGCCACGCGGCCATGGTTTGCCGGCGATCGGCTGAGCATGGCCGATATCCAGATGAGCTTCCCGGTGATGGCGCTGCTGGCCCGCGGCGGCATGCATGATCTTCGCCATATTGAGGCCTGGCGACAGCGGGTGGAGCAGCGCCCGGCCTGGCAGCAGGCTATCGAGCGCGGCGGCCCCTTCACCTTACCCGGCGCCTGAAGTATCAGCGGATCCGATGACGCGGCTAAATGAAAGCAACTCACTAAAAAATTGTTAGCGGATTGCGCATGGACGATAACGTTTGCGCATCGGCTGGTTATTTTCTGTTCGTCATAAGCGAAATTTAGCGAAATACGATAAACATCGGTTGAAAAGGGTTATCTAAAGGCCGGATAATCGTTTGCCTTTCTGTTTTGCTCCCTCTTTTTTCTGCTAGCCGGGGGGAGTTGATAAGGTTGACACACCGTAGTGTATGCGCGGAGTTAAACGTTTGCTTTTTTGCGGCCCCCCTGGCGCTGCGATTCGGTACAAGGAGATCGCGTTTAACTGGCAGTGGAAGGTCCACCACGCATATCAACGAACAATAAAAATTTTCAGGGGAAGTTTTCTATGTCTACGCCTTCAGCGCGTACCGGCGGTTCATTAGACGCCTGGTTTAAAATTTCGGCGCGCGGTAGCACCGTGCGTCAGGAGATTGTTGCAGGTCTTACTACCTTTCTGGCAATGGTGTACTCCGTCATCGTGGTGCCGGGCATGCTCGGAAAAGCGGGTTTCCCGCCGGCCGCGGTGTTTGTTTCTACCTGTCTGGTGGCGGGCGTTGGCTCGCTGGCGATGGGATTATGGGCAAACCTGCCGATGGCCATCGGCTGCGCTATCTCGTTGACCGCTTTCACCGCCTTCAGCCTGGTGCTGGGGCAGCACATCAGTATTCCGGTGGCGCTCGGCGCGGTATTCCTGATGGGCGTCCTGTTTACGGTGATCTCGGCAACTGGCATCCGCAGCTGGATCTTGCGCAACCTGCCGCAGGGCGTGGCCCACGGTACCGGGATCGGGATCGGTCTGTTCCTGCTGCTGATTGCCGCCAATGGCGTTGGCCTGGTGATCAAAAATCCGCTGGACGGTCTGCCGGTGGCGTTGGGGAACTTTGACAGCTTCCCGGTGGTAATGTCGCTGATTGGCCTCGCGGTGATCATCGGTCTGGAAAAAATGAAGGTACCGGGCGGTATCCTGCTGACCATTATCGGCGTGTCGATTGTCGGCCTGATTTTCGATCCTAACGTCCATTTCTCCGGGATTTTCGCCATGCCATCCCTGAGCGATGACCAGGGCAACTCGCTGATTGGCAGTCTGGATATCGTCGGCGCGCTGAATCCGGTCGTGCTGCCCAGCGTACTGGCCCTGGTGATGACGGCGGTCTTTGACGCCACCGGCACCATCCGCGCGGTGGCTGGTCAGGCGAACCTGCTGGACAAAGACGGACAGATCATCAACGGCGGTAAAGCGCTGACCACCGACTCCCTGAGCAGCGTCTTCTCTGGCTTAGTCGGGGCGGCGCCGGCGGCGGTGTATATCGAATCGGCGGCGGGTACGGCAGCCGGCGGTAAAACCGGCCTGACCGCGGTGACGGTAGGGGTCCTGTTCCTGCTGATCCTGTTCCTCTCTCCGCTCTCTTATCTGGTGCCGGCCTACGCGACCGCGCCGGCGCTGATGTACGTCGGTCTGCTGATGCTGAGCAACGTGGCGAAGATCGATTTCAATGACTTCGTTGACGCCATGGCTGGCCTGATCACCGCGGTGTTTATCGTGCTGACCTGCAACATCGTGACCGGCATCATGATCGGTTTCGCGACCCTGGTGATCGGCCGTCTGGTCTCCGGCGAGTGGCGTAAGCTGAACCTCGGCACGGTGATTATCGCGGTGGCGCTGGTGGTGTTCTACGCCGGCGGGTGGGCGATTTAAACCCTTTGTGCTCCTCACGGGCGGCTCAGGCCGCCCGTTTTATTTTTAAGCCACATCCTGTTTCCATTTGCGTTAATCTGGGTAGCGTATGATTCAAAGGCAAGACGCCTCACAGGTATAAAAGAAAACGCAGCAAACAGGGAACACATGGAAATATTCTTTACCATCCTCATCATGACCCTTGTGGTCTCACTCTCCGGGGTAGTGACGCGCGTACTGCCCTTTCAGGTTCCACTCCCACTGATGCAAATCGCCATTGGCGCGCTTCTGGCGTGGCCGACCTTTGGTTTGCATGTTGAATTTGATCCAGAGCTGTTTCTGGTCCTGTTTATCCCGCCGCTGTTGTTCGCCGACGGCTGGAAAACGCCAACTCGCGAATTCATTGAGCACGGGCGCGAGATCCTCGGCCTGGCGCTGGCGCTGGTGGTCGTGACGGTGGTCGGCATCGGCTTTCTGATCTACTGGATTGTGCCGGGCATTCCGCTGATCCCGGCGTTCGCGCTGGCGGCCGTGCTGTCGCCGACCGATGCCGTGGCGCTTTCGGGTATCGTCGGGGAAGGGCGGATACCGAAAAAAATCATGGGTATTTTGCAGGGTGAGGCGCTGATGAACGACGCCTCCGGCCTGGTCTCGCTCAAGTTTGCCGTCGCGGTGGCGATGGGCACCATGGTCTTTACCGTCGGCGGCGCCACCGTCGAGTTTCTGAAAGTGGCGATTGGCGGCGTGCTGGCCGGGTTTGTGGTGAGCTGGTCGTATGGCCGCTCGATGCGCTTCCTCAGCCGCTGGGGCGGTGACGAGCCCGCCACGCAGATCGTCCTGCTGTTCCTGCTGCCGTTTGCCTCCTATCTGATTGCCGAACATATCGGCGTCTCCGGCATTCTGGCGGCGGTGGCGGCAGGGATGACCATCACCCGTTCCGGCGTGATGCGTACCGCGCCGCTGGCGATGCGCCTGCGCGCCAACAGCACCTGGGCGATGCTGGAGTTTGTCTTTAACGGCATGGTGTTTCTGCTGTTGGGCCTGCAGCTGCCGGATATCCTCTCCAGCTCGCTGGTGGCGGCGGAAGCCGACCCCAATGTCGAGACCTGGATGCTGTTTACCGACATCATCCTGATCTATGCCGCGCTGATGCTGGTGCGTTTTGGCTGGCTGTGGTCGATGCGTAAGCTTAGCCAGCGCTTCCTGAAGAAGAAACCGATGGAGTTTGGCTCCTGGACCACGCGCGAGCTGCTGATCTCCTCCGTTGCCGGGGTGCGCGGGGCGATTACCCTCGCCGGTGTGCTCTCTATTCCGCTGCTACTGCCGGACGGGAATGTCTTTCCGGCGCGCTATGAGCTGATTTTCCTCGCCGCCGGGGTGATCCTGTTCTCGTTGTTCGTTGGGGTGATTGCGCTGCCGATCCTGCTGCGCCACATTGAATCGAGCGATAATGTGCAGCAGCGGAAAGAGGAGCGTCTGGCGCGCGCGGCGACGGCGGACGTGGCGATTGTGGCGATCCAGAAGATGGAAGAGCGGCTGGCGGCGGATACTAAAGAGAATATCGATAACCAGCTGCTGACCGAAGTCAGTTCGCGGGTGATCGGTAACCTGCGCCGCCGCGCCGATGGTCGTAACGATGTGGAAACCTCGATGCTCGAAGAGAGCCTGGAGCGGCGCTTCCGCCTGGCGGCGCTGCGCTCTGAGCGCGGTGAGCTGTACCATCTGCGCGCCACCCGGCAGATCAGTAACGAGACGCTGCAGAAGCTGCTGCACGACCTCGACCTGCTGGAAGCGCTGTTGATCGAAGATCAGTGATCGTCAGACCCGGTGGCGTAGCGCCGCCGGGTGATCTCTCGTAACGCACGTGTGCCCGCGGGCAGCTGACGCCTTACCGGGCCGACAACCTCCGCGGTATCCACCCGATGCGCACCAGCCTGGCGCCGCCAGGCGTTATTCCAGCCAGAACGCTTTACTGCACGCCAGCCAGGCCTCAGCGCTACGCGACATATACACGCCTTCCCGCCAAATCATCCCCAGCTCCCAGCGCAGCTCGCTTTGCAATGGGATCCAGCAAAAGTTCTGCGGGTCGAGACGCTGGCAAATCGGCTCCGGCAGGATCGCCACGCCAATGCCGGCCTGCACCATGGCGGCGAGAAAGTCCCACTGGCCGCTGCGCACGGCGATCCGCGGCTTCACGTCGTGCTCGCTAAACAGGCGCATCAGCTGCTGGCTGAGGGCAAATTCCTCGTTGTAGATAACCAGCGGATGCGCCGCCAGCTCCGCCGGCGAGAGCGACGTTTTGCCTTCCCACGCCGCGGTCCTGGGCGTCAGGACGCACAGTGGGTGGTTGAACAACGGCAGGGTGGTGAGGCTGCTACCCTCTTCGATCGGCAGGGCGGTCATCGCCATATCAAGTTCACCATTGCTGACCGCCTGCTGGACCGTCAGGCCGCCAAACTCGGCGATTTTCAGCTCGACGCCCGGGTAGCGCTGGCGGAAACGGCTGATCGGCTCCGCCATCAGCATCCCGACCATCGGCGGAATGCCAAGACGCAGCACCCCCTTATGCAGGTGATTGATATCGCTCAGCTCTGACTCCAGCTGGCTGAACTCGCCGAGGATCGCCTGGCCGCGTTCAAAAACCACGCGCCCGGTATCGGTAAGCAGCAGTTTGCGGCCGTCGCGGATCAACAGCGTGCAGTTCAGTTCATCTTCGAGATTTTTAAGCATCTTGCTGATGGTGGGCTGCGTGACAAACAGCTTTTCCGCCGCGCGAGTAAAACTCTGCTGACGAACCACTTCAACGAAATAGCGCAGCGTTCGGATATCCATAATTATTCCCTGAGACTATACCTGCGATGATTTTAATTCATTTCTGTCCGCGTCGGCGGCTCTCTATACTGCATGCCTGACTTCTTTTTTCAGGACTATCGCTCATGGCCTTCGCGCCAGCTCGCGTTGCCCCTGCTGTGGCGCAGCGACTTCAGATCCCGATACAGGTGCTGCTCTACGTCGGGTTATTCATCTTCGCACAATATCTGGTGAACAGGTGGCAGGTACCCTTGCCGGCCAACTTAGTGGGCATGGTGATGCTCCTGTTGATGATCGTTTGCCGGGTGATCCCCCTCAACTGGGTTCGCGCCGGCGCCCGCTGGCTGTTGGCGGAGATGCTGCTGTTTTTCGTCCCGGCGGTGGTGGCGGTGGTCAATTATGCCCAGCTGTTGATGGTCGACGGATGGCGTATTTTCCTGGTCATTGCGTTAAGCACGCTGATGGTGCTCGGCGCTACGGCCTGGGTCGTTGACAAGGTTTATCGTTACGAAGTGAACAGGATAAAGAAATGAGCGATGCCACGCTAAGTATCCTGTGTCTGGCGGCGACGCTGGGCCTCTATTACGCTAATAAAAAACTGTATCGCCGTTTTCATAAACTGCCGTTGATGCCGCTGGTATTTACGCCGATCCTGCTGGTGCTGATCCTGGTGACAGGCCATATCTCTTATCAGAGCTATATGGGAGAGACCCACTGGCTGCTCTGGCTGCTGGGCCCGGCGACCATCGCCTTTGCCGTCCCGGTCTATGAAAATATCGCGGTGATCAAACGCCACTGGATGTCTCTCAGCGCAGGGGTGGTGACGGCGGTGGTGGTAGCGGTGACCAGTTCCGTGTGGCTGGCGCGCGGATTGATGTTGTCTGACGAAATACAGCGTAGCCTGGCGGTGCGTTCGGTGACCACGCCTTTTGCCCTGGCGGCGGCGAAACCGCTCGGCGGTCAACCCGATCTGGTGGCGCTGTTTGTGGTGATCACCGGCGTCTTTGGTATGGCGGTGGGGGACATGCTGTTTTTACGGCTTGCTATCCGGGAAGGGATGGCGAAAGGGGCCGGGTTCGGGGCGGCCTCCCACGGTGCCGGAACCGCGCGCTCCTATGAGCTGGGCCAGCAGGAGGGCGTAGTGGCCAGCCTGGTGATGATGCTCTCAGGTGTGGTCGTCGTGCTGGCTGCGCCGGTCGTGCGCTGGCTGCTGTTTTAACATGGTCCCGTAACCGGATATTATGAAATATTGAGGGGGAGAATAGTTATGGACTATTTTCCCCTGTTTTTGTTTATACCCGTTATTACTCATCATAAAAGATTAAGTCGATTCTTATGTTTCTCCTGAATTTGTAAGAAAATATTTCAATGTCGTCGATTATTTAATTGCAATCTAAATATAATTCAGTGTTTTTATTATTTTCACGAATTATATAACTGCTTATCCAAGTGATTTTTAAGGTTTTTTATGTCGCGCCGCTAATCTTTTAATACGCGTTGTATAAAAAATAGCATATCTGTTGATAATTGAATTTTTACCATGTGTTAGTTATTCTTTTTACGCGAGCTTGTATTATTGAATGGATTCATAGTGGGTCGTTTATTTCTGCATAATAGTGCCTGTCATCAAGCCGATAGCATGTAAATGCCGGCATGACGCCGCGCTGATTGAATTTCATTCTCTAATATCGCTGCATAAAGCAATTGACGGACTGATTGTCGTTTATAATGGATATGGGAATAAATATGAAGATGAGTAAAAAATTTCTGGCAGGTGCCCTGATTTTCTCTGCCTGCAGCGCGCTGTCTACCGTTGCCCAGGCTGATAACACCATTACCTTTAATGGCATTGTTTCAGATACTACCTGTACGGCGACCATCGATGGCGGTGTGACTGCCATTGATATGGGTACCACCTCGGTGGCGGACCTGAAAGCGTATACCTTCGGCGCAGCCAAAAACTTTTCCTTTAGCTTAGCGGATTGCCCGACGGTGGAAGAGGGGGGAAATAACTCCGCCCGCGTGACTTTCGGCGGGGTTTCCGATACCGCGAATAGCGATTACTTTAAAAACCAGGCTACGGAAGACGCAGCAACGGGCGTCGCTGTGGCGCTGTATGACGAAGCCGGTAGCCTGATGAAAAATAACGAAGAAGGTTCCGATGTCGATATCTCTTCCGGTGCCGCAACGATTCCGTTCACCGTTAAGATGGTGAAATCGGGCTCTGGTGAACCGACAAAGGGTGCCGTTCAGACAACGGTAACTTATAACGTGACCTATCATTAATTCTGCATTTTATTGAAGGGAGAAAGGGGGATCGTCTGTTATTCCCCTTATTTAAGCGTATGAGATATCCTTTTTTTGTGGTTGGTTTAGTGCTGTCGTCTTCTATCGCGCAAGCCAGCGTGGTGGTTGGCGGTACGCGCCTTGTCTTTGATGGTACGAAGAATAACGCCGTTATTAGCGTTGAGAATAAAGATCAGAACAGCAATATCGTGCAGTCCTGGCTCTCTGTGGTTGATACTGCTTCACCAGCAAAAGATGCATTTATTATTACACCACCGCTATTTCGTCTTAAAGCCAGAGAAAAAGGATTTGTGCGTATTGTCCGTTCAGGAAAGATGTTACCAGACGACCGCGAATCCATGTTTTGGCTAAATATTAAAGGGATCCCGGCGACGGAATATATTCCTGATAAAAATGTCGTGCAGTTTGCTATCAACTCGAAAATAAAATTAATTTACCGTCCTGCCGCGTTAAAAGGTAATACACCAGAAAGCTATGCCGACAAATTACAATGGGGTAAAGAAGGGGCGTCCCTAACGGTAAAAAATAGTTCACCAGTGTATATGAATTTCTCGCAGGTTAGTGTTAACGGTAAAAATATTTCTGGTGCATGGTTTGCAGCCCCGTTTTCGACTTTAAAAATACCCGTCAGGAGTAACCTGTCCTCGGCAGGAAAAAAAGAAATCACATGGAGCGTGATTAATGATTATGGTATGTCAGGGAAGAAATATACCGCTCTTATTCAGTAGCATTGAGCCGCTATTTCCAACTAAAAGTCTCTGCGTCGCTATTTTTCTGTGCCTGAGTACCCTACCTACTTGCGCTGAGGCCGGCGAATATTTCAATCCAAACCTACTCGAAGTCACCGCTAATAGTGCGACTTCAGTTGATCTGTCTTATTTTTCGCAAGATGGCGTACCGCCGGGCACTTATTACCTGGATGTTTTCATCAATGATAAGTATGTCGGTTCTGAATCGCTCCTGTTTCAGGTAAATAACCCTGACGCTGGTGCAAACGCAACGGTAACTCCCTGTCTTTCTACGGAGTTTCTTCATTCATGGCTCATCAATACCGCCGCCTATCCGAAGCTGTTCGAGGCAGGAGAAACCTGTGCTCAGCTGTCGGCGATCCCGGGCGTGACGTTTACGGTTTCACTTGCCCAACAGCGGATAGATTTTACCGTCCCACAAGCCGCCATGCTGAACCGCCCCAGGGACTATGTGCCGGAGAGCCAGTGGCAGCAGGGGATTAACGCCGGTATTCTCAACTACAGCATTTCCGGTCAGCGCAATACCCCGCGACATAACGGCGCGACTATCGACAGTCAGTTTATCAGCCTGCAGCCTGGCGTGAACCTGGGGCCGTGGCGCCTGCGCAACTACAGCACCTATAGCCACAGCGACAATAGCAGTCGCTGGGAGTCGGTATACTCCTATATCACCCGCGATATCCAAACCCTGCGCAGTCAACTGGTGGTGGGCAACACCTATACGTCGTCCGGCATCTTCGACAGCATGAGCTTTACTGGCCTACAGCTCAGCTCCGATAAAGAGATGCTGCCGGATAGCCTTCACGGGTTTGCGCCGACGATCAAGGGTATTGCGCGTACCACCGCTGAGGTCTCGGTCTATCAGAATGGCTATAGCATTTATAAAACCACCGTTGCACCCGGCGCCTTTGAAATAAAAGATCTTTACGCCACCGGCAGCGCCGGCGATCTGTACGTCAGCATTAAAGAGTCTGACGGCAGCGAGCAAAACTTTGTGGTGCCATTCGCCTCGCTGGCGATCCTGCAGCGCGAGGGCCAGCTGGACTATGCGCTGAGCAGTGGCAGAACGCGCTCAGGTAGCTCCGACGATAAAGAATATAACTTTATTCAGTCCTCTCTGGTTTATGGCGTGACCAGCAACGTTACTCTTTATAGCGGCTTTCAGCAGGCGGAAGATAAATACACCAACTTGCTGTTAGGCGCCGGTTTTAATCTTGGGACTATCGGCGCCCTCTCATTTGATGGTTCTCAGTCATGGGCTGATGTCAACGCCAACGCCGCGGCCACATCGACCAGTAAAGAACAGGGGCAATCTTATCGCGTCCGCTTTAGCAAAAGTTTTCTCCAGACCGGGACCAACTTTTCCGTGGCCGGTTATCGCTACTCCACCGCGGGATACTATTCGTTTCAGGATTTTATCGATAACGCTTCCACTCAGTATGACTGCTGTACCAGCAACGGCAGAACGAAAGGCCGTTTTGACGCCTCGGTGTCACAGACGCTGTTTGGCTATGGCTCACTTTCGCTGTCGCTGATCAATGAAACCTACTGGGACAACTCGCGCATGGCGTCGGTCGGGGTGGGCTATAGCGGAGCAATCGGCAAAGCCTCCTACTTTATTAACTATTCCTATAACCGCAACGTGCAGAACACCGATGACAGCGGTCATAACCGGCCGGCCAGCGATACGGTCGTCTCCCTGACGTTAAGCATTCCGCTGGGAGACTCACTCTCCGCGAATTACACCATGAACCATGGCCGCCATAACGACACCACGCACAGCGTGGGACTTAACGGTTCAGCGTTCGAGGATCGCTCCCTGAACTGGAGCGTGCTGGAAGGGTACAACACCCAGGATAAGAGCACTTCCGGCAACCTCAGCGTCAACTACCAGGGGGCAAAAGGCGACGTGGCGGGCGGCTATGGCTACGACCGCTACAGCAATCACTACAACTATTCGCTGCGCGGCGGCATGGTCGCCCATTCAGGTGGGCTCACGCTGTCACGCTTTCTGGGGGAGAGTTCGGCGCTGGTCGAGACCCCCGGCGTCAGGGATGTGACGGTGCGCGGCCAGACAAACGTGACGACGGATGCCACCGGATATGCCGTGGTGCCCTACGTCCGTCCATACCATCGTAATAGCCTGGCGCTGGATGAACAGGAAATCCCCGGCGCTGAAGTGGATAACGTTGCCAGAACGGTGGTACCGACGCGCAACGCGATCGTCAAAGTGCAGTATGACACGCGAATTGGCTATAAGGCGATGCTCACACTGCGCACCCGCAGCGGGGTGGTGCCCTTCGGCGCGCTGGTGACCCTCGATAACGCCCGGCCTAACACCAGCGTCTCGCGCAGCAATATCGTTGGCGATGAGGGGCAGGTTTACCTGACGGGGTTGCAGAAAAAAGGCCAGCTGCTAGCACGCTGGGGGGACAAAAGCAGTGAGCAGTGCACCGCTCATTATGATTTCTCCAGCACCACGCTGAGCGACAATATTCAGTTTTATCAGGCCATCTGCCGATAATGGCCGCACGTTCGCAACAGGAAAAAAGGGCTGATATGAGCATTAAAGACTGCGGAGCAGGGGGCTGTGTACTGGCTAGCCTTTTACTGCTCTCCGCTCCCGGGTTGGCTTACGAGAGCAACAGCACGGTCAATTTTAAGGTTACGGGCACGATCGAAGCGCCCTCCTGTGAGGTGGCTGTGGAGCCGTCGAATCGTATTGATTTGGGCACCGTTCCCTATCAGACGTTCTCCGGAAAAGCGGGATCGAGCAGCGCCAGCGTGCCGGTTAAGCTGCTCTTTTCCAACTGTTCCGCCTATGCGTCGGCAGTGACGATCACATTCAGTGGGGCTGGTTTCGATGAAGCCCATACTTCGATCTATAAAAGCTATATGACAGGCAATAGCGGGGCCAGCGGCATTGGTTTGCAACTGCTCAGCATGGCCGACCAGCAGCCGCTGGGCCCCGGTAACCAGTATCTCTTCACCTTTGATAGCGAAGTGGACATCCACACGTTCACCATGGCGGCACGGATGTACTCACCTTATGGCCAGGTGAGTCCCGGCATTGTCGGTTTTACCGCCACTTTTGATGTGGCTTATAAATAATCATTTCGACAGGGAAGTTTATGAAAAAGCTTATTTTATTTTTCATTGTGGTGCTGATCCCCTCCTACAGCTGGGCGTTATGTGAGGGGAAAAATTATGGCGATATCTCGATGACTAACCTGCCGGAAAAAATACTGATCAACGCCGGAAATTATACCGCGGGTACGGTGCTATACGATTCCGGGAAAATGAATCACGCGCAAACGTTTATGCTCAATTGCCAGGGGCAAATTTACGCGGTGTTTGCCTGGTCTTCGAGCAATGCCGGGGCGTTGGTCGGCGATAACATCTATACCACCTCGGTGCAGGGGATCGGGATACGCGTTAAAGTGTGGCTTAATATCAGTGGTGAATATGAGAACGATACAGATGATTTCACTCCCGACTCGCAGGTGCATTATATCGGCGATGCCAACTTTAAACTCGGTGAACCTAATGGCTTTTTAGATTTCTACGCTTCCACACATTACACCCCGGCGTATCAACTGCAGCTGGTAGCGACTGGCGGCGCGATTGCCAGCAATAGTACATTATCCTTTAACGACCCGGTGGCGACGGTATCGGCAAAGGATAAGTCAGGCTCGGTAGCGATTTCCCAACTGCATATCAGCGGAACCACCAGCATCCAGATGATCCCGATGGGGTGCGATGTCAGTAGCAATAATCTTAGTTTTGCCATGGGCAGCATCAATACCGGCGAGTTTAATAGCGCGACGAAGGTAGGATCAGCGCGGCAGTCCATGAATCTCTTTTGCGAGCCGGGAACCAATGTTTCGATGCGGGTGGTGGCGGCGGAAGCGAGTGGGAATAATCCGGATAACACCGTAATGGCCTTAACGGCAGAAGAGAATGTTGCCACCGGGGTGGGGGTCCAGTTGAATCTGGATGGCGAAGCGCTGCCATTGAATACCGACATCAGCCTCTATACCTCGAGCCGTACGACGGTAACGAACGACGGCGCAGATGCCAGCTATAGCTATTTCACCCATCCCGACAGTCCTGGCGGGGCAGCCGCTCAGCAGTCGCTCGCTTTTTCCACAAACTATTATAAGACGGGAAATATGGTGACAGCAGGTTCAGCAAACGCAGCAGGGGTGATCACCTTCACCTACAACTGACGGGGGCAGAATAAGCCCCTTCCCCGGCAGGTGCCGGAGAAGGGAAGGCGACGGTTAATGCGCCTGGCCGCGTTCGATACCAATCCCGGTTTGTGAACGAATGAACTGGGCGCGGAACTGCTCGCGCTCGCGCATTCCTTCCGGTGAGTTATCAGTCGCGGAGAAGAGCCAGATACCGATGAACGCGATAGCGATGGAGAACAGCGCCGGGTATTCATACGGGAACAGCGCTTTCTCATGACCGAGGATCTGCACCCAAATGGTCGGGCCGAGGATCATCAGAATCACCGCCGTCAGCAGACCCAGCCAGCCGCCGATCATCGCCCCGCGGGTGGTCAGCTTCGACCAGTACATCGACAGCAGAATGATCGGGAAATTACAGCTGGCGGCAATAGAGAACGCCAGGCCGACCATGAAAGCGATATTCTGATTTTCGAACAGGATGCCCAGCAGAATGGCCACCACGCCGAGGATCAGCACCGTAATTTTGGAGACCTTCAGCTCCTGACGCTCGGTCGCCCCTTTACGGAAGACGTTGGCGTACAGGTCGTGCGACACCGCCGAGGCGCCCGCCAGCGTCAAGCCAGCGACCACCGCCAGAATGGTGGCGAAGGCGACCGCGGAGATAAAGCCGAGGAACAGGTTGCCGCCCACCGCATCCGCCAGATGCACCGCCGCCATATTATTGCCGCCGATAAGCTGCCCGGCCGCGTCTTTGAACACTGGGTTCGCGCCGACCAGCATGATGGCGCCGAAGCCGATGATAAAGGTCAGAATATAGAAGTAGCCCATAAAACCGGTGGCGTAGAACACGCTTTTACGCGCTTCTTTGGCGTCGCTCACGGTAAAGAAACGCATCAGGATATGCGGCAGGCCGGCGGTACCAAACATCAGACCGAGGCCAAGGGAGAGCGCGGATATCGGATCTTTCACCAGCCCACCCGGGCTCATAATCGCCGCGCCTTTCGGGTGGACGGCCATCGCTTCGGTAAACAGATTATTGAAGCTGAAGCCGACGTGCTTCATCACCATAAAGGCCATAAAGCTGGCGCCGAACAGCAGCAGAACCGCTTTGATAATCTGCACCCAGGTGGTCGCCAGCATGCCGCCGAACAGGACATAGAGCACCATCAGGACGCCCACCAGCACCACCGCAACGTGATAGTTAAGGCCGAACAGCAGCTGGATCAGCTTGCCGGCGCCGACCATTTGGGCGATCAGATAGAGGGCCACCACCACCAGCGAGCCGCAGGCGGAGAGGGTGCGGATCGGTCCCTGTTTGAGACGATAGGACGCCACGTCGGCAAAGGTGTAGCGGCCAAGGTTGCGCAGACGTTCGGCAATCAGAAACAGGATAATCGGCCAGCCGACAAGGAAGCCCAGCGAGTAGATCAGACCGTCGTAACCGGAGGTATACACCAGCGCGGAGATACCAAGGAACGACGCTGCCGACATAAAGTCGCCGGCAATCGCCAGCCCGTTCTGGAAACCGGTGATATTGCCGCCGGCGGTGTAGTAATCGCTGCGCGAACGCACCCGTTTTGACGCCCAGTAAGTGATGTACAGGGTCAGGGCGACGAAAATCAGGAACATGACAATCGCCTGCCAGTTGGTCGGCTGGCGCTGTACCGCGCCGGTAATGGCGTCTGCGGCCTGAGCGCCGAGGGGCAGCAGCGTGGCGGCGAGCGCCGTCAGGACTCTCTTGATCATGCTTTTACCTCGTTGAGAACGCTCTTGGTCAAACGGTCAAATTCACCGTTAGCCCGCCAGACATAAATACCGGTGAGAACAAACGAAATGACGATCACCCCGATGCCCAGCGGGATCCCGCGGGTGACGCTGGTCCCGGCGTGCAGCGGCGTGCCGAGCCAGCCTGGCGCGAAGGCGATAAGCAGAATAAAGCCCACATAGATCACTAACATAATCACTGACAGAATGGCGGCAAACCGTTGCCGTGATGCCACCAGCTCCCTGAAATGCGCACTATTTTCTATCCGCTGACAAAGTTGTTCATTCATCTTAGCGTCTCCAGAGGTCTCCCTTTCGTCATCCACGCAGCGGACGCTGGCGACAGCAATCCCTCCGGCGTTAAAGGCCGGGATACGGTTCGCTGACGGCGTTCCTGCGAGTGAAATCCTGGGGGAGGGACTTATTTTTATCCTCTCCCCGGTGGGGGAGAGGGTGTAGGGAATCGGTCCTTACTTAAGAAGGCATGGTAATGGCCTGCTTCTCTTCGAGCAGTTTTTCCACTACGCCAGGATCGGCGAGAGTCGAGGTATCGCCGAGGTTGCTGGTATCGCCCGCGGCGATCTTGCGCAGAATGCGGCGCATGATTTTGCCCGAGCGGGTTTTTGGCAACGAATCGGTCCAGTGCAGAACATCCGGCGTCGCCAGCGGGCCAATCTCTTTACGCACCCAGTTACGCACTTCCGCATACAGCTCCGGCGTCGGTTCTTCACCGTGATTGAGCGTCACGTAGGCGTAGATAGCCTGGCCCTTGATGTTGTGCGGAATACCGACCACTGCCGCTTCGGCGATTTTCGGGTGCGACACCAGCGCCGATTCGATCTCGGCAGTACCCAGACGGTGGCCGGAGACGTTCAGAACGTCATCCACGCGGCCGGTGATCCAGTAATAGCCATCTTCATCTCGGCGCGCGCCGTCGCCGCTAAAGTACATATTTTTGAAGGTGGAGAAGTAGGTTTGCTCAAAGCGCTCATGATCCCCGAACAGGGTTCGCGCCTGGCCGGGCCAGGAGTCGGCGATAGCAAGATTGCCCTCGGTGGCGCCATCCAGCGGCAGGCCTTCGTTATCCACCAGCACCGGCTGAACGCCGAAGAACGGGCGGGTAGCGGAGCCAGCCTTCAGCTCAATCGCTCCCGGCAGCGGGGTGATCATAAAGCCGCCGGTTTCGGTCTGCCACCAGGTGTCCATCACCGGGCACTTCTCGTTACCGATCTTCTTCCAGTACCACTCCCAGGCTTCCGGGTTAATGGGTTCGCCGACCGAGCCGAGAATGCGCAGTGAGGAGCGGTCCGTGCCTTCGATAGCCTTGTCGCCTTCCGCCATCAGGGCACGGATCGCCGTCGGAGCGGTATAGAGAATGCTGACCTTATGCTTATCGACGACCTGGCACATACGCGCAGGGGTTGGCCAGTTCGGCACCCCTTCGAACATCAGAGTGGTGGCGCCGCAGGCCAGCGGGCCGTACAGCAGATAGCTGTGGCCGGTGACCCAGCCGACATCGGCGGTGCACCAGTAAATATCGCCCGGGTGGTAATCGAAAACGTATTTAAAGGTGGTGGCCGCGTAGACCAGATAGCCGCCGGTGGTGTGCAACACCCCTTTCGGTTTACCGGTGGAGCCAGAGGTATAGAGGATGAACAGCGGATCTTCGGCGTTCATCTCGACGGGGCGGTGTTCGGCGCTGGCGTTCGCCATCAGATCGCTCCACCACAGATCGCGGCCCTCCTGCCAGTCGATTTTACCGCCGGTACGTTTCAGGACCACGACGTGTTCAATGCTGTTGACGTTCGGGTTTTTCAGCGCGTCATCGACGTTTTTCTTCAGCGGGATGGCGCGACCGGCGCGCAGCCCTTCATCCGCGGTGATCACCAGGCGCGAGCTGGAGTCGATAATGCGTCCGGCCACCGCCTCCGGCGAGAAGCCACCGAAAATCACCGAGTGGATGGCGCCGATGCGGGCGCAGGCCAGCATCGCCACCGCGGCTTCCGGCACCATCGGCATATAGATGGCGACCACGTCGCCTTTTTTAATCCCGAGGCCGAGCAGCACATTGGCGAAGCGGCAGACGTCCGCATGCAGTTCACGGTAGGTGATGTGCTTGCTCTGGCTGGCGTCGTCGCCTTCCCAGATGATGGCGGTTTGATCGCCGCGCTCGGCGAGATGGCGGTCGAGGCAGTTGGCGGCGAGGTTCAGGGTGCCGTCTTCATACCATTTGATGGAAATGTTACCCGGCGCAAAGGAGGTATTCTTCACGCGGGTGTAGGGGCGCATCCAGTCAAGGATTTTGCCCTGCTCGCCCCAGAATGTATCAGGGTCGGTTATGGATTGTTGATACTGCGCCTTGTACTGATCCGGGTTAATCAGGCAACGTTCCGCAATGTTAGCGGGAATAGGGTGTTTGTGTATTTGGCTCATGGCTTTTTTTCTCCTTTGAACTTGTTAAATATATGTCAAACAAACGTTAATAGTAGGGGTTTTGGCAGCTTTGTTTGTTAATTGGGGGGCAGATCACGCAATGATTCAACTGAGTGAAATTTCGTCAAATGAAACTTTGAAGTGAAATAATTGCGTAAATGAATTTATAGAAACGGAAGATGTGAAATATTTTTTATTACAAATACTTATGCATTGTAACTGGGGAAAATTCGTGACTTTATGCAGAAAACCAGAAGAAAGCCCTATTCTTAAAGGCTTGCGCAGCATGCCGTGCAAATGATACTGATATTGCGCGTTAAATAACCCCACAAAGCAACGCAACACAATTCATACCCCCTGCAGTGGGTACCATGACGAAAAGGAATGGTGCCTTTCATTGAGGAAGTCAGTAGTGAAGAAAACAAAAAAAGTCAGTCTGGCCTGGCAAATTTTGCTAGCCCTGGTGCTGGGTATCCTTTTGGGCAGTTATCTGCATTACCACGCCGAAAGTCGCGATTGGTTGATTAGCAATTTGCTGACGCCGGCGGGCGATATCTTTATCCATCTGATTAAAATGATCGTAGTCCCGATTGTTATTTCGACCCTGGTGGTCGGGATTGCCGGCGTGGGCGATGCCAAACAGTTAGGCCGGATCGGCGCCAAAACCATTATCTATTTCGAAGTGATCACCACGGTGGCGATCGTGCTGGGTATCACCCTGGCCAACGTCTTCCAGCCGGGAACGGGCATTGATATGTCGCAGCTGGCGGCGGTTGATATTTCGAAATACCAGAACACCACCGCTGAGGTGCAGAGCCATGCGCATGGCCTGATGGGCACCATCCTGTCGCTGGTGCCGACCAACATCGTGGCGTCGATGGCGAAAGGCGATATGCTGCCGATTATTTTCTTCTCGGTGCTGTTTGGTCTGGGGCTCTCCTCGCTGCCGGCGACGCACCGTGAGCCGCTGGTGACGGTCTTCCGCTCCATCTCCGAAACCATGTTCAAAGTCACCCATATGGTGATGCGCTATGCGCCGATCGGGGTGTTCGCCCTGATTTCAGTGACCGTCGCCACCTTTGGTTTCGCCTCGCTGTGGCCGCTGGCCAAGCTGGTGCTGCTGGTTTACTTCGCGATCCTGTTTTTCGCGCTGGTGGTGCTGGGGATTGTCGCCCGCCTGTGCGGCCTGAGCATCTGGATCCTGATCCGCATCCTGAAAGATGAGCTGATTCTGGCTTACTCCACCGCCAGCTCCGAGAGCGTGCTGCCGCGTATTATCGAGAAAATGGAAGCCTATGGCGCGCCGGCGTCGATCACCAGCTTCGTGGTGCCGACCGGCTACTCCTTTAACCTCGATGGCTCAACGCTGTATCAGAGCATCGCGGCGATCTTTATCGCCCAGCTGTACGGCATCGACCTCTCCATCTGGCAGGAGATCACCCTGGTACTGACCCTGATGGTGACCTCGAAAGGGATCGCCGGCGTGCCGGGCGTCTCTTTTGTGGTGCTGCTGGCCACCCTGGGCAGCGTCGGGATCCCGCTGGAGGGCCTCGCCTTTATCGCCGGCGTCGACCGTATCCTCGACATGGCGCGTACCGCGCTGAACGTGGTGGGCAATGCGCTGGCGGTGCTGGTTATCGCCAAGTGGGAGCATAAGTTCGACCGCAAAAAAGCGCTGGCGTATGAACGCGAAGTGCTGGGCAAGTTTGATAAAACCGCGCAATAAAACACAAAGCCCGGCTCGAGCGCCGGGCTTTTTCTTATCCTTTACTGATCCTGTCAAACTCTTCGCAGCCGGTATCAAACCCCTCCAGGCAACTGACGTTAAGCCAGTGCAGCGCCTTCTGCTTATTCGGTTCGATAAAGCCTTTCTCTCCCTGCTGGAACATCATCCCGGCCCAGTATTCGGCATAGCCGGTCCGCGAGAGCGCCGAGCTGCCTTTAAAGTAGGCGCTCGCTTTCCCATCATCTTCCGGACCGTGCACGCCGCTGGCGTAGATCAGCCCCAGCAGCATCTGGGCGTCTACCGCCGCATCGCTTTCGCTGTCCCGGGCGGCATCCTGCAGAAGCGTGATGGCGTGCGCCACGTCGGTGGGGCCAGCCTGACGGTTCACCAGCACTCGCGCGAGGACGATCTCCCCGGATTTACTGCCGGCCTCGACGGCTTTTTCCGCCAGCTGGCGAGCCTGCGGATAGTCCGCCTGCTGCGGATTGCGAATTTTTAGCTGCGCCAGCAGGGCCAGCGCGTCGCCATCGCCCTGTGCCGCTGCTTTCTGTGCCCAGAATTCGGCTTTCTGATAATCGCCGGAGCTAACCCAGGTATCCGCAAGGTAATATTGCGCGCGTCGATCGCCGGCTTCCGCCTGCTGTTGATACCGGCTACCCGGTTCGGTGGCCACCGCTGCGCCGCTGGTAATGACCAGTAAAAATAAAAAGAGGTATTTCATTTGTATTTATTATCAGCAAGGAACATAGCGCGCAGTATAAAGGGAGGCGAAAAAGAAGAAAATGACAGGGATCGGTAGGTAGAGCGGATTCGCTCTACCTACCGCAGGTACGCGGACACGGCGCCGCTTGTATGCCGGGTGGCGGCTACGCCTGACCCGGCCTACGCATCGCGCGAGCCGGATCAGGCCGCCGAACCTTAACCCATCGCGCTTTCGCGCAGGCGGGATTTCAGCTTATTGTACTCGTCGATCACGTACTGTTCCGCCGCGCGCTGATCGGCAATCCGCTCAACGTTGACCGCGCAGTACTTGTACTCCGGCGTTTTGGTTATCGGGCTCAGGTTCTCCGACACCAGCTCGTTACAGGCGCCAATCCACCACTGGTAGGTCATATACACCGCGCCTTTGTTCGGCCGGTCGCTGACCTGCGCGCGGGTGATGATCCGACCCTTGCGCGAATTCACCCACACCAGCGCTTCATCCTCAATGCCTAACCGTTCGGCGTCGGCGGTGTTGATCTGCGCATAGCCAGGCTCATCCGCCAGCGCCGCCAGCGCCGCGCAGTTACCGGTCATTGAACGGCACGAGTAGTGGCCGACTTCGCGCACCGTCGACAGCACCATCGGGTACTCGTCGGTGAGCTTATCGATCGGCGCGACCCAGTCGCAGGTGAAGAACTGCGCCAGCCCGTTCGGGGTATCGAACTTCTCTTTAAACAGATACGACGTCCCCTGATCGGCGTCGGACTCATCGCGGCACGGCCACATGACGTAGCCAAGCTCACCCATTTTCTCGTAGGTGGCGCCGTAGAAGTCCGGGCACAGATGCCGCAACTCGTCCCAGATCTCCTGGGTGTTGTTGTAGTGCATCGGATAACCCATCCGGGTGGCGATTTCGCTGATGATCTGCCAGTCGGTTTTCAGATCCCACTTCGGCTCTACCGCTTTAAAGAAGCGCTGGAAGCCGCGGTCCGCTGCGGTATACACGCCTTCGTGCTCGCCCCACGAGGTGGACGGCAGGATGACGTCGGCCGCGGAGGCGGTTTTGGTCATGAAAATGTCCTGGACGATAACCAGCTCCAGATCGTCGAACGCTTTGCGCACCGCCGAGAGTTCGGCATCGGTCTGCAGCGGATCTTCACCCATAATGTACGCCGCCCGCACTTCGCCGTGCGCCGCGCGGTGCGGCAGCTCGCTGATGCGATAGCCGGTATGTGCCGGCAGGCTGTCGACGCCCCAGGCTTTGGCGAACTTCTCGCGGTGTTCCGGGAACTTAACGTATTGATAGCCCGGATAGGTATCCGGCAGCGCGCCCATATCGCAGGCGCCCTGGACGTTGTTCTGGCCGCGCACCGGGTTGACGCCGACGCTCGGTTTGCCGAGGTTGCCGGTGAGGATCGCCAGGCTGGTCAGGGAACGCACGGTCTCCACGCCCTGGTAGAACTGGGTCACGCCCATGCCCCACAGAATGGCGGCGGATTTGGCGCTGGCGTACATCCGGGCGCAGGCGCGGATCTCCTGGGCGCTGACCCCGGTGATCTCCTCCACCGACTCCGGCGTATAGCCTTCAACGATTTTGCGATACTCCTCGAAGCCTTCGGAACGGCTGGCGACGAAGGATTTATCGTACAGATCCTCTTCAATAATCACGTGGCCAATGGCGTTGAGCAGCGCGATATTCGAGCCGTTCTTCAGCGCAATGTGCATATCGGCGATGCGCGCGGTTTCAATTTTGCGCGGGTCGCAGACGATAATTTTCGCCCCGTTGCGTTTAGCGTTAATGACGTGATTCGCCACGATAGGGTGGGAATCCGCCGGGTTGTAACCGAAGATAAACACCAGATCGGTGTTATCAATCTCCGTGATGGCATTACTCATGGCGCCATTACCGACCGACTGGTGCAGACCTGCAACCGAAGGGCCGTGTCAGACGCGAGCGCAGCAGTCGACGTTATTGGTACCAATAACGGCGCGCGCGAATTTTTGCATCACATAGTTGGTTTCATTACCGGTACCGCGGGAGGAGCCGGTGGTTTGGATCGCATCCGGGCCATATTTGGCTTTAATGGCGCTGAGGCGAGTGGCGACGTAATCCAGCGCCTCATCCCAGGAGACAGCTTCCAGCTTGCCGCCGCGTTGACGACGGATCATGGGGGTTTTCAGGCGCGGCGTCAGGATCTGGGTATCGTTAATAAAGTCCCAGCCATAATAGCCCTTCAGGCACAGGGTTCCCTGGTTGGTTTTCCCCTGCGCCGCTTCAGCCCGAACGATTTTGCCGTTATCGACCACCAGGTTGATTTTGCAACCTGATGCGCAATACGGGCAAACCGTGACGACTTTTTTCATCGGTCTTGCTCCAGTTATTCAATGGGCGCGTTTGCGCTATCGCGCCGTCACTATGCATCTTCTATGCCATATTTTCATTGTGGGTATTCCTTGATGATACGTGGCTTTTTTGGGCGAAATGCTGACGAAAAACAGCCTGTCGACAGATTTGACGTGTCGATACCCTGGAGATGTGACGGCGCTTGAAAAAATGTCACCGGGAGAGGAATTTATCGGCGCAGCCTTGCAGAATCGATCAGACTGACACTAACTCCCCGCGGGCAGAGGCAAAGATGAAACCGGTCATTTTAGTGGTTGATGACGACATAGCGATGGGCGAGCTGCTCAGCGATGTGCTCGGCGCGCACGCGTTTGAGGTGCTGGTCTGCCAGACCGGCGGCGACGCGCTGGCGACGGTGGCGCAGCGGGCGGACATCGCGCTGGTTTTGCTGGATATGATCCTGCCGGATACCCATGGTCTGCAGGTGCTCCAGCAGCTGCAGCGCACGCGGCCTGAGCTGCCGGTGGTGATGCTCTCCGGCCTGGGCAGCGAGTCCGATGTGGTGGTGGGCCTGGAGATGGGCGCCGATGATTACATCGCCAAACCGTTCAGTTCGCGGGTGGTGGTCGCCCGGGTGAAGGCGGTGCTGCGGCGCAGCGGGGCGCTGGCCAGCGAGGCCCCGGGCGGCGTCGCCGGCCTGACGTTCAACGGCTGGCGGCTGGATACCACCCGCTGTGAGCTGTATAACCCACAGCAGCAGGCGATCCCGCTGACCCAGGGAGAATACGGTTTGCTGCTGGCGCTGGCGCAGAACGCCCGCCGGGTGCTGAACCGCGAACAGCTGCTGGCGCTGACCCATACCGAAAGCACCGAGGTGTTCGATCGCACCATCGATGTGCTGATCATGCGCCTGCGGCGCAAAATCGAATTGAACCCGCATCAGCCGACGCTGATTAAAACGCTGCGCGGCCTGGGCTATGTCTTTTCCGCCGACGTGACCCACAGCGAGAAGGCGGCGTAGGGCGGGGGCTGTCTAACCGGCCTGCCCATTGCTGGCGGTGTTAACCCCTCTCACTATTCTGCAACTGAATAAACGCCTGCAGCTCAGAGAGCGTTTTAGCGCCGTCGATCGCATTGGCGGCCTGCAGGCTGGCGCGGGCGCAGGCATGAGCCAGCTGCAGACTGTCGGTTAACGGCCAGCGTTCGTGGCTGCCGTACAGCAGGCCGGCGCAGAAGGCATCTCCGGCGCCGACGCTGCCGACAATCTCCTCCGGCGGCAGCCGCCATGACGGTACCCAGCGCCCGGCTTCGGTACGGGAGACGCCCCATGCCCCCTCCGGACAGTGGATCACCACTCGCTGGCGCACGCCTGCGTCAAGCAATGCGCTGGCGGCGCGGGCGATATGGGCGACGTGCGGCTCGCCGTTGGGTAGACGAATCTCCAGCCCGCTAAACTCGCTGGCTTCCAGCTCATTGATGGTCAGGTAGTCAAGATGCGCCAGCGCCGGCAGGACCAGCGGGCGGTAGCGCGGGTCGCCCTTGCGCGACACCAGATCGAGGGAAACCTCATAGCCTCGCTCGCGCATCTGCGCCAGCAACCGCGCGCTGCGGGTGCCGTACTCTTCGTCGGGGCGATCGAGACTTTCAAGCAGCAGCAGATAGCCGAGATGGAAAATTTTCAGCGGCGCATCCAGCGGCTCAAAGGCCGGAAGGTCAAGCAGGCGGTTGGCGCCGGGAGAGTGAAAGAAGGTGCGCTGGCCTTCGGCGTCGGTCATCACCTGAGTCATCGAGGTGGGAGCGGAGCTGGTGCGCTGCACAAGCTGGCGATTGATATGGTACTGATCGAGCATGGCGGTAATGTAGTCGCCATCGTTATCCTCGCCAATCAGGCCGACCGACTGCAGCGGCAGACCGGCGTGCATTTTGGCCAGGGTCAGCAGGACATTCAGCGGCGCGCCGCCGGTGGCGCGTTCGCTGTGAATAATTTCCACCAGCCAGCCGCGCTCCGGCCACTGTCTGATCTGGTGGACATGATCGACCAGCATGTTGCCTGCGGCAATAATCCCTTTACGTTCCATGATCGCTACTCCGCGCCGTCATACCTGTTAAGCGTAGCGCACAATCGGCGGAACGATTGTGCGCCGGGTTGCGCTTATTTCACGGTCCAGCCTTTGTAGGAACTGACGTTGTTTTTGTCGATCATGGTCACCGGGATCAGCACCGGCGCGGTTGGGGCCGGTTTGCCCTGCAGGATGTTGTAGCCAATTTCCACCGCCTTCGCCGCCATCACCTGCGGATCCTGCGCCGGCGTCGCGACGAACAGCGAGTTCTTACGCTTCAGCGCCTCTTCGCCGTCCGGGCTGCCGTCGACGCCGACGATGAAGAACTCGCTGCGCTGCGCCTGTTTCGCCGCCAGATCGGCGCCAATCGCCGTCGGATCGTTGATCGCGAACACGCCGTCAATCTTCGGATTGGCCGCCAGCAGGGAGGTCATCACCTCCAGTCCGCCTTCCCGGCTGCCTTTCGCGTTCTGGTTGGAGGACAAAATTTTAATATCCGGGTGTTTTTTGAACTCCGTTTCGCAGCCTTCGACGCGGTTTTGTACGGCGGAGACCGGCGGCCCGTTGATGATCACCACGTTGCCTTTGTTGTTCAGACGGTCGCTAATGTATTTACAGGCCAGCTCGCCCGCCTGGGTGTTATCGGAGGTGATGGTGGCGTCGGCCCCTTCGGCGGCAACGTCAACCGCCACCACCACGATCCCGGCCTCTTTGGCCCGCTTCACCGCCGGGCCAATGCCTTTCGAATCGGCGGCGTTGAGGATAATCATATCGACCCTGGCGGCGATAAAGTTGTCGATCTGCGCCACCTGCTGGCCCAGGTCGTAGCCGCTGGAGACCAGCGTCACTTTGACGTTATCCCCCGCCAGCTTGCGGGCTTCCAGCTCCGCGCCCTTGGTGATCTGCACAAAAAACGGGTTGGCAAGGTCGCCCACCGTCACGCCTATCGCTTTCAGCTCTTTGGCCGACGCAAAGGGGGAGGCGGCCAGCAGCGCGCCAGCACACAGCGCGGTGACTATCGGTTTTAAACGCATTCGCTTTTCCTCGCAGGTAAGATGGTGTTGTTATGCACTTTGATGGTGTCGGGTACGGTATTTGTCGATCAGCACCGCAATGATGATCACCGCCCCTTTGATCACCAGTTGCCAGAAGTAGGAGACCCCCATGAGGGTCATACCGTTATTGAGGGTGGCGATAATCAGCGCCCCCACCAGCGTACCGGTGATGGTGCCGATGCCGCCGACGAAGCTGGTGCCGCCGAGAATGACCGCGGCGATGGCGTCCAACTCGTAGCCGACCCCGAGGTTGCCGTTGGCGCTGTACAGCCGGGAGGCGCTCATCACCCCGCCAAGGCCGGAGAGCAGGCCGCTCATGCCATAGACAAACAGCAGCACCAGCCAGACTTTGATGCCGGTCAGCCGCGCCGCCTGCATGTTGCCGCCCACCGCGTAGATATGCACCCCAAGGGTGGTTCGGCGCAGGATAAACCAGCACACCGCGATAACCGCCAGGGCGATGACCACCAGCCACGGCACCGGGCCGAGGTAGTCATTGCCGATCCACTCGAAGCTGATATCGGAGTTGATTACCGTGGTGCCGTCGGCCAGCAGATAGGCGGCGCCGCGCAGCGCCGTATAGGTGCCGAGGGTGACGATAAACGGCGGTAGCCCGGCGAAGGCCACCAGCGCGCCGTTGAACAGCCCAAGCAGCAGGCCGAGCATCAGCGCCGCCGGAATCGACAGCAACGCCAACTCCGGGATCAGCGAGACCACCATTGCCGCCACCGCGGTGGTGCCGAGAATGGAGCCGACGGAGAGGTCAATGCCGCCGGTGAGGATGATGAAGGTCATTCCCGCCGCCAGCACAATGTTGATCGAGGCCTGGCGGGTGATATTCAGCAGATTGCTTTCCGTGAAGAAGTTGGGGGCGATAAAGCCGAAAACGGCGACGATCAGGATGAGGATCGGCAGAATGCCGACGGTCTGCATCAGGTCGCCCATCAGCATTTTTTTCGCCGAAGCGGATGTCGCGACCGGCGCGGAGGTCTCTTTCGGTATGCTCATAGTTGCCCTGCCTTAAGGTGAGAATCGTTCACGCCGGTGGCCAGCGTCATGATCTGTTCCTGGCTGATATCGCCGGACTGCAGCTCGCCGGCGATAGTCCCTTCGCGCATCACATAGACCCGGTCGCTCATGCCCACCACTTCAGGCAGTTCGCTGGAGATCATCAGAATAGCGACGCCCTGGCGCGCCATGTCGTTCATGATGCGGTAAATCTCGCTTTTCGCGCCGACGTCGACGCCGCGGGTGGGTTCATCGAGGATCAGAATGCGTGGGCCAATCGCCACCCAGCGCGAAATTAACAGCTTCTGCTGGTTGCCGCCGGACAGTCCGCCGGCGCGCACCTGGGCGTGAGGCACGCGGATGTTCAGCAGCTGGATGGCGTCATCGGAAATAGTTTGCGCCTTACGGCGATTGAGCATCCCCCAGGTCGCGTCGCGCTCCAGCGTCGCCATGGTGATGTTTTCCTGGGCCGCCAGTTCGAGAAACAGGCCCTGCTCTTTGCGATTTTCGGTCAGAAAGCCGATTCCATGGTCGATGGCTTCGCGCGGCGAGTGGATCACCACCGGCTCGCCGTCGATCTCGATCACCCCGCCGGTGGCTTTGCGCACGCCAAAGATCAGCTGCGCCAGCTCGGAGCGTCCGGCGCCGACCAGCCCGGCGAGGCCGACGATTTCGCCAGCGTGCACCACCAGGCTGCTGGGCTTAACCTTGCCGCCATCGGTCAGATCCTCGACCCGCAGGCGCGGCTGGCCGCGGGGAATATCGCGCTCTTTATTAAACAGATCGCTGAGCGGACGGCCGACCATCATGCGCACCAGCTCCGGCGCATTGAGCTTGTCGCGCACCAGGCTGCCGACATACTGCCCATCGCGCAGGACGCTGACCCGGTCGGAGAGCTCATACACTTCCGCCATGCGGTGGCTGATATAGATGATCGCCATGCCCTCGTCACGCAGGCGCAGGATGAGGTCGAACAGGCGCTGGGTTTCCCGCGAGGAGAGGGCGGCGGTGGGTTCATCCATCACCAGAATGCGGCTTTGACGGTGCAGAGCGCGGGCGATCTCCACCTGCTGCTGTTCGGCGATGGTCAGGGTCATCACCCGGTCGCTGGCCTTGAACTGGGCGCCGAGACGGTCGATCACCGCCTGCGCCTGGCTGAGCATCGCTTTGCGCTGCACCAGGCCACCGCGCGCCAGCTCGCTGCCGAGAAAGATGTTTTCCGCGACGGTCAGGTTCGGCGCCAGCTGCATCTCCTGGTAGATCAACGTGATCCCGGCGGCCAGCGCGTCCTTGGGGCCGCGGATCGTTTGCGGTTTCCCGTCGATCAGGATCTCGCCGCTGGTGGCGGTATAGGCGCCGGCGAGGATCTTCATCAGCGTGCTTTTTCCGGCGCCGTTTTCCCCCATCAGGGCATGGATCTCGCCGGGCCAGACCGTCAGGTCGACGCCCTTCAGCGCGTAGAATTTGCCAAAAGCTTTGGCGATATGGCGCATTTCCAGTACCGGGGTGGCGGTCATCACGGCGCTCCTGTCTGCGAGAACAATAGCTGCAGTCCACCACCGGAAAATAAATGCAGGATGTCAGAATCCATTCATATTTGTCATAGTGATAAATAGTTAACCGCGATCACAGTTACGCGGCGTCATTTTCTGCACCGTCACGCTTATCTGCCGACCGTTCCTTCACCGGAGTTGCTATGACCGCTCGCCGACACCCGTTTTTCACCAGCGCCCGTGGCCGCCTGCTCTCCTTTAATCTGCTGATGGTGGTCGTCACCCTGCTGGTGAGCGGCGTGGCGGTGTTCGGCTTTCACCACGCCAGCCAGCTGCAGGAGCAGGTGCAGCGCCAGACCCTCAACGATATGCGCGGCAGTATGGATCTGGCGCGGGACACGGCGAATGTCGCCACGGCGGCGGTGCGCCTGTCGCAGGTGGTGGGCGCGCTGGAGTACAAAAGCGAAGCGGAACGGCTGCTGGCGACGCAGCAGGCGCTGAAGCACTCGCTGGCCCAGCTGGCGGCGGCCCCGCTGGCGCAGCAGGAGCAGGCGCTGGTGGCCAGTATTATTCGCCGCAGCAACGCGCTGCAGCAGAGCGTGGCGGAGATGCTGGAGCGCGGCCAGCGCCGCCATCTGCAGCGCAATGCGCTGCTGAGTTCGCTTTACCAGAATCAGAGCAACCTGCGCCATCTCGCCGATCTTAACGATCGCGGCGGGGAGCGGGCGATCGATCCTCGCCGGCTGGCCGAGATGGACCGGCTGATCGTCGCCGCGATCCATACCGTCACGCCGCGGTCGATCGTCCTGCAGCTCGACCAGCTGCGCGGCGACCTGCCGGCCCATAGCGCCGATCCCGCGCTGGCGTTTGTTCTCCCCGACGTCACCCGGGAGCTGGCGAAGCTGGCCCCGCTGTCGGCCCAGCTGGAGGAGAGCGACCTGACGATCAGCTGGTACATGTACCACATCAAAGCGCTGGTCGCGCTGCTTAACGACGACATCAATCAGTACGTGAGCCGGGTGGCGGAAGCCTCCGAACAGCGGGCGGCGCAGAGCCATCGGGAGCTGCGCTCCATCAGCATGTTTATTCTGCTTTCCGCGCTGCTGGCGCTGGCGATCACCGGCTGCGCCGGGTGGTACATCTACCGTAACCTGGGCTCTAACCTGACCGCTATCTCGCGGGCGATGTCGCGGCTGGCTCAGGGAGAGCCGAACGTCTCGGTGCCGGCCCTGCAGCGGCGCGACGAGCTGGGCGAACTGGCGCGCGCCTTTAACGTTTTCGCCCGCAATACGGCGTCGCTGGAGCACACCACCCGGCTGCTGAAAGAGAAGACCACCCAGATGGAGATCGATCGGATTAAGCGCCAGGAGCTGGAGGAGGCGCTGCTGCACAGCCAGAAGATGAAGGCCGTCGGCCAGCTGACCGGCGGCCTGGCGCATGATTTTAACAACCTGCTGGCGGTGATCATCGGCAGCCTTGAGCTGGTGGAGCCGAATGCGCAGGATGCGCCGCGCCTCACCAGGGCGCTGAAGGCGGCGGAACGCGGGGCGCTTCTGACCCAGCGGCTGCTGGCCTTTTCGCGCAAGCAGGCGCTGCATCCCCAGGCGGTGGCGATGGCGCCGCTGCTGGAGAACCTCAGCGAGCTGATGCGCCACTCCCTGCCGGCGACCTTGAGCCTGGAGATTGAGGCGCAGTCGCCGGCATGGCCGGCATGGATAGACGTCGGCCAGCTGGAAAACGCCCTGATCAACCTGGTGATGAACGCCCGCGACGCCATGGCCGGGCGCACGGGCGTCATTAAAATTCGCACCTGGAATCAGCGGGTCACTCGCAGCAGCGGCCAGCGGCAGGATATGGTGGCCCTGGAGGTGATCGATCACGGCAGCGGCATGTCGCAGGCGGTGAAAGCCCGGGTGTTTGAACCCTTCTTCACCACCAAAGCCACCGGCAGCGGCAGCGGCCTGGGGCTGTCGATGGTGTATGGCTTTGTGCGCCAGTCGGGCGGCCGGGTGGCGCTGGAGAGCGCGCCGGGGCAGGGGACGACGGTGCGGCTGCAGCTGCCCCGGGCGATGACCGAGGTCGTGAAGGCGGTGGCGCCGGTGGAAGACGAACCCATCCCGGCGGGAGAGCGGCTGGCGCTGGTGCTGGAGGATGAAGAGGATGTTCGCCAGACGCTGTGCGAGCAGCTGCATCAGCTGGGCTGGTTGACGCTGGAAACCGCCAGCGGGGAAGAGGCGCTGCAGCTGCTGGAGGCCTCGCCGGATATCGCCCTGTTGATCAGCGATTTGATGCTGCCCGGCGCGCTGAGCGGCGCCGATGTGATCCATACCGCCCGACGCCGCTTTCCGGCGCTGCCGGTACTGCTGATCAGCGGTCAGGATTTGCGCCCGGCGCAGAACCCGGCCCTGCCGGAGGTGGAGTGGCTGCGTAAGCCCTTTACCCGCGCCCAGCTGGCGCAGGCGCTAAGCGCGGCGTACGCGAGGATTTGAGATTCCTCCGCTACCCGGGCGGCATGCCGTTGATTAAGGTAGCGGCAGGACTCTGATGAGATTGGCCCCGATGAAACGTTACGCAACCGCACTGCTCTTTTGCACTCTGTCGCTGACCAGCCTGGCCGCTCGCGCCGATATTATCGATGACGCGATCGGCAATATTCAGCAAGCCATTAACGACGCCTATAACCCGGGCAGTAGCCGTTCCAGTGACGACGACGACAGAGACAACGACGATGGCCGTTATGATGACGGGCGCTATCAAGGGAGCCGCCAGCAGAGTCGTGACAGCCAGCGTCAGTATGACGATCGGCAACGCCAGCTGGACGATCGCCGCCGTCAGCTGGATGAACGCCAGCGCCAGCTCGATCGCGATCGCCGCCAGTTAGAAAGCGATCAGCGTCGTCTGGACGATGACTATTGATCGCCCCGCTGCAGACCGACGCTTAATCCAGTACTATTTCCATCCCGTCATAGCCCGCTTCGAAACCTTCCGGTAGCGGGTTATCCATCATCCAGACGTCAAACTGATGGCTGATATGGGTGAGGATCACTCGCGGACAGCCTATCGCCTGGTTAAGGGCGCGAACGGTAGTGAAATCGTTGTGGTTACGCGGGGTCTGCGCGCGCGGCTCATGGCTGCAGTCGATGATCATCGCCTGCGGGCGATTGTTGAGTAAAAACTTCAGCGTCTTGTCCGGCAGCCCGGCGGTATCCGAGAGCCAGGCCACCCGACTGTGGGCCGACTCCAGCAGATAACCGAAGGTGAGCTTCGAATGGTTGAGCGGCAGGGGCGTCACCCGCAGGCCCTGCAGCTCAAACACCACAAACGGCGTGACGGTATGGCTGAAGTCGAGCAGGCCGGGGTGCTTGAGCAGATCGTCGCAGCCGGCGTCGTCCGGCGGGCCATAGACCGGGATCGGCCCGCCCACGCCCCAGCGCAGCGGAAACAGCCCCTGCACATGATCCAGGTGATAGTGGGTTAGCAGCACTTGCTGAAAGCTGCCGGCGGGATGATGTTCCATCAGATCCGGCCTGCCGGCGTCCAGCAGCGTCACTGCGCTGTTGAACGTCACCACCCCGCTGCAGGGGCGGCGGCGATGGCTTTCCTCACGGCGGGCGCGGCGGCAGGCCGCGCAATCGCAGCCGAAGACCGGCACCAGCTGAGCGCCGCCGGTGCCGGTTAAGCGGAGGGTCAGGCTCATCGTGTCACCTTGTGTTTATACCAGCGGATCCGCTTCGCGCACCGCGTGGCTGCGCAGCAGGCGGAAAAATTCATCGACCGATTGTCGGAGACTGCCGTCGTTATTCAGCGTCAGGCAATCGTCCGGCTTATAGCGCGCGGCGCGATCCAGACGCTGGGCGATGTCCACCGCATTTTCCCGGCCGCGCTGCTCCAGCCGCTGGCGCAGCACCGGCGGCGAGACGGCGAGACAGATCGGCACCAGCACCTCGCCGTAGCGTTCCCGCGCCAGCGCCAGATGGGCGCGGGAGCCATTGGCCACCACGTCGAAGCCGGCGTGCAGCCAGAGGTCGATCTCCACGCCAATGCCATAGTAAGTATGGTTGGCGTGCCAGCTGAGGGCAAAGAGATGCTGCTCGGCGCGGGTAAAAAATTCATGTTCGCTGAGGGCGATATGGTTTTCGTTACCGGCGTTAAAGGGCCGGGTAATGTAACGATGCGCCACCAGCAGCTGCGGGTGCTCGCGCTGGCGCAGCGCCGCCAGCAGGCTGTCTTTACCGGAGCCGGAGGGCCCCACCAGCCAAATCAGTTTCCCCGGCATTAAAAGACCCTCCTTCCCTGGCGCCAGACATGGTCGATGTGGACATGCTCGCCGCGACGGTGCGCCAGCACCAGGTCGGCGCGTTTCCCCTCGGCGATGACGCCGCGATCGTCAAGGCCCAGCGCCTGCGCCGGATGTTTGCTGACCAGACGGATCGCCTGCGCCAGGGTGAAGGCGTTATCCTCGGCGTCGGCGATGCGGAATGCGGCATCCAGCAGGCTGGCGGGGTAGTAGTCGGAAGAGAGAATGTCGAGCAAACCATGGTTCGCCAGCTGGTGGGCGGCGACGTTGCCGGAGTGGGAACCGCCGCGCACGATATTCGGCGCCCCCATCAGGACGTGCATCCCGTGCTGACGTGAAGCCTGCGCCGCGGCCAGGGTGGTAGGAAACTCGGCGATCACGCTACCCAACTGGTGGGATTCAGCCACATGCGCCTCGGTGGCGTCGTCGTGGCTGGCGAGGGCGATACGGCGGGCGCGGCACATGGCGGCAATGGTCTGGCGATTGGGCTGCGACCAGGTGGCGGCCAGGGCCATCTGCTCGGCTTCAAACCGATCCATCTCGTCATGCGTCAGATGGTACTTTCCCTGATAGTAATCGCGGTACTTGCTGCGATCGGCATACTGGCGCTGGCCCGGGGAGTGATCCATCAGCGAGACCATGCTCACTGACTCGCGGTCAATGAGCTTTTCAAACAGCGGCAGCGTGGTGTGATGCGGCAGCTCGCAGCGCAGGTGCAGGCGGTGCTCGGCGCGGTTGAGGCCGCGCTTTTGCGTCTCTTCCACCGCATTGACCATCTTCTCCAGATTCTCAAGGCGATCGCCGCCATCGCGCACATCGCCAATCGCCACGGCGTCGAGCACGGTGGTGATACCGCTGGCGACCATCATTGCATCGTGGCTGCTCATCGCCGAGTGGGCCGGCCAGTCCACCTTCGGTCGCGGGGTAAAGAATTTGTCGAGGTTATCGGTATGCAGTTCGATAAGGCCCGGCAGCAGCCAGCCGCCTTCGCCATCCAGCGCCTGCGGCAGCCGGCTCTGGCTTTCCGCGAAGGCGAGAATGCGACCGCCCTGGACTTCCAGCGAACCGTGTACCACGTCGTCGTCGAGAACCAGTTTTACGTTATTGATAATCATGCTGTCATTCCCATGGGGTGCAGCCGGTCGGCGACCTGGCGGCGTACCCCTTCGTCATGGAAAATCCCGACGATGGCCGCGCCGCGCGCTTTGGCATCGTGGATCAGGTCGACCACGGCAGCACTGTTTTTGGTATCCAGTGAGGCGGTGGGTTCATCGAGGAGCAGGATCGGATAGTCGACCGCAAAACCGCGGGCGATATTGACCCGCTGCTGTTCGCCGCCGGAAAAGGTCGACGGCGCAAGATGCCACAGACGTTCGGGAACGTTGAGGCGGGTCAGCAGCTGGGCGGCTTTGGCGGCGCTCGCTTCACGCGGCGTCCCGAGGTCGAGCAGCGGCTGCATCACCACCTCCAGCGCCGAAATGCGCGGGATCACCCGCAGAAACTGGCTGACCCAGCCGATGGTGGTTTGACGCACTTCCAGCACCTTGCGCGGCGTGGCGGTGACCAGATCGACCCATTCGTCGCCGTGGCGGATATGAATATGGCCGCTGTCCGGCAGATAGTTGGCGTACAGCGAGCGCAGCAGGGTCGATTTGCCGCTGCCGGAGTGGCCATGGAGCACCACGCACTCCCCGGCGTTAACGGTCAGCGAGGCGTCGGCCAGCACCGGCAGACGCACGCCGTGCTGCTGGTGCAGAACAAAGGTTTTATGAATGTTTTCAACGCGGATCATGTTAGCCCTCACGGGGTTGAGTTGCCGGGTGGCGCTTCGCTGACCCGGCCTACGAATAACGCATCTGCAGGCCGGGTCAGGCGCAGCCGCCGCCCGGCAAAACAGCGTCAGTTCTGCAATACCGACGACACCAACAGCTGGGTGTAAGGGTGATGCGGATCGTCGAGCACCCGGTCGGTTAAGCCACTCTCCACCACCTGGCCCTGCTTCATCACCAGCAGTCGGTTCGCCAGCAGGCGGGCGACGCCGAGATCGTGGGTGACAATCACTACCGCCAGATTCAGCTCCACCGCCAGGCTGCGCAGCAGGTCAAGTAGCCGCGCCTGCACGGACACATCCAGCCCGCCGGTGGGTTCATCCATAAACACCAGCTTCGGCTGGGTGACGAGATTGCGGGCGATCTGCAGACGCTGCTGCATGCCGCCGGAAAAGGTGGTGGGCAGGTCGTCGATGCGCGAGGGCGGGATCTCCACTTCCTGCAGCCACTTTTCGGCGGTGGCGCGAATGTTGCCGTAGTGGCGGGCGCCGGTGGCCATCAGCCGTTCGCCGATGTTGCCCCCGGCGGAGACCTGGCGACGCAGGCCGTCCATCGGGTGCTGATGCACCACCCCCCATTCGGTGCGCAGCAGGCGGCGGCGTTCGGCTTCGCTCATGGCGTACAGCGAGCGCTGCTGGTACAGCACCTCGCCCCGCTGCGGCGTCAGGCGGGCGGAAATCGCCTTCAGCAGGGTGGTTTTACCGGATCCGGACTCCCCAACGATGCCGAGCACTTCCCCCGGCCACAGTTCGAAGGAGACGTTGCGGAAGCCTTTATCCGGGGCATAGAGATGGGTCAGGTGATTGACGGCAAGTAACGGCTGGCTCATTTTTTCTGCCCCTCGCTCTGCTGGCGGCAATAGTCGGTATCGGAGCAGACAAACATCCGCTGGCCGCTGTCATCCAGCACCACTTCGTCGAGGTAGCTGTGGCGCGAGCCGCAGATGGCGCAAGGCTCATCCCACTCCTGGACGGTAAACGGATGGTCGTCGAAATCGAGACTTTCCACCGGGGTATAGGGCGGCACGGCGTAGATCCGCTTTTCGCGCCCGGCGCCGAACAGCTGCAGCGCCGGCATCATGTGCATTTTCGGGTTATCGAATTTCGGGATCGGCGAGGGGTCCATCACGTAGCGGCCATTGACCTTCACCGGGTAGGCGTAGGTCGTGGCGATATGGCCGAAGCGGGCGATATCTTCATACAGTTTCACCTGCATCACGCCGTACTCTTCCAGGGCGTGCATAGTGCGGGTTTCGGTTTCGCGCGGCTCGATAAAGCGCAGCGGCTCCGGGATCGGCACCTGATAGATCAGGATCTGATCCTCCACCAGCGGCGTCTCCGGGATGCGGTGGCGGGTCTGGATCAGGGTGGCGTCTTCAGTGCGCTCAGTGGTGGCGACGCCGGTCACGCGCTTAAAGAACTGGCGGATCGACACCGCGTTGGTGGTGTCATCGGCGCCCTGGTCAATCACCTTCAGCACGTCGTTCTCGCCGATGACGCTGGCGGTCAGCTGGATGCCGCCAGTGCCCCAGCCGTAGGGCATCGGCATTTCGCGACCGCCAAACGGCACCTGATAGCCGGGAATGGCTACCGCTTTGAGAATAGCCCGGCGGATCATGCGCTTGGTTTGCTCGTCGAGATAAGCAAAGTTATAGCCAGTCAGTGGGTTAGCCACGTTCGTTCTCCCGTTGCAGGCGTTTCAGCAGCGCCAGTTCGGCCTGGAAATCGACATAGTGCGGTAGCTTCAGATGCGAGACGAAGCCGGCGGCTTCAACGTTATCGGCGTGGGCCAGCACAAACTCTTCATCCTGGGCGGGACCGGCAATCTCTTCGTCATAGTCCGCCGCCTGCAGGGCGCGGTCGACGAGGGCCATGGCCATCGCTTTGCGCTCGCTCATGCCGAAGGTCAGACCGTAGCCGCGGGTGAAGTGCGGCGGTTCATCCTGCGGGGCGACGAAGCCGTTGACCATTTCGCATTCGGTCAGCAGCAGCTCGCCAATATTGACGCTAAAGCCCAGCTCTTCCGGGACAATCTCCACCTGCACGTAGCCGCTGCGGATCTCGCCGGCAAACGGATGGTTGCGGCCATAGCCGCGCTGAGTCGAATAGGCCAGCGCCAGCAGGTAGCCTTCATCGCCGCGCATCAGCTGCTGCAGGCGCGAAGAACGCGAGCAGGGGTAGACCGGCGGGGTGCGGGTGATATCGTCGGGCGGTGTGCCGCGATCTTCCTCGGCCTTCGCCAGCCCCTGCTGCGTGAGCAGGCTGAAAACATGCGGCGAGGTCGGCGCTTCGCTATCGGCTTTCGGCACAGACGGCGCGTCGCCGTTCGCCAGCAGGGTAAAATCGAGCAGGCGGTGGGTGTAGTCGTAGGTAGGGCCCAGCAGCTGACCGCCGGGGATATCTTTGTACACTGCCGAGATGCGGCGTTCGAGACGCATTCCGGCGGTGTCGATCGGTTCGCTAACCGCCAGCCGCGGCAGGGTGGTGCGGTAGGCGCGCAGCAGGAAGATCGCTTCGACGTTATCGCCGCTGGCCTGCTTGAGCGCCAGCGCCGCCAGTTCGCGGTCGGCGATGCCGCCCTCGGTCATCACCCGGTCCACCGCCAGATTGAGCTGGTCGCTTATCTGGTCAACGCTCAGTTCGGGAAGCCGTCCATCGCCCCGTCGTTTCTGTTCCTGTAAGGCGTGAGCGGCGCGGATCGCCTTCTCGCCGCCCTTGACGGCAACGTACATTTAGCAAACCTCCACGTGGGTGGTGCGCGGGATCGCCAGCAGGCGCTCGCCGCAGGTGAGGATCAGGTCAATGCCCAGCGGGAACGGGTGCGGGCGCTCCGTCAGTTCGTCAATGATGCAGTCCGGCAGCTGAGGGGCGATCATTCGCTCTTCGGCAATGCCTGCCCCGGTCAGGCGCAGCATGCGCCCGCCGCTCAGGCTGGCGAGCTGGACGATCAGCGTGACGCCGGTCTCCGGGGCGGTGACGGTGCCCGCGGAGAGGACGTTGAGCTGCTCGGCGCTGATGCCGTCATTGGCGACCGCAAAGACCGCCTGCTGCGGCTGGTCCACCAGCGGCGCGCCGGTATGGAAGCGCAGATTCTGTCCCACCAGATCGTTATGCAGGGCGCTGGCGAGCCAGACCGGCGTTTCGTGATCGGCAAGGGTCAACAGCAGGCTGGTGGAGGCGACGTTCAGCGGCTGCCAGCCGTGCTGCAACTGCTGCAGGGAGACAATCACCCCCGGCTCGCTCATCGCTTTCAGCAGGCGACGAAAACTGTGTTGGGCATCCTGCACAGCCAGGGTAAAAGCGGGTTGTAAGGTCATGCGTTATCTCCGCGAACCAGGGTAAAGAAGTCGACCCGGCTGGCGTTGACTTCGGCGCGTCGGGCTTCAATGCGCGCGCTGCGTAGCGCTTCCAGCGGGGTTATCAGGGTTTCCATTAAATTGTGAAAATGGCGGGGCGACTGCAGCAGGGCGTCGATGGCCGCGCAGCGTTCGGCGTGCGGGCGGTCACGGCCTAAGATCCAGCTGTAGCCGAGCGTACCATCGGCCAGACGTACCGCCGCCCGGGTGAGCGTGGCGTCGCCGGCGAAGAAACGGTCGCCGATACCGCCCATCCGGGCCTGAAGCTGCACCAGGCCTGTCTCGGGAGAGCGGATCAGCTCATACTCCGGCGCCAGCTGCAGGGCGTGCATGCGTGCCAGAAGATCTTGCGGTTCACTGTGGGCCAGCACGGACATCCAGCGCTGGCGGGTGGCGGTATCGAAGTGCATTCAGTGCTCCATGGTGAATTCAATCATGTCGGCGCGGGTCAGGCTGACGGAGTATTCGGTGACGGCCTGCTCGCCCTGGCGGCTGTTGAGGGTGCGCACGCAGAGCAGCGGCGCCATATTGGAGATCTCCAGCAGCTTGCTCTCTTTCGCCTGCGCGCGACGGGCGCTGATTTTGGTGCGCACCCGGGTCAGTTCGACGTCAAGCCGATCGCGGAGCAGGTTGTGCAGCGAGCCGTGGCTGAAGGTCTGCAACACCGGCCAGAAGCGCAGGTCGGCAAAGTAGTGGTCAATCAGGCACAGGGCGACGCCATTGACCCGGCGCAGGGTGCGCAGGTGGATGACATTCTCGCCCTCGCTAATGCCAAAGGCCTCGGCAACGTGCGCGCTGGCGGGGCGCAGTACCGACAGCAGTTTTTCGCTGGTGGGATCGCTGCCTTGTTCCAGCAGGTTCTGGCTGAACCGCGCCTGGGCATTGAGCGGGTAATCGATCGGCCGCATCAGCACCAGCACGCCGACGCCCTGACGGCGTTGTACCCAGCCGCGCTCAACCAACTGGTCGATAGCCCGACGCAGGGTATGGCGGTTTACATCGAAGCGCGTCGCCAGCTGCTGCTCGGCGGGCAGATAGTCGCCGCAGCGATAGTGGTGGCGCAGCTCCTGCTCAAGCCGGGCGGCGATTTCCTGATAGCGCGTGGGATAACTGGTCGGATGTCTGGACAGGTGCATGGTCATCAAGCCTCACACAGCATAGGCGAGGAGCCTCCTCGCGTTGTGAGCCGATCCTGACCGGTTTATGTTGCAGTTCTGTTAAGTGATGATGACTAAAGGATGAAGAGTTAATGCCAGATGGATGACAGGGCGGCCAGGCCGCCCTGGCGGAGTCAGCCTTGTTTGACTACGTTGATCATCCATGGGATGCCAAAGCGATCGACGACTTTACCGAAGCCGTGGGCCCAGAAGGTTTCCTGCCAGGCCATCTCAATGCGCCCGCCGACCGCCAGCGCGTCGAACCAGCGCTGGCCTTCAGCGACATCGTTGGGATCGAGGACGAGGGTGAAGCCGGCGTAATGCACATCGGGCCCGAAGGCGCTGTCGCTTAGCATCAGCTCGCCGTTGCCGATGCGCAGGCTGGCGTGGGCGATGGCGTCATCCGCCATCTTCTGGCCAGACGGGCAGCCGTCAGAGGCTTCCTGCGCCGAAGGCGGCATTTCGCCAAAGGTCATTTTAAACATCAGCTCGGCGCCCAGCGTCTGCTGATAGAAGGCGATCGCCTCGGCGCAGTTGCCCGCAAAGGCAAGGTAGGGACTTAAGGACATGGTGAATACCTCAGTGACCGTAACCCGTAAAGCGTAGTCGCCCACAGCGGGATTGAGCCAGACGGCAGCGCGAAAATGGGGCGGGAATAGTGCTGCAGGCGGCAGCGTAAATAGCGGCGGCTGGCGGGATAAATAACCGGATGCGCAGGGAGGCGAAGGGCAGTGAGGATATCGGGAGCGGCGACGGCGATAGGGGAAAATAATCGCGTCGCCTGCCCGGAAATAAATCAGTTCTTTTTGACGAATTCAGATTTCAGCTTCATCGGGCCAAAACCGTCAATTTTGCAGTCAATATTGTGATCGCCTTCGACCAGGCGGATATTCTTCACTTTGGTGCCGATTTTCAGCATCGAAGAGCTGCCTTTAACCTTCAGATCTTTCACTACCGTGACGCTGTCGCCATCGGCCAGTAAATTGCCATTGGCATCTTTAACGATCAGAACGTCGTTTTCTTCCGTGGCTTCGGCAGGGTTCCACTCATGGGCGCATTCCGGGCAGATGTACATGCCGTTGTCTTCATAAGTGTAAGTCGAATCGCATTTTGGGCAGTGTGGCAGTTGCATGACGTTCCTCGTGATGTCGTCGAAAAACAGGACGTTGGTCCTTTAAACAGCGGCTGAGAGCCGAAAGTGGCTATGATTATAGCGCAATCACCCACTTTTGTCGGGTGTTTTTTTGCTAAAAAATAGCCAGGGCGCTATTCCGGGAAGAACCGAATAATTGCTGAAATTAACCGCCGGCGATGGAACAATATCGACGAAATAATTTCCGGGCAAACGGCAGGAAATGAACTTATTTATTTTCTGGGACTCTGTAATTAGGCGGTAAATTTATGTGAAGTTGATCGCAGATATAAACACTGTTAGGGTAAAAAAGGGGAGCAGGTCAATTTCATCAATTATGACGATGAGCCGCTCCATTTATTCACCAGTAGCCACAGCAGGCGTCAACAGGTTCGGTTGTACATTCTGTCAGCAGACAGTGCAGGCAAACCTGCTACGCTTGAAATGAGGAGCACAGCAATTCACCGCTCCTGACGCACGTTGCGAATGGCTTTGCCATTCGGCGAAGAGACGTGCATTCAAGGCGGAGTAGCAGAGGAAAAATATGCTTAAAAGGAAAAAAATAAAGCCCATCACCCTTAAGGATGTGACCATCATCGACGATGGTAAACTGAAAAAGGCGATCACCGCGGCCTCTCTGGGCAACGCGATGGAGTGGTTCGATTTCGGCGTCTACGGCTTTGTGGCCTACGCCTTAGGTAAAGTCTTCTTCCCCGATGCCAACCCAAGCGTGCAGATGATTGCCGCACTCGGTACCTTCTCCGTTCCATTTTTAATTCGTCCGCTGGGCGGCCTGTTCTTCGGGATGCTGGGCGATAAATACGGTCGGCAGAAAATTCTCGCGATAACTATCGTGATCATGTCGATAAGTACTTTCTGTATCGGCCTTATTCCTTCGTATGCCACGATAGGTATCTGGGCGCCGATCCTGCTGCTGCTGTGTAAAATGGCGCAAGGCTTCTCGGTCGGTGGTGAATATACCGGGGCGTCGATCTTCGTCGCGGAATACTCCCCTGACCGTAAACGCGGGTTTATGGGCAGCTGGCTGGACTTTGGCTCCATCGCCGGGTTTGTGATGGGGGCCGGCGTGGTGGTCCTGATCTCCAGCGTAGTGGGGGAACAAAACTTCCTTGAGTGGGGTTGGCGTATCCCGTTCTTCCTGGCGCTGCCGCTAGGCATCATCGGCCTCTATCTGCGCCATGCGCTGGAAGAGACCCCGGCGTTCCAGCAGCATGTGGACACCATGGAGCAGGGCGACCGTGAAGGTCTGCAGGACGGGCCGAAGGTCTCTTTTAAAGAGATTGCCACTAAGCACTGGCGCAGCCTGCTGACCTGTATCGGTCTGGTGATTTCCACCAACGTGACCTACTACATGCTGCTGACCTACATGCCGAGCTACCTGTCGCATAACCTGCACTACTCGGAAGACCATGGGGTGCTGATCATCATCGCTATCATGGTCGGGATGCTGTTTGTACAGCCGGTTATCGGTATGCTTAGCGACCGTTTCGGCCGTCGCCCGTTTATCCTGATTGGTAGCGTGGCGCTGTTTGCCCTGTCGATCCCGGCCTTCATTATGATCAACAGCAACGTGACGAGCCTGATCTTCGCCGGTCTGCTGCTGCTGGCGGTGGTGCTGAACTGCTTTATCGGGGTGATGGCCTCCTCGCTGCCGGCGATGTTCCCGACGCACATCCGCTTCAGCGCCCTGGCCAGCGCCTTTAACATCTCGGTGCTGATTGCTGGTCTGACGCCAACCCTGGCGGCGTGGCTGGTGGAAACCACTCAGAACCTGATGATGCCGGCATACTACCTGATGGTAATCGCGGTGGTGGGTATGGCGACGGGCCTGTCGATGAAAGAGACGGCTAACCGTCCGCTGAAAGGGGCGACCCCGGCGGCGTCGGATATTCAGGAAGCGAAAGAAATCCTTGGCGAGCACTACGATAACATCGAACAAAAAATCGAAGATATCGATCAGGAGATCGCCGATCTGCAGGCAAAACGGTCGCGTCTGGTGCAGCAGCATCCGCGTATCAACGACTAACTGTTTTCACTGCTAATCATGCCGCCTGGGGAAACCCCGGCGGCATTTTTTATGCCTCCGGCAAGGCCAGACCGTGACGACGCTGTTGGCTAAGTTTACGGTACTGCTGCGGCGGCATCCCCACGTAGCGGGTAAAGGTGCTGTAGAAGCGGCTGCTGGAGCGGAAACCGGCGGTGAGGGCGATATCCAGGATGGTCTTGTCGGTATCGCTCAGCAGCGCCCGCACGTGATTGATGCGCATGGCGGTAATGTACTGCTTCATGGTTTGCTGCATCACTCGCTGGAATACCCCCATCGCATAGTTCGGGTTGAGCTTAACGTGCTCGGCGACGGCATTGACGGTCAGCGCCTGGTCGTAGTGGGCGGCGATAAACTCCAGCATCTGGCTGACATAAAACTGCGCATGGCGCGAGACGCTGTTCTTATGGGTGCGCGAGGTTTTGTTGACCAGAATCGGCTGCCAGCCGGCGAGGCTCAGCCGCTTCAGCATCAGGGCGATTTCATCGATCGCCAGCTGGCGAATCTGTTCATTGTCGTGGTTCAGCTCCTGCTGCCAGCGGCGCACCTCGAAGGCGCTCAGCTGCTGGGCGGCGAGGGATTTAATCACCATCCCGTGAGTGACGTGGTTGATCAGCTCCCGGTCCAGCGGCCATGAGAGAAACAGATGCATCGGCAGGTTAAAGATCGCCATCTGCTGGCAATCCCCCGGGCGGGTCAACTGATGCGGCGTACAGGCCCAGAACAGGGTGATATAGCCTTTCTCTATGCGCACTACTTCGTTATTAATCAAATATTCCACGTCGCCATCGAACGGCACGTTGACCTCCACCTGGCCATGCCAGTGGCTGGTAGGCATGGCGTGCGGCGGGCGCAGCTCGATATCCATACGCTGATACTCAGAGTAGAGCGCCAGCGGGCTGCGGCTCTGCTTTTCATCGCTGCTGCACATAAAGGGATCGGGGGGCAGGGAGGTGAAGCGGTATTCCATCGTTAGCGTATTCCTGAATTGTCAGAGTGGCTGCATTTTTCGCCAGAACTGACGACAGCTTAGCGGAAGAATCGGCCCATTTTCTCTCCTTTTTGCGCAATCTGTTCCCGAAAACTCAGATTTTGTGGCGCTTAATGGCCGATCTGAGCTTTCGGGAATGCTCCGGTGGGAACAGGGCAGCGCAACGCTGAACGGCGTGCCACTCTGCAAGGGTTCAATGACCAGATGGAGAGAGCGTAATGACCGCCCCAAAAATTACCTTTATCGGCGCCGGTTCGACGGTGTTCGTTAAAAATATTCTCGGTGATGTTTTCCAGCGCCCGGCGCTGAAATCGGCGCATGTCGCGCTGATGGATATCGATGACACCCGGCTGGAAGAGTCGCATACCGTGGTGCGCAAGCTGATGGATTCCGTCGGCGCGAAGGGCGAAATCAGCTGCCATCGCGATCGCAAAACCGCCCTGCAGGGCGCTGATTTCGTTGTGGTCGCCTTCCAGATTGGCGGCTATGAGCCCTGTACCGTCACCGATTTTGAGGTCTGTAAACGCCATGGCCTGGAGCAGACCATCGCCGATACGCTGGGTCCGGGGGGCATTATGCGCGCCCTGCGCACCATACCTCACCTGTGGGCTATCTGCGACGACATGACCGAGGTCTGCCCGGACGCCACCCTGCTTAACTACGTCAACCCAATGGCGATGAACACCTGGGCCATGTACGCCCGCTACCCGCATATTAAACAGGTTGGCCTGTGCCACTCGGTGCAGGGAACGGCGGAAGAACTGGCGCGCGATCTTGACCTCAACCCGGCGGATTTACGCTACCGCTGCGCCGGGATTAACCATATGGCGTTCTATCTCTCGCTGGAGAAAAAGCTCGCCGACGGCAGCTATGTCAGCCTCTATCCCGACCTGCTGCAGGCCTACGCCGATGGGCGCGCGCCGAAGCCTAACCTGCACGGTAACCCGCGCTGCGAAAACATCGTCCGCTATGAGATGTTCAAAAAGCTCGGCTACTTTGTGACCGAGTCATCGGAGCATTTTGCCGAATACACGCCATGGTTTATCAAGCCGGGCCGCGAGGACCTTATCGCCCGCTATAAAGTGCCGCTGGATGAATACCCGAAACGCTGCGTCGAGCAACTGGCCAACTGGCATCAGGAGCTGGAGAGCTATCAGCGCGGCGAGCGCATCGAGGTGAAGCCATCCCGTGAGTATGCCAGCACCATCATGAACGCCATCTGGACCGGCGAGCCAAGCGTGGTGTATGGCAACGTACGCAATGACGGCCTTATCGACAACCTGCCGCAGGGCTGCTGCGTGGAAGTGGCTTGCCTGGTGGACGCCAACGGCATTCAGCCGACCAAAGTGGGCGCGCTGCCGGCGTATCTGGCGGCGCTGATGCAGACCAACATCAACGTGCAGACGCTGCTCACGGAGGCGATCCTCACCGAAAATCGCGATTACGTCTATTACGCCACGATGATGGATCCGCACACCGCCGCGGTGCTGGGGATCGAAGAGATCTACGCGCTGGTGGACGATCTGATCGCCAGCCACGGCGACTGGCTGCCGTCCTGGCTGCATCGTTAATTTTCTCATGCCGCCGGGGGCAACGACCCGGCGGCGTCCTGCATGCTCTATCAAACACTGAAGGAGGCGCTGGCGACAGCGACCTGTACCCTATGAGTATTTCAATGACAACAAAGCTCAGCTACGGATTTGGTGCCTTTGGTAAAGATTTCGCTATCGGTATCGTCTACATGTACCTGATGTATTACTACACCGATATTGTTGGACTGTCGGTTGGGGTGGTCGGCACCTTGTTTCTGGTGGCGCGGATCCTCGATGCGATAGCCGATCCGATCATGGGTTGGATCGTCAACTGTACGCGATCGCGATGGGGGAAATTCAAACCGTGGATCCTGATTGGCACGATAACCAACTCGGTGGTGCTGTATATGCTGTTCAGCGCCCATCACTTCTCCGGCGGGGCGCTGCTGGCATGGGTGTGGCTGACCTACCTGCTGTGGGGGTTCACCTACACCATCATGGATGTGCCGTTCTGGTCGCTGGTGCCGACCATTACCCTTGATAAACGCGAACGTGAACAGCTGGTGCCGTATCCACGCTTTTTCGCCAGCCTGGCGGGATTCGTCACTGCCGGCGTCACGCTGCCGTTTGTCAGCGCCGTGGGCGGCGCCGACCGCGGTTTCGGTTTCCAGATGTTCACCCTGGTGTTGATCGCCTTCTTCGTGGTTTCCACCCTCGTCACGCTGCGTAACGTCCACGAGGTTTACTCCTCGGATAGCGGCGTGAGCGAGGATGCCAGCCATCTCTCACTGCGCCAGATGGTGGCGCTGATCTATAAAAACGATCAGCTGGCCTGCCTGTTGGGCATGGCGCTGGCCTATAACACGGCGGCGAATATTATCGCTGGCTTTGCGATTTACTACTTTACCTACGTGATTGGCAGCGCGGAGATGTTCCCGTATTACATGTCCTACGCCGGCGCGGCGAACCTGCTGACGTTGGTGCTGTTTCCGCGGCTGGTGAAAGGGCTGTCGCGGCGCATTCTGTGGGCGGGCGCTTCGATCATGCCGGTGCTGGGCTGCGGCGTGCTGTTGCTGATGGCGCTGAGCGGGGTCTACAACGTCGCGCTGATTTCGCTGGCCGGCGTGCTGTTGAATATCGGCACCGCGCTGTTCTGGGTGCTGCAGGTTATTATGGTGGCCGATACCGTCGACTACGGCGAATATACGATGAACATCCGCTGCGAAAGTATCGCCTATTCGGTGCAGACGCTGGTGGTGAAAGCGGGCTCGGCGTTCGCGGCCTGGTTTATCGCCATCGTGCTCGGTATCATCGGTTATGTGCCGAATGTGGCCCAGTCGTCCCAGACGCTGCTGGGGATGCAGGCGATTATGATTGCGCTGCCGACGCTCTTTTTTGCCCTGACGCTGTTTCTCTATTTCCGCTATTACAAGCTCAACGGCGATATGCTGCGTCGCATTCAGATTCACCTGCTGGATAAATATCGTCGGGTACCGGAAAATGTGGCTGAGCCGGAACGGCCCATTGTGGTACCCAACCAGGTGTAAAAAGCGTTCGAAAACAGCTGACGAAAGAGGGGAGGGATACTCTCTTTTTTGGACAAAAATGAGCGTTGAAAGCGGATGAAAAGAGAAAACGTATTTCTCTAATTTGTCTCAAAATGTTCTCTATCTAGGTTCATGAAGTTGTTATTTGCTCCAATTGTTCTCAATTAAAACTCGGAATTGTCTCTTTTTCGTGCTCTTGCGCTGCTTTTTAACTCTTGCTACTCTTTTGGTTGTTACATTTTTCTCTTATTTGTCTCAGTGATGGAGCAATGCGATGCGCATTTTTATCGATGATGGTTCAACCAATATCAAAATGCTGTGGGAGCAAGATGGCGAAACTTTCACCCATATCAGCCCCAATAGTTTTAAACGCGGCTGGTCTGCCACCTTCGGTTCCGGGAAGCCCTTTAACTACACCGTGGATGATGAAAAGTACTCATTCGACCTGATCACTCCCGATGCGCTCCCGACCAATAATATTGACTGGCAGTACAGCCCGTTGAACTCCATCGCTGTCCATCACGCGCTGCTGACCAGCGGTCTTGAGCCACAGGACGTCGAAATAGTTGTGACGCTGCCGCTGACTGAATTTTATGACGAGGATGCGCAATATCGCCTCGACAACATTGAGCGTAAGAAAAAGAGCCTGCTGCGCGAAGTTAAGCTGAATAAAGGCGTGGTGTTCAACATCACCAAAGTCACCGTGCGCCCGGAATCGATTCCGGCGGGCATTAGCCTGTGCGATGAACTCAAGCCCTCCCATTCGGTGTTGATTATCGACCTCGGCGGCACCACGCTCGATATTTCGATGGTCGCCGGGCAGATGACCTCGGTTTCGCGCATTTACGGCGACCCGAAGCTGGGCGTATCGCTGGTGACCGACGCCGTTAAGCTGGCGCTGGCGCGGGCGAATACCGATACCTCAAGCTATAACGTCGACCAGATCATTATCAATCGCCATGACGAAGCGTACCTGACCGATAACATCAACGATCCGGATGCGGTTTCTGAGGTGAAAAAGGTGATCACTAACAGCATCGAACGTCTGACCACCCGCGTCCTGACGGCTATCGATAGCTTTAAAGGCTACTCGCATGCCATCGTGATTGGCGGCGGCGCGCCGCTGGTTGCCGATGCCATTCGTGAACGTATGGGCCTGCGTGAGGACCGTTTCGTGGTGGCTGAAGAGCCGCAGTTCGCCCTGGTGCGTGGTCTGAAAATTATTGGCTAAGGAGCGTCTATGACTCTGGAACGCAGAAAAGTGCTGATTTACCTGCGCCCGGATATCAGCGCCAGCGAGCGCTTCGCGGACGCAAAAATTGAGGCCCACCATCGCGGCGACCGCGGCGATATGTCGCGCACGGCGCTGCTGGCGGGGCTGGCGTTAGGGGAAGTCGATAGCCGCTTGCCGTCGATGCTGGCGGCGCTGCTGGCGGAAGACACGAAACCGGAAACGCTGCGCAAGATGCTGGCCTCGTTCCTTGAGATCCAGCCGGCCTCTTCCGCCCCGACAGCCGCACCAGCGGCCGCCCCGGCTAAGGCGCCGGAGCCGCCCGCGCCGGTCAGCGAGAGCGTTTCGGCGCGCAACCTCGCCGGTTCGCTGCCGGACTAAGCGCTATTCGCGGTTTGCGCTATCCGGGAAACTCCCCGGCTTGCGCTGCGCTTAGCCGGGCTACTGTTTACACTGTCCGGTAGCCCGGGTAAGGCGTAACGCCGCGACTGGGAAATTCCCCGGCTTGCGCTGTGCTTAGTTTGTAGGCCGGGTAAGGCGTAGCCGCCACCCGGCATACTGGCGGCTCCCTGGCTGTGGCCATGCCCGGCGGCGCTACGCTTGCGCGGGCCTACGGATCCAGTGCAATGGTGGGCCT
>NZ_JASCAR010000030.1:0-107351 GCF_029967715.1 Klebsiella sp. V115_8
CGAACGTGGCGGGGGTGATCGGCTCGGCGATCGCCGCCGGGGTGATGCTCAAGTACGTGCTGGCGATGTAGGCCGGCCTGTTTCCGCGGCTGGCATGTCGGCCGCGGAGATTTCTCATAAGGAGACGGTGATGAATGAAGCCATAGCATGCTGTCCGGAAAACCGGACATCAACACGGGTGGCGGTGGTTGACGCCATGCTGGCGTCAGGCGATGAACTTGCACAACTGCAGCCGGCGCTGAACCTGCTTTCGCCCCCGCTGAACGCCACGCCTGGTGAAGCGCTGCTGGCCAGCTGTTATGAGGCCGGCGCTGACCACAACGCTGACGAGGCGACACGGGCGGTGACTGCCTTACCGGCGGCGGTCGTGCGCCCCGCGACGCCCTCGCTGCAGCGCAGCGGTCTGCTGTGCATGGCGGCCGGGGCGCTCAGCGCCCGGCAACTTCCGCTGACGCACAACCGGCTGTGCGACGTGGCGGGGCAGTTCGCCCGCGCTATCCCTGAAGGCGATGAAGAGGCGGGCAGTGGATTTTATACCGTGCGCAGCGTGTCCCTGCCCGTCTACCGGCGGCTGCGGCGGGATAACCATTCCCACAGCGTCTGTCTGCAGCAGGCGCTGCTACATTTGCTGGCCTGGAAGAGCGAGTCGCCCTGGGCGCGGCAGCAGGCGCAGCGCCTGCTCTGGCAGGGTGGCGTGCTGGGTGAGAAGGGAGAGTTTGCGCTACTGACGCTGGATGATGAGCTTCGCGAGCGACAGGTTGTCTGGCCCGCGCTGAGATCGCTGCTGGCGGTGACCGGGTTTTTGGTCAGATTCCCGGCCGGTCCGGTATTTAGCGATTAACGTGGCTCCCCAAACGGGGAGCCGCTTAGTTGGTGGCCGGGTATTCCTGGACGGCGATATGGAGCGTGATTTTCTTATCATCACGCATGATGACCACCGGAATTTCCGAACCCGGGCGGATCTCGGCCACCTGATCCATTGTCTCCAGCGCGGAGACCGCGGGTTTGTCATTCACGGAGATGATCACGTCGTTGGCGCGGATCCCCGCCTGCGCGGCCGGTCCGTCCGGCGCGACATCGTTAACGACGATCCCCTGGATCTGATCGATCCCGCCGCCCTGCGCGTGCAGCGGGGCGATCTCCCGGCCGCTAATGCCGATATAGCCGCGGATCACACGGCCATCCCGGATCAGCTTGTCCATAATTTTGGTCGCTAACTGGAACGGGATCGCAAAGCCAATGCCTTCAGGCGTTTCGCCGTCGTTGCTCTTGTCAAAGGAGAGGGTGTTAATCCCCATCAGCTCGCCGAGGGAGTTCACCAGCGCCCCGCCGGAGTTACCGTGGTTGATCGAGGCGTCAGTCTGCAGGAAATTCTGGCGGCCGGTGGGGTTGAGGCCAATGCGCCCTGTGGCGCTGATGATCCCCTGGGTGATGGTCTGTCCCAGGTTATAGGGGTTGCCAATCGCCAGCACCACATCGCCGATGTGCGGCGTGCGTTTCGGGTTGATCGGGATCACCGGCAGCCCGCCGGTAGCGTTGATCTTCAGCACCGCGAGGTCGGTCAGGGAATCGGAGCCTACCAGCAGCGCTTCGAAGACCCGGCCGTCCTGCAGAGCGACGATAATCTGGTCGGCATCGTTAATCACATGCTTGTTGGTCAGGATATAGCCGCGCTGGTCCATGATCACCCCGGAGCCAAGCGTCAGCTGATTATGGCTGGTGCTGTTCAGGGCGCGGTTATAGACGTTCACTACGGCGGGCGCGGCGCGGCGTACGGCGGCGTTATAGCTCGCCGGGGAGTCGTCTGCCGTATCGTTCTGGGTGGTCGGCGCTAGCTGCCACTGGCGCAGCGAGGGCATCAGGGCCAACAGCAGGCCCCCGACAAGCAAACCGATGAGTACTGAACGTAATAACTTTCCAGGCATGATGCAGATATCGTTAATGAATGGTCAGGCGCAGCATAGCATGAGTTGTCCGGACATCGCACATGGCGGCGATGTCCGGGGAGACAATCAGCGCAGCAGCAGATAGATGCTTTCGTTGCCGCGGATCACGTTCAGGGCGATGACCGGCGGTTTGCCTTCGAGCACTTTGCGTAATTCGGCAATCGAATGAATACGCTCGCGGTTAAGGCCAATGATAATGTCATCCTTATGCAGGCCGACCTGGGCGGCGGCGCTGCCTTTATCGACATTATCGATCACCACCCCTTTGGTGCCATCTTTCATCTGACCGTCGCTGAACGAGGCACCCTGCAGAGCCGGGATAATCAGCTCAGCGCTGGCGGTGGAGGAGGTGCTCTTATCCAGCGTCACTTCGACATCGACCGGTTTTCCATCGCGCAGCAGGCCCAGTTTGACTTTGGTCCCCGGCTCGGTGGTGGCGATCCGCGAGCGCAGTTCGGCAAAACTATTCAGCGGCTTGCCGTTCAGGCTAACGATGACGTCGCCGGATTTGATCCCCGCTTTGGCGGACCCGGAGTTTGGCAGCACTTCACTGACGAAGGCGCCGCGCTGAACGTTGAGGTTCATCGCCTTGGCGATATCGGCGCTCATTTCCATGCCTTTAATGCCCAGCAGGCCGCGCTTGATTTCGCCAAACTGAATGAGCTGGTCGGCGAGGGTTTTCGCCATGTTGCTCGGGATGGCGAAGCCGATGCCGATGCTGCCGCCGCCCGGCGCCAGGATCGCGGTGTTGATCCCGATAAGCTCGCCGTTGAGGTTCAACAGCGCGCCGCCGGAGTTGCCGCGGTTGATGGAGGCATCGGTCTGGATGAAATTCTCCAGCCCTTCAAGGTTCAGGCCGCTGCGGCCAAGGGCAGAGATAATGCCGGAGGTGGCGGTCTGACCAAGACCGAACGGGTTGCCGACGGCGACGGCGAAGTCGCCGACGCGGAGTTTATCGGAGTCAGCAATGGCGATTTGCGTCAGGTTTGACGGCTTAATCAGCTGCAGCAGAGCAATGTCGCTCTGTTCATCGCTACCGACCAGTTTGGCATCAAATTCACGACCATCGTTCAGCTGGACGCTGATCTTCTGCGCCTGATTGATGACGTGGTTATTGGTCAGCACGTAGCCTTTCGCTGCGTCGATAATGACGCCGGAGCCAAGCCCTTCGAACGGCTGCGCCTGCTCTTGCGGGGCGTTATCGCCAAAATATTTCTTCAGCTCTTCCGGCATATTGAGCGTCGGCGAGGCAGTGCCTTCCACCTGGACGCTGACTACCGCCGGCAGGACCTTTTCCAGCATCGGCGCCAGGCTTGGTAACGCGCCCTGGCCGGGCACCTGAGTCGGTAAGGATGCTGCTGCCGGAGGCAGAACCGACAACGATAACCCAATGCTTAACGCTAACGCACTCAACAGCAAAGTCTGTTTCTTCATTAGATGCTGGCTCTCGTAACCTGAGGTGTATGGAAAAATGTCCTGAATAACCTGATGTTATTGAATTTTTGCGCAGGTAACAATGTGGGGACTGGTTTAAATTGTAGCCGGGAAGTGGGGGAAGGAGCGGGCGCGATGGGCGCGCCCGGAGAATATTTTATCAGAGGCGATTGTTTAATCGCGTTTTGCGCCACCGCGCAGTAATCCGGATGCGCCTTCGGAGTAGTCGCGCGGCATCTGGACCGGCGCCTGATCGTTGCTGGCTTCAGACTCTTCCAGGCGGTTGCGGAACGGGTTGGCGTCTGCCATGGAATCCGGCAGCAGGTTGTTAGAGCTTTTCGCCATATGCTGATACAGCTGACGGTAGTCGTGCGCCATGTTATCCAGCAGCTCGGCGCTGCGCGCAAAATGGCTGACCAGCTCTTCACGGTACTCCTCAAGCTCGGCTTTATTCTTTTCCAGTTCGAACTGCAGCGCCTGCTGCTGGCGCAGTTTGCGGTTGCCGAAACGCATGGCGACGGCACCAATGATGATACCGACGACTAACCCAATTAGCGCGTATTCCCAGGTCATGAACATCTCCCGTTGTATTGTGGTTCCGTAGGGTGGCTCTTAGGCTCTCCGCCTGCGCCCGATAGTGCCACTATAACCGCTAATTCCACAGAAGTGGAATCCTGGCGTATCATCGCGTAGTGTAGAACGGCCTTTTTTTCGTCAATCGTGAGCTTCGACATCACGGTTTTCAAGGAATAACAATTAGATCATGCAAAGCCTGTCTCCAACATCGCGTTACCTTTCAGCCCTGAAAGAGGGCAGCCATCAACCCGACGACGTCCAGCAAGAAGCGGTGAGCCGCCTCGATACCATTTACCAGGAACTGCAGACTCAGCCCGCGCCCGTCGCGTCAGGCGGCGGTTTGCGCGCGAAATTCGGCAAACTGCTGGGTAAGCGCGAACCAGCAGCCGAGGCGACGCCTGTCCGCGGCCTGTATATGTGGGGCGGCGTGGGGCGAGGGAAAACCTGGCTGATGGACCTGTTTTACCAGAGCCTGCCGGGCGAGCGTAAGCAGCGCCTGCATTTCCATCGCTTTATGCTGCGGGTGCACGAAGAGCTGACCACCCTGCAGGGCCATAGCGACCCGCTGGACATTGTCGCCGACCGCTTTAAAGCAGAAACCGACGTGCTCTGTTTCGACGAGTTTTTTGTCTCCGATATTACTGACGCCATGCTGTTGGGCGGTCTGATGAAAGCCCTGTTCGCCCGCGGCATCACGCTGGTGGCGACCTCCAATATTCCGCCGGATGAGCTCTATCGCAATGGCCTGCAGCGCGCCCGTTTTCTGCCCGCTATCGACGCCATCAAGCAGCATTGCGATATTATGAACGTTGATGCCGGCATCGATTATCGCTTGCGTACCCTGACCCAAGCGCACCTGTGGCTGTCGCCGCTGAATAACGACACCCGCGAACAGATGGATAAACTGTGGCTGGCGCTGGCCGGCGCGCCGCGCGCTGCCGGGCCGACGCTGGAGATCAACCATCGCGAGCTGCCGACCCTCGGCGTGGAAAACCAGACGCTGGCGGCGTCGTTCGCCACGCTGTGCGTGGATGCCCGCAGCCAGCATGACTATATCGCGCTCTCCCGCCTGTTCCACACCGTGATGCTGTTCGATGTGCCGGTGATGACCGCGCAGTTGGAGAGCGAAGCCCGGCGCTTTATCGCCCTGGTGGATGAGTTCTATGAGCGCCATGTGAAGCTGGTGGTCAGCGCGGCGGTGCCGCTGTACGACATTTATCAGGGAGAGCGGCTGAAGTTTGAGTTTCAGCGCTGTCTGTCGCGTCTGCAGGAGATGCAGAGCGAAGAGTACCTCACGCGCCCGCATATGCCCTGACAGGATACTTTTTCCCGGTGAATTCAGGGCCGCAGGGCCGCCCCGGGAGCTGCCTGAAAAATCTCATAAAGGGGTCGATCTTTGACCCCGACTTCTCTATAATCTTGCGACCCCACGTTACGAGAAGGTTTTTTTCCCGAAACTTTCTATGTGCCGGCATAGGCTATTCGAAGGGGTAGGTTTGCTGGACAATGTCGTGTGAACCTCAACTGACTAAACGTTTGGGTGTTCACCAACGTGTAACTTATTATTTGGGTAAGCTTTTAATGAAAACTTTTACAGCTAAACCAGAAACCGTAAAACGCGACTGGTATGTTGTTGACGCGACCGGTAAAACTCTGGGCCGTCTGGCTACTGAACTGGCTCGTCGCCTGCGCGGTAAGCACAAAGCGGAATACACTCCGCACGTTGATACCGGTGATTACATCATCGTTCTGAACGCAGAAAAAGTTGCTGTTACCGGCAACAAGCGCGAAGACAAAATGTACTACCACCACACCGGCCACATCGGTGGTATCAAAGAAGCGACCTTTGAAGAGATGATTGCCCGCCGTCCTGAGCGTGTGATTGAAATCGCGGTTAAAGGCATGCTGCCAAAAGGCCCGCTGGGTCGTGCTATGTACCGTAAACTGAAAGTTTACGCGGGTAACGAGCACAACCACGCGGCACAGCAACCGCAAGTTCTTGACATCTAATCGGGATTATAGGCAATGGCTGAAAATCAATACTACGGCACTGGTCGCCGCAAAAGTTCCGCAGCTCGCGTTTTCATCAAACCGGGCAACGGCAAAATCGTTATCAACCAGCGTTCTCTGGAACAGTACTTCGGTCGTGAAACTGCCCGCATGGTAGTTCGTCAGCCGCTGGAACTGGTCGACATGGTTGAGAAACTGGATCTGTACATCACTGTTAAAGGTGGTGGTATCTCTGGTCAGGCTGGTGCGATCCGTCACGGTATCACCCGCGCTCTGATGGAGTACGACGAGTCCCTGCGTTCTGAACTGCGTAAAGCTGGCTTCGTCACTCGTGACGCTCGTCAGGTTGAACGTAAGAAAGTCGGTCTGCGTAAAGCACGTCGTCGTCCGCAGTTCTCCAAACGTTAATTGTTTTCTGCTCACGCAGAACAATTTGCGAAAAAACCCGCTCCGGCGGGTTTTTTTATGGATAAAACGGCTGTTATCCACAAGCTTACCGCCGGTTCTTGCCACTTTTTCAGCATTTCCAGAATCCCCTCACCACAACGTCTTCAAAATCTGGTAAACTATCATCCAATTTTCTGCCCAAATGCTGGTGATTGTTCATTTTTTGTTTTATTCGTGAACGAAGGTGACATCGCGCTACTGGGGTTTTTACATCTGGCCGGCCATGAGTGGCTGGCAGCAGTACAAAATTCTGAATATACCTGGAGGTTTTCATGGCTGTCGCTGCCAACAAACGTTCGGTAATGACGCTGTTTTCTGGTCCTACTGACATCTATAGCCATCAGGTCCGCATTGTGCTGGCCGAGAAGGGTGTCAGTTTTGAGATAGAGCACGTGGAGAAGGACAACCCGCCTCAGGATCTGATTGACCTCAACCCGAATCAAAGCGTACCGACGCTGGTGGATCGTGAGCTCACTCTGTGGGAATCCCGCATCATTATGGAATACCTGGATGAGCGTTTCCCGCACCCGCCGTTAATGCCGGTTTATCCGGTGGCGCGTGGCGAAAGCCGTCTGTATATGCAACGTATCGAGAAGGACTGGTATTCGCTGATGAACACCATCCAGAGCGGTACCGCAGCGCAAGCTGATGCTGCGCGTAAGCAACTGCGTGAAGAACTGCTGGCCATCGCGCCGGTGTTCACCCAGAAACCTTACTTCCTGAGCGATGAGTTCAGCCTGGTGGATTGCTACCTGGCGCCGCTGCTGTGGCGTCTGCCGGTTCTCGGTGTGGAGCTGGTTGGCGCAGGCGCGAAAGAGCTCAAAGGCTATATGACTCGCGTATTTGAGCGTGATTCCTTCCTCGCCTCTTTAACTGAAGCCGAGCGTGAAATGCGCCTCGGTCGGGGCTAAATAATGGATGTATCACAGCTGACGCCGCGTCGCCCGTATCTGCTGCGGGCGTTTTATGACTGGCTGCTGGATAACCAGCTGACGCCTCATCTGGTGGTGGATGTCACGCTGCCGGGCGTGCTCGTGCCGATGGAGTATGCGCGCGACGGGCAAATCGTTCTCAATATTGCCCCGCGTGCGGTAGGTAATCTTGAGCTGGCGAACGACGAAGTGCGCTTCAACGCGCGCTTTGGCGGCGTGCCGCGCAACGTATCTGTCCCGCTGGCTGCGGTACTCGCCATCTATGCCCGTGAGAACGGCGCCGGCACGATGTTTGAACCGGAAGCGGCCTATGACGAAGACGTCAGCAGCCTCAACGATGATGACGTCGCGCCTGAGAATGAAAGCGAAACGGTGATGTCGGTGATTGATGGCGATAAGCCCGATAATCACGACGACGATCCTGACGACACGCCGCCGCCGCGCGGCGGTCGCCCGGCGCTGCGCGTGGTGAAGTAAATCCCTTCTCTGACAGGCCCTGCTGGGCCTGTTTTTTTGTCTGTCCGCTTTGTTAACTCTGCCACAAACGAGGCGCCCCATGGCTGGTACTGTCATCGCCACAGGTAGCTTTCAGGGAGCCGACATGTCTTTACTCGCACAACTGGACCAGCGTATCCGTCACCATGGCGGATTAATTGTCTCCTGCCAGCCGGTGCCGGGCAGCCCGCTGGATAACCCCGCCATCGTCGCGGCGATGGGGCTGGCGGCGGAGCAGGCGGGGGCGGTGGCGCTGCGCATAGAAGGTCTGGCCAACCTGCAGGCCGTTCGTCCGTTAGTGACGGTGCCTGTTATCGCGCTGATTAAGCGCGATCTGCATGATAGCCCGGTGCGAATTACGCCGTGGCTTGAGGATGTGAATGCCCTGGCGCAGGCAGGGGCCGATATCATTGCGGTTGACGGCACGCGGCGTCAGCGTCCGGCCTCTGTCGCATCGTTGTTGGCGGCAATTCACCGCCAGGGGAAAAATGCGATGGCAGATTGTTCCTCTCTCGACGATGCCCTTGAATGCTGGCAATTGGGCTTCGATATGGTTGGCACCACCCTCTCAGGCTATACCGCAGAGGAGACACCGGCCGAGCCGGATCTGGCGCTGGTGAAAAGCCTGAGCGCCGCGGGCTGCAGAGTAGTCGCTGAGGGACGCTACAATACGCCTGCGCAGGCGGCTGAGGCAATGCGCTGCGGCGCGTGGGCGGTGACCGTCGGCTCGGCGATCACCCGCTTAGAACATATCTGCGGCTGGTATAATACGGCGCTGAAAGCGGCGGTTTGCCCGGCGAATGGGCAATAAAAAAGCCCGATGTCGTTAACCATCGGGCTTTTATGCGCTGAGACTCCGGGCCTAATCAGACTTCAAGGTAGTTGAGGATCCCGTCAGCCGCTTTACGTCCTTCCGCAATCGCGGTGACCACTAGGTCGGAACCGCGAACGATATCGCCACCGGCGAAGATTTTCGGGTTGCTGGTCTGGAAGGCGTTCTCGCTGCCTTCCGGCGCAATGATGCGGCCCTGGGAGTCCAGCTCGACGCTGTGCTTCGCCAGCCACTCCATGCTGTGGGGACGGAAGCCAAACGCCATGACGACGGCGTCTGCCGGCACCACGTGCTCAGAGCCGGCGACGATCTCCGCGCGACGGCGGCCTTTCGCATCCGGCTGGCCCATCTCGGTGCGCGCCATCTTCACGCCGCACACTTTGCCGTTGGCATTCACTTCCACGCCCAGCGGCTGGACGTTGAACTGGAACTCAACGCCTTCCTCACGCGCGTTTTTCACTTCGCGTTTTGAACCCGGCATGTTCTCTTCGTCACGACGATAGGCGCAGATCACGTGCGCCGCATTCTGACGGACGGAGGTACGAACGCAGTCCATCGCGGTATCGCCACCGCCGAGAACGACCACGCGTTTGCCTTCCATGCTGACGTAGGGCTCATCGGCGGTTTCGCCAAAGCCCATGATCTGCTTGGTGTTGGCGATCAGGAACGGCAGCGCGTCGTAGACGCCCGGGGCGTCTTCATTGTCCAGTCCGCCGCGCATCGACTGATAGGTGCCGACGCCGAGGAACACGGCATCGTACTCTTTCAGCAGGTCGTCGAGCTGCACGTCGCGGCCCACTTCGGTATTGAGTTTGAACTCAATGCCCATGCCGGTGAAGATCTCCCGGCGGCGGGTCATCACCTCTTTTTCCAGCTTGAACGCCGGGATACCGAAGGTCAGCAGGCCGCCGATTTCCGGATGGCGGTCAAACACCACCGCCTTGACGCCGTTGCGGGTCAACACGTCGGCACAGGCGAGGCCCGCCGGGCCAGCGCCGATGATCGCGACGGTTTTACCGGTCGGTTTCACACCGGAGAGATCCGGACGCCAGCCCATCTCGAATGCCTTATCATTGATATAGCGTTCGATGTTGCCGATGGTCACCGCGCCGAACTCATCGTTCAGCGTACAGGAGCCTTCACACAGGCGGTCCTGCGGGCAGACGCGCCCGCAGACTTCCGGCAGGGTGTTGGTCTGGTGCGACAGCTCAGCCGCCTCAAAAATACGCCCCTCGTTGGCCAGCTTCAGCCAGTTCGGGATGTAGTTATGCACCGGGCACTTCCACTCGCAGTACGGGTTGCCGCAGGAGAGGCAGCGATCCGCCTGCGCCTTGGCCTGGCCTTCTGAAAACGGCTCGTAAATTTCCACAAATTCAATTTTACGGATCTTCAGCGGTTTCTTTGGCGGATCAACGCGCTGCAGGTCGATAAATTGATAAACGTTCTGACTCATCTTAACCCCTTACTGCGCCTGCACCCGCAGCTCAGCTGCGGAACGACTACGGTGACCCAACAGTGCTTTAACATCGCTGGACTTCGGTTTAACCAGCGCAAACTTCGCGGAGAAGGCCGGCCAGTTGGCGAGGATCTCTTCGCCGCGTTGCGAACCGGTAAGCTGCACGTGCTCGGTGATTAAACCGCGCAGGTGCTCTTCATGGATAGCCAGAGAGTCAACGTCCAGCACTTCCACCAGCTCCGGGTTCACGCGTTTACGGAAGTCGCCATCTTCATCCAGGACATAGGCAAAGCCGCCGGTCATCCCTGCGCCAAAGTTGACGCCGGTTTTACCGAGCACGCAGACGATACCGCCGGTCATGTATTCACAGCCGTTGTCGCCGATGCCTTCCACCACGGTGATGGCGCCGGAGTTACGCACCGCGAAACGCTCACCTGCGCGGCCTGCGGCGTACAGACGACCACCGGTCGCGCCGTACAGGCAGGTGTTGCCGATAATGCTGGCTTCGTGGCTGCGGAAAGCGGAGCCCACCGGCGGACGAATGGCCAGCAGACCGCCCGCCATGCCTTTGCCGACATAGTCGTTGGCGTCGCCCGTCAGATGCAGTTCCACGCCGCCGGCGTTCCACACGCCGAAGCTCTGGCCCGCGGTGCCGCTAAAGTGAGCGACGATCGGGTCGCCCGCCAGTCCCTGGTCGCCATGGGTCTGGGCAATATACCCGGACAGCGAGGCCCCCACAGAGCGGTCGGTATTGCGGATATCGAACCAGAACGTTTTGCTCTGCTTTTCATCCACGTACGGTTTCGCCTGCTGCAGCAGCTGGGCGTTGAGCACGCCGTTATCGAACGGCGGGTTATTTTCGGTGCAGTACAGCGCTTTGCCAGGATGCGGCTCTGCGGTCTCCAGCAGTTTACCCAGATCCAGTTTCTGCTGCTTGGCGGTGAACCCATCCAGCTCTTTGAGCAGATCGGTGCGGCCAATCAGATCCACCAGGCGCTTGACGCCCAGCTGGGCCATCAGCTCGCGGGTTTCACGGGCGATAAATTCAAAGTAGTTGGTCACTTTGAACGGCAGACCGTGATAGTGGTTCTTACGCAGTTTGTCATCCTGGGTCGCCACGCCGGTCGCGCAGTTGTTCAGGTGGCAAATACGCAGGTATTTACAGCCCAGCGCCACCATCGGGCCGGTACCGAAACCGAAGCTTTCCGCGCCGAGGATCGCCGCTTTGATGATATCGAGGCCGGTTTTCAGGCCGCCATCCACCTGCAGACGGATCTTATGACGCAGGCCATTAGCGACCAGCGCCTGCTGGGTTTCCACCAGACCAAGCTCCCACGGACAGCCGGCATATTTCACGGAAGAGAGCGGGCTCGCCCCGGTGCCGCCGTCGTAGCCGGCGATGGTGATCAGGTCGGCATAAGCTTTGGCTACGCCGGTGGCGATGGTGCCCACGCCCGGTTCAGAAACCAGTTTGACCGAAATCATCGCTTTCGGGTTGACCTGCTTGAGGTCGAAAATCAGCTGCGCCAAATCCTCGATAGAGTAGATATCGTGGTGCGGCGGCGGGGAGATCAGCGTCACGCCCGGTACCGAATAGCGCAGTTTGGCGATGTACGGAGTGACTTTATCACCCGGCAGCTGGCCGCCTTCACCCGGCTTCGCGCCCTGGGCGACTTTGATCTGGATAACGTCGGCATTGACCAGATAGGCTGGGGTGACGCCGAAGCGGCCGGACGCCACCTGCTTGATGCGCGACACTTTATTGGTGCCGTAGCGCGCCGGGTCTTCACCGCCTTCACCGGAGTTAGAGAAGCCGCCGATGCTGTTCATCGCTTCCGCCAGCGATTCGTGCGCTTCCGGACTCAGGGCGCCGATCGACATCGCTGCGGTATCGAAGCGTTTGAACAGCTCCTTCGCCGGCTCCACGTCGTCGATGCTGATGGCGTCTTCGCCCGGGTTGAGCGCCAGCAGATCGCGCAGCGTGGCCGCCGGACGTTCGTTAACCAGCTTCGCGTATTGTTGATAATCGCTGTACTCGCCGCTCTGCACAGCCTGCTGCAGGGTACGCACCACGTCCGGGTTGTAGGCGTGATATTCGCCGCCGTGAACGTACTTCAGCAGACCGCCCTGAGCCAGCGGCTTGCGCGCCAGCCAGGCGCGTTTCGACAGATTCAGCAGGTCCTGCTGGAAATCGTCGAAGCCGGCGCCGCCGATGCGACTGACCACGCCCTGGAAGCAGAGATCGGAGACATCGCGATGCAGACCGACCGCTTCGAACAGCTTCGAGCAGCGGTAGGAGGCGATGGTCGAGATCCCCATCTTGGACATGATCTTATACAGACCTTTATTGATACCGTTGCGATAGTTCAGCATCACCGCACGGTACGGTTTATCGATAGCTTTGCTGTCGACCAGCTTCGCCAGCGTTTCATAGGCGAGGTACGGATAGATAGCTGTCGCGCCGAAGCCCAGCAGTACGGCGAAGTGATGCGGATCGCGGGCGCTGGCGGTTTCAACGATGATGTTGGCATCGCAGCGCAGACTTTTATCGACCAGACGGGTCTGGATCGCGCCAACGGCCATCGGCGCCGGCACCGGCAGGCGGTCTTTGGCGATGTTGCGGTCAGAAAGAACCAGCAGCACGGTACCATCGCGTACCATTTGCTCCGCTTTGTCGCACAGGGCCTTCACCGTCTCGCTGAGGGAAGCCTCTGCCGGGTTGAAGGTGATGTCGAGGACGTCGGCACGATAGTGCTCTTCTTCCATCGTCGTCAGCTGTTTGAAATCGGAGTACAGCAGGATCGGCGATTTGAAGCTCAGACGATGCGCCTGGCCTTCCGCTTCGCAGAAGACGTTCATTTCGCGCCCGATGCTGGTGGCCAGCGACATGACGTGCGCTTCACGCAGCGGATCGATAGGCGGGTTCGTCACCTGGGCGAACTGCTGACGGAAATAATCGTAGATAATGCGCGGCTGGCTGGAAAGGACGGCGAAAGGCGTGTCATCGCCCATTGAGCCGACCGCTTCCTGGCCATTTTCGCCGAGTACGCGCAGCACCGAGTCCAGCTCTTCCGCGCTGTAGTTAAACTGTTTCTGGTAGCTGGCCAGCAGATCGTCGTCCAGCTGGCGGCTGCCAACCTCTTCGTCCGGCAGATCTTCAAACGGCACCAGACGACGAACGTTTTTCTCCATCCACTCTTTATACGGATGGCGGCTCTTCAGATCGTCATCGGTTTCCGCTGAGTGCAGAATGCGTCCGGCACGGGTATCGATAACCATCAGCTCGCCCGGACCCACGCGGCCTTTCTCAACCACTTCGTCCGGCTGGTAGTCCCAGATGCCGACTTCAGAGGCGCAGGTGATGAGCTTATCTTTGGTAATGACGTAGCGCGCCGGGCGCAGGCCATTACGGTCGAGGTTACAGGCCGCGTAGCGACCATCGGACATGACGATACCCGCCGGGCCGTCCCATGGCTCCATATGCATGGAGTTAAAGTCGAAGAACGAACGCAGCTCCGGATCCATATCCGGGTTGTTCTGCCAGGCTGGCGGCACCAGCAGACGCATGGCGCGCACGATGTCCATCCCGCCGGCCAGCAGCAGCTCCAGCATGTTGTCCATTGAACTGGAGTCGGAGCCGGTTTCGTTAACGAACGGCGCGGCGTCGTGCAGGTCCGGGATCAGCGGGGTCTGGAATTTATAGGTACGGGCGCGAGCCCACTGGCGGTTGCCGGTGATGGTGTTGATTTCACCGTTGTGCGCCAGGTAGCGGAACGGCTGCGCCAGCGGCCAGCGTGGTACGGTGTTGGTGGAGAAGCGCTGGTGGAACAGGCAGATAGCCGACTCCAGGCGCAGGTCCGCGAGGTCCAGGTAGAAGCGCGGCAAATCCGCCGGCATACACAGACCTTTATAGATGTTGACCAGGTTGGACAAGCTACAAACGTAGAAATCTTTGTCTTCCTGCAGGCGTTTTTCAATGCGACGACGCGCAATAAACAGACGACGCTCCATATCGCGCGGGCGCCAGCCAGCCGGGGCGTTAACAAAGATTTGCTCAATACGGGGCAGCGAGGAGAGGGCGATTTCACCGAGCACGCCTTCGTTGGTCGGCACATCGCGCCAGCCAACAATCGACAGGGTCTCAAGCTGAAGTTCTTCTTCAACGATGCGGCGTGCCGCTTTCGCCAGTTCAGGATCTTTATTCAGGAACAGCATCCCAACGGCGTAGTTTTTGGCTAAACGCCAGCCGCGCTCTTCGGCAACGATGCGGAAGAAACGATCGGGTTTTTGCAGCAGCAGACCGCAACCGTCGCCGGTTTTACCATCGGCAAGGATTGCGCCACGGTGCTGCATGCGGGCCAGTGCGTGTATCGCGGTTCGCACTACCTTGTGGCTAGGTTCGCCTTCTATGTGGGCGATCAGGCCGAAACCACAGTTATCCCTCTCAAGGGATTTGTCGTACAACATATCAGTGAACCTCCCCAGGCTCTACGGACCCCCTCCGATACCGATTGCGCACAGGCACAGAAAGAGCATGGCGACGGGGTTTGCACCTCGCATTCGCCCTCTTTAAATCCTTTTTGCATCGGTACACAAGTTTGAGGACTTGCTGTTAAGAGGGAATCTCAATTACTGCATAAATATGATGAGCAGAGTGCTCATCCAGAAAGCTTCCAGCGGATTCCCAACTTATCGGGAATCCACACTTACGTCAAATGGCAATCTTATTAATACAAAAATGTGCTATACAGGTGTTAACTTTTTGTTTTTAAAATAAATAATGCCATTTTTTATGCTTTGGATACGTCTGCAGAGGGTAAGACTAGTGTGATCTGTCTCACTGTGCGCGCGGCTTTGCATTACCGATCTGCGCTGAAATATATTTCATTATTAGCATATTTGACTGCTATAAATTTATGTGGTGGATATTAATACTGTTTTTTACCATAAAGTAGATTAGGGCCGCGCGATGATGAAATATAAGGAAAACTCATTACCCTGTGGGTGAATGAAATTGCAGTAATCATGATTGTTTATGCAATGAGGCGGGGCGCCGCGCTGACGATTGATCCAGGTCATCGCCGTCGGTGACGAAAAGTGGCAGGCTTGGCCCCCTTTGTTGAGGCCGGTCTATCAGATTATGCAGTTACAGAAATTAGTCAATATGTTTGGTGGGGATCTTCTGCGCCGCTATGGCGAAAAGGTCCATAAGCTAACGCTGCACGGCGGTTTTAGCTGCCCGAACCGCGACGGTACGCTGGGCCGTGGCGGCTGCACTTTCTGTAACGTGGCCTCGTTTGCGGATGAAGCCCAGCAGCATCGATCCATTGCCGAACAGCTCGCCCATCAGGCGCAGCTCGTTAACCGGGCAAAGCGCTATCTGGCCTATTTTCAGGCCTATACCAGCACCTTTGCTGAAGTGCAGGTGCTCCGCTCGATGTATCGCCAGGCCGTCAGCGAGGCGAATATCGTTGGCCTCTGCGTCGGCACCCGCCCGGACTGCGTGCCGGAGGCGGTTCTCGACCTGCTCAGTGAATACCACCAGCAGGGGTATGAGGTATGGCTGGAGCTGGGGCTGCAGACCGCGCATGATAAGACCCTGCACCGCATTAACCGCGGGCATGATTTCGCCTGTTACCAGCGTACCGCGCGTCTGGCGCGTGAGCGCGGACTGAAGGTTTGCGCGCATCTCATTGTCGGCCTGCCCGGGGAGACCCAGGAGCACGGCCTCGAGACGCTGGAGCGGGTCGTGACCACCGGCGTGGATGGCATCAAGCTGCACCCGCTGCATATCGTTAAAGGCAGCATTATGGCAAAAGCATGGCAGGCCGGTCGTCTCGATGGCATCGAACTGGAGGCGTATACCGTCACCGCCGGGGAGATGATCCGCCACACCCCGCCGGAGGTGATCTACCATCGCATATCGGCCAGCGCCCGTCGGCCCACGCTGCTCGCGCCGCTGTGGTGCGAAAATCGCTGGACCGGAATGGTTGAACTGGATCGCTATCTGAATGAGCAAGGCGCTCAGGGTTCGGCGCTGGGCCGCAGCTGGGTCGCGCCCCAGGCGGTGAAATAGTCTCAGAGGATGCCCGGCGTGATGACTGCGCCGGGCATGGTATTGCTGTCGACTATGCCTGACTGGCTTTCATTGTCACGCGTGGCGTTTTGATCACGAACAGTACCAGCAGGGCGCCGAGCGCGGCGATAGTGCCGGCGAGGACAAAGGCGCTGTCGAATTTACCGGTAGACTGCACGATATAGCCGGTGACAATCGGCCCCACGATGCCGGAGACGCTGCCGATAAGGTGGATAAAGCCGCTGGTGCCGCCGACGCGGGATTTATGCACCACGTCCTGGATAATCGCCCAGTAGATCGCGCCGGTGACATAGAGGAAAAAGATGGAGACCGACATCAGCAGAACGGCAGGAACGACGCTGCTGACGGTACCGGCAAGCCCCACACAGATGGCGGCCATCAGCAGACATACCACCAGCACAATTTTGCGCGACAGCAGCAGGCGTCCGGTGAGTTTAAAAATTTTATCGGAAATATACCCTCCCAGCGCCAGGCCGACAAAGCCGACTATCCATGGGATCATGGTGGTGAGGCTCATTTGTTTAATATCCAGATGGTGCTGCTGAACCAGATAGGACGGGAACCAACTGAGGAAGAAAAACAAAATATAGTTGTAGCAGAAGAATGCAAAGGCCGTTACCAGAATAATAGGCTGCTTGAGATAATAACCCAGTGAGTGAGCGGTTTGATTTTCTACGGTTTCCAGGGCGTCCTCCTCTTGCTTCATTTTATTAATGAGCATGAGCTCTTCCTGACTGACATGCTTATGTTTGTCAGGCGAGTTGGCGGCAATAAAAAACCACACGACCATCCATACAATACCGATGGCGAAAATAATCATAAACGCCGGGCGCCAGCCGAATGCGAGAGCCAGATAACCGACGATGGGGCCAGCAACCGCGCCGCCCAGCGGAGAGCCGGCGCTGAGCAGCCCTACGGCGGTAGCCGCTTGCTTCTTAGGAAACCAGCCGTTGATCATCTTGTTCGCCGACGCGCAAATCGGGCCTTCAGCCATCCCGAAGAGGACGCGCAGCATCAGCATGGAATAAAAGCCGGTGGCAAAGGCGGTTAAGCCGCAAAATAGCGACCACATCCCCACCGCCAGCCCCAGGACCAGCGTTGCGCCAAACTTATCCACGGCCAGACCGCCAATAAAATTAAATACCGCGTAGCCGAAGAAAAAACTGCCGAAAATAATACCAAACTGTTCGGCGTTTAGCGCCAGATCCTTTTCAATCATCGGTACCGTAATGGATAACGCCACCCGGTCCAGATAATTAATCATATATACTAAAAATAATAACAGGACGATAATCCAGCGGATATTTTTTCCCATGATGACACCGTGATGAGTATGTTATTGAGCTCTGGCGCGACGGATATCAATATTCACGTCGCCCGTTATTTAGCATTTACCCCAGCTGCAGCAATACCTTGCAGCAGGTTTTCCGATCGTTGGCAAAAATCTCCATAGCCTCTTTTACCTGCTCCAGCGGCATGCAGTGGGTGATTAACGCCTCAGGCTGGATAAGGCCTTTCTCCATCCAGTCGATGACCAGCGGAAAACGTCCGCTGTTCAGCCGGGAGGAGAAAATGGAGATCTCTTTACTGGTGATGCTTTGCTGGGTGAGGGTGGACGCCTCGCCGGAGAAGCCGAGTATGCCGATGCGTGCGGCGGGAGAGGCGAGGAGAATGGCCTCCTGAAGGATCGCCGGGTGGCAGGCGGCATCGATGACCAGCGTGGGGGCTATCTGCCGCTGCGCCAGCTGTTCCGCCAGCGGCTGGTGAGTGTTATCCAACGTCAGATCGGCGCCATTGTCCCGCGCCATCTGCAGACGTTCGGCAATGCGGTCCACGACGATCACATGCTTAACGCCATACACCCCCTTCAGCGCCTGGATCACCGTCAGACCCATCGGACCTGCGCCGTAGATCAGGGCGATATCCTGCGCCGTGGGCTGCAGCTGGGCGGTAATGTTTGCCGCAATGGTAAAAGGCTCAACCATCGTCGCCTGACGATCGCTGATGGCTTCCGGAATGCGCCAGGCGTTTTTCGCCGGCACGCAGGCGTAGTCGCTGAATCCGCCGTCGCGGTGAACCCCGATGACCTGGAGCTGCGCACAGACATTCGGCCGCCCCACCGAGCAGGGATAACACTGGCCGCAGCTGACGACAGGGTCGACTGCGACGCGCTCGCCGATGCGTGCCGGAGAGACCTGTTCGCCGACGGCATCGATGATGCCGAAGAATTCATGGCCGATCACGCGGGGATATTTCGCGAAGGGGTTGTGGCCCTGATAGATATGCACATCGGAACCGCAGATCCCGGCAAAGGCGATTTTCACCCGGACTTCGTGGGCGCCCGGAGCGGGAACCGGACGTGATTCGATGTTCAGTTGGCCTGGCTCTTTGACAACGACGCTTCTCATTTCTGTTCCTTCCCTTGTCTGTTTTCTGAACAAATATCGTGACTTTTATTACCATACAAGTATGCAATTGATCATAACTAGCTCTGGATCACATTTGGCGAAGGTTGTCAGAAAAAGCCCGGCAATGATTAATCTATTGAAATAAATTGAGAAAAATTATGAATGTAGCGAAAGCGACCTCACCGGCGAGCCGGTCAGCAGGAATGTGATCGCCATCACGACAGTTAAGGCTCAATCAATTATGATTACTGGTATGGTAGTAGGGTGAAATTAAACTATGTTGAGCAGGTGATGACGATGCAGATGACAATGCGCTGGTTTGGACCAGAGGAAGATAAGGTTTCATTAGAGCATATACGCCAGGTCCCCGGCGTGGAGGGGGTGGTCGGCGCGCTCTATGACGTCGCGGTGGGCGAGGTATGGCCGGAGGATAAAATTGAGCGTCTGGTCAGCCAGGCCCATGCCGCAGGCCTGAAAATGGAGGTGATAGAGAGCGTCAACATCCATGACGACATCAAAATCGGCCTCCCTTCTCGTGACCGCTATATTGCCAACTATCAGCAGACCATTCGCCACCTTGCCCGCTTCGGCGTCAAAGTCATCTGCTATAACTTCATGCCGGTGTTCGACTGGATGAAGACGGATATGAACTACGTCCTGCCGGATGGCTCGTTGACGATGGCTTTTGAGAAGAAAGATATCGATAAGCGGCTGGAAGACGTGGTGAAGGAGGTGCTTGAGAATTCAAACGGCTTCGCGTTGCCGGGCTGGGAGCCGGAACGGCTGGCGGAAGTGCAGACCCTGTTTGCCAAATATAGCGCGGTGGATGACCATAAGCTGCGGGAGAACCTGGTCTATTTTCTGCAGGCGGTGATCCCGGTTTGCGAAGAGGTGGGCGTGAAAATGGCGATCCACCCTGACGATCCGCCGTACTCGATATTTGGCCTGCCGCGGGTGGTCAAAAACCGCGACGATCTGGACTGGATCTGCCGGGCTGTCGATTCACCCGCCAACGGCATCACCCTCTGCACCGGCTCGATTGCCGAAGATCCGGATAACGACGTATACGCTATTCTGGCTGAGTTTACCCGCCGCAAGCGGATCCATTTTGCCCACGTCCGCAATATTAAACTGATGCAGGATAAAGACTTTTACGAGTGCGCCCATCCGTCAGAATACGGCTCCCTGGATATGTACAAGGTGATGCAAGCGTTGCACGACAACGGCTTCGACGGCTATATACGCCCGGATCATGGCCGCTTTATCTGGGGAGAGACCGGACGCCCGGGCTATGGTTTATACGATCGCGCACTCGGGGTGACCTACCTCAAAGGTCTCTGGGAGGCGCTAAGCAAGCGCTAACCCCTTCCTGACCATGCCTCTTTTTCGCGGCTGGTTCGCCTCGGCGGCCAGCCGTCATATCGGCTCCTTCCCGCATTTTTTGCACAACTTACAGCGCATTGCTCAGAATTGAGTATTATTGTGCGGAGTTGTCGTGAAGGAATCCCCTATGAAGCAAATTCGTATGCTGGCGCAGTATTATGTCGACCTGATGATGAAGCTGGGTCTGGTCCGCTTTTCAATGCTGTTGGCACTTGCGCTGGTGGTGCTGGCCATCGTGGTACAGATGGCGGTCACCATGGTGCTGCATGGCCAGGTTGAAAGCATCGACGTTATCCGCTCTATCTTCTTCGGTCTACTGATCACCCCGTGGGCGGTCTATTTTCTCTCGGTGGTGGTGGAGCAGCTTGAAGAGTCCCGCCAGCGTCTTTCGCGGCTGGTGGAGAAACTGGAGGAGATGCGTGAGCGCGATCTGAAGCTGAACGTGCAGCTGAAAGACAATATCGCGCAGTTGAATCAGGAGATTGGCGAACGTGAAAAGGCGGAAGCCGAGCGTGAGACCACCCTCGAGCAGCTGAAGATCGAGATGAAAGAGCGTGAAGAGACGCAGATCCAGCTCGAACAGCAATCCTCCTTTCTGCGCTCTTTCCTCGATGCCTCCCCGGACCTGGTCTTCTACCGCAATGAGGATAAAGAGTTTTCCGGCTGTAACCGGGCGATGGAGCTGCTGACCGGCAAAAGCGAGAAACAGCTGATCCACCTCAAACCGCAGGATGTCTATAGCGAAGAGGCGGCGGAAAAGGTGCTGGAAACCGATGAGAAGGTGTTCCGCCACAATGTATCGCTGACCTATGAGCAGTGGCTGGACTATCCCGATGGCCGTAAAGCGTGCTTCGAAATCCGCAAGGTCCCGTACTACGATCGCGTCGGTAAGCGTCGTGGTCTGATGGGCTTCGGACGCGATATCACCGAACGAAAACGCTATCAGGACGCCCTCGAACGCGCCAGCCGGGATAAAACCACCTTCATCTCCACCATCAGCCATGAGCTGCGTACCCCGCTGAACGGGATTGTCGGGCTGAGCCGAATTTTGCTGGATACCGAACTGACCAGCGAGCAGGAAAAATACCTGAAAACCATCCATGTCTCAGCGGTGACGCTGGGGAATATCTTCAATGATATTATCGATATGGATAAAATGGAGCGCCGTAAGGTGCAGCTCGATAACCAGCCGGTGGACTTCACCAGCTTCCTTGCCGACCTGGAAAACCTTTCCGGTCTGCAGGCGCAGCAGAAGGGACTGCGCTTTGTGCTGGAGCCGAGCCTGCCGCTGCCGCACAAGGTGATCACCGATGGCACCCGCCTGCGGCAGATCCTGTGGAATCTTATCAGCAACGCCGTGAAGTTTACCCCACAGGGCGGAGGGGTGAACGTCCGCGTGCGCTATGACGAAGGCGATATCCTGCACTTCGAAGTGGAAGACTCCGGGATTGGTATTCCTGAAGCGGAGCAGGACAAAATATTCGCCATGTATTACCAGGTCAAAGACAGCCACGGCGGCAAACCCGCCACCGGCACCGGGATTGGCCTCGCCGTATCGCGTCGCCTGGCGCGCAATATGGGCGGCGATATCAGCGTCACCAGCCAGCCGGGTAAAGGGGCGACCTTTACGCTCACCGTCCATGCGCCTGCCATTGCGGAAGAAGTGGAAGATACGCTGGCGGAAGACGACATGCCATTACCGGCGCTCAACGTCCTGCTGGTGGAAGATATTGAGCTCAACGTCATTGTGGCGCGCTCGGTGCTGGAAAAGCTGGGCAACAGCGTGGATGTCGCGATGACCGGCAAAGCCGCGCTGGAGATGTTTGAGCCTGGCGAGTACGACCTGGTGCTGCTGGATATCCAGCTGCCGGATATGACGGGACTGGATATTTCTCGTCAGCTAAAACAGAATTTTGCCGCGGATGAGCTGCCGCCGCTGGTGGCCCTGACCGCCAACGTGCTGAAGAATAAGAAAGAGTATCTGGATGCCGGCATGGACGATGTGCTGAGCAAGCCGCTATCGGTGCCTGCACTGACAGCCATGATTAAAAAATTCTGGGATGCGCCGGAAGAGGAGGCGCAGGAAGCGCCGGCGACCGATCGGCATAAAGCCGATGCGGTGCTGGATACCGATATGCTTGAGCAATATATCGAACTGGTGGGACCGAAGCTTATCAACGATGGCCTCGCGGTGTTTGAGAAGATGATGCCGGGCTATATGTCCGTCCTTGAGTCTAATCTCACCGCCCGGGATCAAAAAGGGATCGTCGAAGAGGGGCATAAGATCAAAGGGGCTGCGGGCTCTATTGGCCTGCGCCACATCCAGCAGCTGGGTCAGCAGATCCAGACGCCGGACCTGCCTGCCTGGTCTGATAATGTCGCTGAATGGGTTGAAGAGATGAAATCCGAGTGGCAAAACGACGTGGCGGTTCTGAAGGCGTGGGTGGCGAAGGCCGGGAAAAAATGACCCCGGACAGACCGGGGTGCGCGAATACTGCGCCAACACCAGGGAACTGGTGGTTGAGCCAGTGTGATTTGAGTGATGTTGTTACGTGGCGCAACCTGAGAAGTGGATTGCTCGCTCATTAAGATAGCAAAGCTTAACTAATTTGTTACATGAATCAGTAAAATATGTGAAGCATAGCGAGTAAATCGACATTTTTGACTGGTTTCAGCGAGTTGCATGGAGGAGCGAAGGCGATGAAAAAAATTGGTGTGGTACTGAGCGGCTGCGGCGTGTACGACGGCAGTGAAATTCATGAGGCAGTGATTACCCTGCTGGCGATCGCGCGCAACGGCGCGCAGGCGGTCTGCTTTGCGCCCGATAAACCGCAGCGCGACGTCATCAACCATCTGACGGGCGAACCGTTGACCGAGCAACGCAACGTGCTGGTTGAAGCGGCGCGCATCGCCCGCGGCGACATCCTGCCGCTGGCGCAGGCGCGTGAGGAGACGCTGGACGCGCTGATCGTCCCCGGCGGCTTCGGCGCGGCGAAAAACTTAAGCAGCTTCGCCGCCGAGGGCAGCGAATGCGAGGTGGACCGCGACCTGCGGGCCCTGACGCTGGCGATGCATCAGGCCGGCAAGCCGCTGGGCTTTATGTGCATCGCTCCGGCGCTGCTGCCGAAGATCTTTGCGTTTCCGCTGCGAATGACTATCGGGACCGATCTCGACACCGCCGATGTGGTGGAGGAGATGGGGGCGGAGCATGTGCCTTGCCCGGTCGACGACATCGTGGTGGATGAAGAGAACAAAGTGGTTACCACTCCGGCGTATATGCTGGCGGAGAATATTGCGCAAGCCGCTACCGGGATCGAAAAACTGGTCGCCCGCGTGCTGGCGCTGAGCGCATGAAGCTCCGCATTGCGCCCTTTGCGCTGCTTAAACGACTGGCGCTGCGTCTGCTGCTGATCGCCGCCGTCTTCTGGGGCGGGGGGATCGCGCTGTTTAGCGTGCTGCCGGTGCCCTTTTCGGCGGTCATGCTTGAGCGGCAGGTTAGCGCCTGGCTGTCCGGAGATGTCCACTATCTGGCGCACTCCGACTGGGTCGCCATGGATAACATCTCCCCGTGGATGGGGCTGGCGGTGATTGCCGCCGAAGATCAGAAGTTCCCGGAACACTGGGGGTTTGACGTCCCGGCGATAGAAAAGGCGCTGGCGCACAATGAGCGTCACGATACCCGCATTCGCGGCGCATCAACGCTGTCGCAGCAGACGGCGAAAAACCTGTTTCTGTGGGATGGACGTAGCTGGCTGCGCAAGGGGCTGGAAGCCGGGTTGACCGTCGGCATGGAAACCGTGTGGAGTAAAAAGCGGATCCTGACCGTCTACCTGAATATTGCCGAGTTTGGCGATGGGATTTTTGGCGTGGAAGCGGCCGCCCAGCGCTATTTTCATAAGCCCGCCAGCCAGTTGACGCCGGGGGAAGCGGCTCTGCTGGCCGCGGTGCTGCCAAACCCGATCCGCTATCGCGCCGACGCGCCTTCGGGCTATGTGCGCAACCGCCAGGCCTGGATCTTACGTCAGATGCGACAGCTGGGTGGGGAAGGGTTCATGCGTGAGCATAAGCTCTATTAGCGGGTTAATCCGGCGCCGGGGCTGGTACAGTCGCCAGTCGTCCGTCGCCGGGAAGCATCACGTTTAATCTTCGTCAAACCCGGCATTAAACAGGGCAATCACCGCGGCGAGGGCTTCCACTTCCTGCGGACCGCTGGCCTCCACCTCTATCTGCCGTCCTTTCGCCGAGTCCAGCATCAGCAGGGCAATGACGCTGTTGGCTTCCGCCTCCGTGCCTTCATCATTGCGCAGCAACACCTCGGCATCGAAATTCTGCATTAGTTCGAACAGCTTCATCGCCGGGCGGGCGTGCATGCCCAGCTTATTGGTGATTTCAACGGTCTGCTTTACGGTCATGATTTACGTTTTTCCAGCGTCCGATGACGAGACTGTACGTTTTTGCCGCGCGAGCGGAAGTAGTCAGCCAGTTGTTCAGCAATATAAACCGAACGATGTTTACCGCCGGTACAGCCAATGGCCACCGTCAGATAGCTGCGATTGTTGGTCTCCAGCATCGGTAACCATAGCTCAAGATAGCTCCGGGTCTGGTAAATAAAGTTGTGCACTTCGGTGTGCCGATCGAGGAAGGCGGCCACCGGTTTATCCAGACCGGTCATAGGACGCAGCTTCGGATCCCAGTGCGGGTTTGGCAGAAAGCGCACGTCAAAGACGTAATCGGCATCGATCGGGATACCGTGCTTAAAGCCGAAGGATTCGAAGACCATGGTCAGTTCGCGTTCACGTTTACCCAGCAGCCGGGTGCGCAACATTTCCGCCAGCTCGTGAACCGACATCTCTGAGGTATCGACAATCAGGTCGGCCCGCGAGCGCAGGGGCTCCAGCAGATCGCTCTCTTCGTCGATGGCGCTTTCCAGCGACAAATTCTTGCTCGACAGCGGATGCAGGCGACGGGTGTCGCTGTATCGACGGATCAGCGTGTTGCGATCGGCATCGAGAAACAGCAGCTGCGGCGAAAAGCACTCCGGCAGGTTTTTCATGGCCTGCTCGAAGATCTCCGGTGATTCCGGCATGTTCCGCACGTCGATGCTGACGGCCGCCGAAATATTGCGGTCAGCCAGCGACCGTGCCAGATCGGGCAGCAGCACGACCGGCAGGTTATCCACGCAGTAAAAGCCCATATCTTCCAGCGCTCGCAGAGCGACGGATTTACCCGAGCCCGAGCGGCCGCTGACGATCATCAGTACCATGTACCGTTTCTCCTCAGTACGATAAAGGATAAGGTGCGACTGCCGTTATGCGTCATCGCTGCTTCCTGCTTCGGTGATGATCTCATACAACTCTTCATCGCTCTGCGCCGCGCGCAGGCGACGACAAATCGCTTTGTCGGCCAGCCGTTTGGCCACCAGGGAGAGCGTATGCAGGTGGGTTTTTGTCTGATCGGCCGGCACCAGCAGCGCGAACAGCAGGTCGACAGGCTGATTGTCGATCGCGTCGAAGGCGATGGGGGTTTCCAGCTGGACAAAAACGCCGACAGCACGCAGCGTATCCTCTTCCAGTTTTCCGTGGGGAATGGCGATACCATTGCCAATCCCGGTACTGCCCATTTTTTCGCGGGTGAGGATCGCTTCGAACACCACCTGCGGCGGCAAACTTAACTGCTTGGCGGCCAGTTCGCTAATGATTTCCAGAGCACGCTTCTTGCTCTGGCAGTGAACCTGGCTACGGGTACATTCCTGGTTCAGGACGTTGCTCAGTTGTAGAGCCGAATCGTTGTTCATCATAATTTCACCTGAGCGCCCCCGCGCCCGTCGCCGATGTTAACTGACGGCGGACGCAGGGGGGCCCGGACAATTAGTGTTGTTTTAGTTTATCTTTATGCTTCGTTAACTGCCTTGCCAGCTTGTCGATAAGACCATCGACAGCCGCATACATATCCTGCCCTTCCGCACTGGCATGGATTTCGCCACCGTTGACATGCAGATTCGCGTCCGCAATTTGCGTCACTTTCTCTACTTTTAACACAATATAGACCTGATTGATCCGGTCGAAAAATTGTTCCAGCTTGCTGAACTTCGCCGTGACGAAGTCGCGCATCGCGGGAGTGATCTCGACGTTGTGTCCTGTAATGTTGAGCTGCATAGTGTCTTCCTTATCGGTTGTGTCAGACCAGTTGTTTACGCTGGTTTGACGGCGGGATGGATAAAGACTCTCTGTACTTCGCGACAGTGCGGCGCGCGACCATGATACCCTGCTCGGACAACATGGAGGTGAGCTTACTGTCGCTCAACGGCTTCGCGGGGTTTTCCGCGGCGATGAGTTTCTTCACCAGCGCGCGAATCGCCGTCGACGAGGCTTCGCCGCCGCCTTCGGTATTAACATGGCTGGAGAAGAAATACTTCAGTTCAAAAATACCGCGCGGACTGTGCAGATATTTTTGCGTGGTGACACGGGAAATTGTCGATTCATGCATCTCGACGGCCTGGGCGATATCGGCCAGCACCATCGGCTTCATATACTCTTCACCCTGTTCGAAAAAAGCCTGCTGCTGTTCTACGATGCAGCGGCTGACGCGAAGCAGGGTATCGTTGCGGCTTTCAAGACTTTTGATCAGCCAGCGGGCTTCCTGAAGATTGCTGCGAATGAACTGGCCGTCGGCGTCATTGCGGGCGCTGTTGCCCATTGCCGCATACTGCTGATTAATTTTCAGCCGTGGAATGCTGTCGGCGTTGAGCTCCACGGTCCAGCGGCCGCTGACCTTGCGCACCAGCACGTCGGGAATGACATATTCCGGTTCGCTGGTTTGAATGGACTGGCCAGGACGGGGATCCAGGGACTGGATCAGATTTACCGCCTCTTTCAGCACCTCTTCTTTCAGGCGGGTCACCCGCATCAGGGTGCGGAAATCATGGTTGGCCAGAAGATCGAGATGATCGCTGATAATCAGCCGGGCCTCTTCCAGCCATGGCGTCTCTTTGGCGAACTGCGAGAGCTGGATCAGCAGGCAGTCGCGCAGATCTTTCGCCGCGACGCCAACCGGATCGAAACGCTGGATGCGCTTCAGGACGGCTTCCACTTCTTCGAGGCCGATCTCCTCATCGCCGATGCTGTCGACGATATCTTCAATCTGAACGGTGAGGTAGCCCGTATCGTCGACGGCGTCGACAATGGAGGTGGCGATGGCGCGGTCGGTATCGGTGAAGGGCGTCAGCTCGACCTGCCACATCAGGTAATCCTGCAGCGTCTGGGTGGTCTCGCCTTGATAAACGGGGAGTTCGTCGTCCTGATAGTCCACGCCGTTGCCTGACGGCGTACCGGCGGTATAGATTTCATCCCAGCTGGCATCGAGAGGAAGCTCGTCGGGCATCTCTTTTTGCTCAAGCGCGTCGACGGTATCGAGAGACTCGCGGTCCTCCACCTCTTTCGCCTCTACCTCGTCGTGAAGATCGGTTTGCTCAAGCAACGGGTTACTTTCCAGCGCTTGCTGGAGCTCTTGCTGGAGTTCTAACGTGGACAACTGCAGCAAACGAATCGCCTGCTGCAGCTGCGGCGTCATGGCAAGCTGTTGGCTAAGCCTTAATTGCAAACCTTGCTTCATGTTCAGGGTAAATATCTCCGGCTAAAACGTCTGTAACCTCTACCCTATCAGAGTCTGAAGTCTTCCCCAAGATACACGCGCTTAACCTGCTCATCTTCGAGGATCTGCTGCGGTGTACCATGAGCGATAAGGTGTCCCTGACTGACAATATACGCGCGTTCGCAGACGGCGAGCGTCTCTCTGACGTTATGATCGGTAATCAGTACGCCGAGGCCGCTGTCGCGCAAATGCTCAATGATGCGTTTGATATCGATAACCGAGATCGGATCCACGCCGGCAAAGGGTTCATCCAGAAGAATAAATTTCGGGTTTGCCGCCAGCGCGCGGGCGATTTCGACGCGGCGGCGTTCGCCACCGGAGAGCGCCTGACCGAGGCTGTCGCGCAGGTGCTCAATATGAAACTCTTCCATCAGCTCTTTGGCGCGATCTTCCCGCTGTTCGCTGCTCAAATCGTCACGGATCTGCAGGACCGCCATGAGGTTGTCATAGACGCTCAGGCGACGGAAAATCGAGGCTTCCTGCGGCAGATAGCCGATCCCCCGGCGCGCGCGCGCGTGCAGTGGCAGCAGGCTGATGTCTTCGTCATCAATGATGATATTGCCCGCGTCGCGCGGCACAATCCCGACCACCATGTAGAAGGTGGTGGTTTTACCGGCGCCGTTGGGGCCGAGCAAGCCGACAATCTCCCCCGAGTTAACGGTGAGACTGACATCTTCCACCACGCGGCGGCCTTTATACGCTTTAGCGAGATTCTTCGCAGTTAAGGTTGCCATAACGGATTAGTTACTCTTCTTTTGCTGGTTGCCGCTTTTGTCCTGCAGCTCGGACGGCACCAGAACGGTGGTGACGCGTCGACCTTTGTCGCTGAAGGCCTGCATTTTTTGCTCTTTCACCAGATAGGTGATCTTGTCGCCCTTGATGTTACTGTCGAGCTGTTCAAGGTACGCGTTGCCGGTCAGCACGACGTAATCGTTCTGCAGCTCATAGCGCATTTTCGACGCCCGGCCTTTTACCGGTTTGCCGTTATCCTGCATCTGGTAGAAGGTGGCCGGGTTACCGAAACCTTCGATCACCTCTTTGCCTTTTTCATTGCCCGGACGGGTGACTACCACTTTATCAGCGTTAATCTTGATCGTCCCCTGAGTCACGACCACGTTACCGGTGAAGGTGACGACGTTGCCCTGCATATCCAGCGACTGCTGATCGGATTCGATATGGATCGGCTGATCGGTATCGCCCGTCTTGGCGAGGGCCGGCAGGCTGGCGGCCAGTAACGCGCCGGCGAGCGCAATCTTAAGGCTGAGTTTGTTTGTTCTGAATTTCATAAGAGGTTCTCACCTTTTCAATCAGCTCGGCATTTTTGCTGCGAAGGTTTCCACGCATTTTCAGGCCGCTGGAATTAAATGTGGTGCCGTATAACGTCACCATGTCATCGGAGGTAACGTCCTGCGTTACCAGATTTATCTGGGCGTTATCCGTCGTAATTTTGCGCAGTTGAGAGTCTGGCGCGAGCGCATTCACCTCAACGTGCCCGTAAAGATAGAGCATCCGGTCATTTGTCAGCTTCGCTTTATCAGCCCTGACTGACCAGGTCGGCACCTTATTGGTATCAAAGGTGGTCATCACCGGTTTGGTAAACCAGGAGACCTCCTGATCGGAAAAATACTCCACGTGCTCGGCGATCAGCCGATAGCTCAGGGCGCCTTCCGGACTGTACACCACGGTGTCAGTGTGTTCGCTTTTATACGTCGGGTCGTTGGGATTGACCTCCGGCTGGGCCGTGTCGTCCGTATTCGCCAGATTCAGGCCGATGAGGATCAGCGCAAGCAGCGACAGTAAAATGATAACCCAACGTCTGGTTTTACTCATATTGATTGCCCTTTGGCCTCATCCAGCTTGCCCTGCGCCAATAGTAACAAATCGCAGACTTCGCGTACCGCGCCGCGTCCGCCATTAATCCGGGTGATGTAATCGGCGCGCGGCAGCAGCAGCGGATGCGCATCCGCGACGGCGACGCTGAGGCCCACTTCGGCCATCACCGGCCAGTCAATCAGATCGTCGCCGATGTAGGCGACTTCCTCTGGCCGCACGCTCAGTTTGTCAATGAGATCGCGGAACGCCAGCAGCTTGTCCGACTGCCCCTGATACAAATGCGTAATGCCCAGCGTCTGACAGCGATCTTCTACCAGTTTAGCTTTTCGTCCGGTAATAATCGCCACTTCAATGCCAGAGGTCAGCGCGCAGCGGATACCATAGCCATCGCGGACGTTGAACGCTTTCAGCTCCTCGCCGTGATTACCCATATAGATAAGCCCGTCGGATAATACACCGTCGACATCGAGGATCAGTAGACGGATCTTAGCCGCGCGATCGAGAAACATCTGGCTTACCGGCCCATAGCAGGTCGCTAACTGAGCATCAGCATTATTCATTATTTTTTCCTTACTTACACTACGCCCGCGCGCAGGAGATCGTGCATATGTACCACACCCAGCAGATGGTCGCCATCGGCAACCAGCACGCAGGTGATATGACGGGATTGCATCAGGTTTAGCGCATCCACCGCGAGGGTGCCGGGACGGATGCGGATCCCTCCCCGGGTCATGACGTCGGCAATGCTGGCATCGCGCATATCGACGCCGGTGTCGAAGACCCGGCGCAGGTCACCGTCGGTAAAGATACCGATGATGTTCATGTCGTCATCGCAGATAGCGGTCATACCTAAATTTTTACGAGTGATTTCCAGCAGCGCATCGCGCAGGGTGGCCTGCAGGCCGACGTGCGGGATCTCATCACCGGTATGCATAATATCATTGACGCGCAGCAACAGCTTACGACCGAGTGCGCCGCCCGGATGCGAGAGAGCGAAATCCTCAGCGGTAAAGCCGCGAGCCTCCAGCAGGGCGACGGCGAGGGCATCGCCCATCACCAGCGCGGCGGTGGTGCTGGAGGTGGGGGCCAGCCCTAATGGACAAGCCTCTTTCGGCACTTTCACGCACAGATGAATATCCGCCGCGCGCGCCATGCTGCTTTCAGGCCGGCTGGTGATGCAGATAAGCTTCACCTGCTGGCGTTTCAGGACCGGGATCAGCGCGAGGATTTCGTTCGATTCGCCGGAGTTCGACAGCGCAATCACCACGTCCTGCGGCGTAACCATGCCCAAATCGCCGTGCGCGGCTTCGCCAGGGTGGACAAAAAATGCCGACGTGCCGGTACTGGCGAAGGTTGCCGCCATCTTGCGGCCAATATGGCCGGATTTGCCCATCCCCATCACCACGACTTTCCCGCCGCAGCGGAAAATCGTTTCGCAGGCGCGGGTGAAATCTTCATTTATATATTGATCGAGCTGGGCCAGACCTTCACGTTCAATTTCCAGCACCTGACGGCCGGCCTGTTGAAAGTCAAAATCCGTGGGCAAATCTATTTGCGACATGATGTTATCCCGAGTCATTCAACGAAGAGCGGCGCTGTCCAGAACAGCATCGCCAACCAAACCACAAAACCACTGACCAGCAGCGCGCCAACCAGTCGTCCCGGCTGCTGCCTACGGCGCCAGCACAGCACCGCGAAGATCAGGCTGACCAGCAACATCACGCCATAGTCGCGGGTAAAGGCTTCCGCCGCAAAGGCTCCCGGCGCGATCAGCGCCGGCAAACCCAGCACCAGCGCAATATTGAGGATATTCGCGCCGATGATATTGCCGATGGCAATGTCATCTTCCCCTTTGCGCGCCCCGGCGATGGCGGTGGCCAGCTCCGGCAGGCTGGTGCCTATCGCCACTACCGTCAGGCCGACGGTTAGTTCGCTGATGGCAAAATAGTTTGCCAGCACCGTGCTGTTATCCACCACCATGCGGGTGGCCATCGGCATGACGATCATCGCCACCCCTAACCACAGCAGAGCGACCGGCAGCGACCCTTCACGCGGCAGTTCCGCCAGCTGTTCGCGGGTCAGGCTATCGCTTCCCTGGCGTTCCGCCAGACGGGCGATCTTGATGGTGAACAGCAGCCATAGCAGCGCCAGCGCCAGTAAAAACAGGCCGTCGAGACGGGACAGTTGACCATCATAGAGCACCAGCCCCGCCAGCACGCTGACCAGCAACATTAGCGGTAATTCGCGGCGCAGAATATCAGAATGCACGGTAAATGGCCTGAGTAAGGCAGCCAGACCGAGGATCAGGAGAATATTGGTGATATTGGAGCCGAGCGCGGTGCCCACCGCCAGATCGGTCTGCCCATGCAGCGAGGCCGCGGTGGAAACCATGATCTCTGGCAGGCTGGTGCCAATACTCACCACCGTCATACCGATGATCAGCGGCGGGATCCCCAACATGCGACAAAGGATGGAGGCGGCATAGACCAGACGATCGGCGCTGTAGACAACCAGCAATAAACCAATAATTAACAGAGCCGTCGCTAAGAGCATCTAAAGTCCTTTCTTCAGGTATAATCGTCGCCTCGCTGGGTTATCCCTACGCAGCGTAACGAATTCTTAATTTTGACTTTATGCGTGCCAAAAGTAAAACAAATGCCAGCTTTCGCTAACCTGTGCAGGTAAGATTCTGTAAAAATGTTGTGATTGTGGCGTAAGAAAGGGCGATGCTTGCCCATCAGGTGCTTAGTAAGGATGATTTTATGAGCCAAACTCAGGCGAATTTAGTTGAAGTGCGCGGTATCCGCTTTTCTCGCGGCGATCGCGTGATCTTCGACGACATCTCGCTGTCGGTGCCGCGCGGTAAAATTACTGCGATTATGGGACCTTCGGGGATCGGCAAGACTACCCTGTTACGCCTGATCGGCGGACAGATCCCGCCGGACAGGGGAGAGATCCTGTTCGATGGCGAGAACGTGCCGCAGATGACCCGTTCACGTCTGTACACGGTGCGTAAGCGGATGAGCATGCTGTTCCAGTCCGGGGCGCTGTTTACCGACCTCAATGTTTTTGACAACGTCGCCTACCCGCTGCGCGAACATACGCATCTGCCGCCTGCGCTGCTGCATACGACGGTGATGATGAAGCTGGAGGCGGTGGGGCTGCGCGGTGCGGCGAAGTTAATGCCCTCCGAGCTTTCCGGCGGCATGGCGCGCCGCGCCGCCCTGGCGAGGGCCATCGCCCTGGAGCCGGATCTCATTATGTTCGACGAACCGTTCGTCGGGCAGGATCCCATCACCATGGGCGTGCTGGTGAAGCTGATTTCTGAACTCAACAGCACGCTGGGCGTCACCTGCATCGTGGTTTCGCACGATGTGCCTGAGGTGCTGAGCATCGCAGACTATGCGTATATCGTGGCGGATAAAAAGATTGTCGCCCACGGCAGCGCCCAGTCGCTACGGGAGAATGCCGACCCTCGGGTTCGTCAGTTCATTGATGGTATTGCCGACGGCCCGGTGCCGTTCCGTTATCCGGCTGGCGACTATCACCATGATTTATTAGGCATAGGGAGTTGAGCGACTGATGCTGTTTAATGCGCTGGCCGCGCTAGGCCATCGCGGTATTAAAACCACCGCGACCTTCGGACGCGCCGGATTAATGCTGTTCAACGCCGTTGTCGGCAAACCAGAGTTTCGCAAGCACGCGCCGCTGCTGGTTCGTCAACTCTACAACGTCGGCGTTCTGTCGATGCTGATTATCATTGTATCGGGCCTGTTTATCGGTATGGTGCTCGGGCTGCAGGGTTATCTGGTCTTAACCACCTACAGCGCAGAGACCAGTCTTGGCATGCTGGTGGCGCTGTCGCTGCTGCGCGAGCTGGGGCCGGTGGTCGCCGCGCTGCTGTTTGCCGGTCGCGCCGGGTCGGCGCTGACCGCCGAGATTGGCCTGATGCGGGCCACGGAACAGCTCTCCAGTATGGAGATGATGGCGGTGGACCCACTGCGCCGCGTCATTTCTCCCCGTTTCTGGGCCGGCGTCATTTCGCTGCCGCTGCTGACGATTATCTTCGTCGCGGTGGGGATCTGGGGTGGCGCGCTGGTGGGCGTGAGCTGGAAGGGCATTGACGGTGGTTTTTTCTGGACCGCGATGCAAAATGCCGTCGACTGGCGAATGGATCTGGTGAACTGCCTGATTAAGAGCCTGGTATTCGCCATTACGGTAACCTGGATTGCGTTATTCAATGGTTATGACGCTATCCCCACTTCCGCCGGGATTAGCCGGGCGACTACGCGCACCGTGGTGCATGCGTCGCTGGCGGTTCTGGGGCTGGATTTTGTGCTGACTGCGCTGATGTTTGGGAATTGAGTTCATGCAAACGAAAAAAAATGAAATCTGGGTAGGGGTGTTCTTACTGGTGGCGCTGCTGGCGGCGCTGTTTGTCTGCCTGAAGGCGGCAAACGTCACCTCGTTACGTACCGAGCCGACTTACCGTCTTTACGCGACCTTCGATAATATCGGCGGCCTGAAAGCGCGCTCGCCGGTGCGCATCGGCGGTGTGGTTGTTGGCCGCGTGGCGGACATCACCCTCGACCCGAAAACCTATCTGCCGCGCGTGGAGCTCGATATTGATGAGCGCTACAACCATATCCCCGATACCAGTTCGCTGGCGATCCGCACCTCTGGCCTGCTGGGCGAGCAGTATCTGGCGCTGAACGTCGGTTTTGAAGACCCGGACCTCGGGACGACTATCCTTAAAGACGGCGGTACTATCCAGGACACCAAGTCCGCCATGGTGCTGGAAGATCTGATTGGTCAGTTCCTTTATAACAGCAAGGGCGGCGACAATCAGAATTCTGGCAATGATAAGGCCGAGGCAGAAGGTCATACTGACGCGACGCCGGCAGCCGGCACGACGCATTAATTTCAGGAGAAATACGATATGTTTAAACGCTTACTCATGGTCGCCATGCTGGTGATTGCCCCGCTGACCGCGGTCCAGGCGGCAGACCAGTCCAATCCGTATAAGCTGATGAATGAAGCGGCGCAGAAAACCTTCGATCGCCTGAAGAATGAACAGCCGAAGATCAAGGCCAACCCTAACTATCTGCGCGACATCGTCGACCAGGAGCTTCTGCCGTATGTGCAGGTGAAGTATGCCGGCGCGCTGGTGCTGGGCCGCTATTACAAAGAAGCCACCCCGGCGCAGCGTGAAGCCTATTTTGCCGCCTTCCGTGAATACCTGAAGCAGGCCTATGGCCAGGCGCTGGCCATGTACCATGGTCAGACCTACCAGATTGCCCCGGAACAGCCGCTGGGCAGCGCGACCATCATTCCGATCCGCGTCACCATCCTCGACCCGAATGGCCGTCCGCCGGTACGTCTCGACTTCCAGTGGCGTAAAAACACCCAGACCGGCAACTGGCAGGCCTACGATATGATCGCGGAAGGGGTCAGCATGATCACCACCAAGCAAAATGAGTGGAGCGATCTGCTGCGTACCAAGGGCGTTGATGGCCTGACCGCGCAGCTGAAAGCGATCTCCGCTCAGCCGATCACCCTGGAACAGAAAAAATAATGAGCGGGCAGCTGAGCTGGACTCGTGATGGCGAGACGCTGGCGCTGCACGGAGAGCTGGATCAGGATCTGCTGGTCCCGCTCTGGGAGGCACGCGCCCAGGCGACGGCGGGGACAGCGATCATCGATCTCAGCCAGACCACGCGCGTGGACACGGCGGGCCTGGCGCTGTTAGTGCATTTTGTCGCGCTGATTCGCCGCCAGGGCCGGGAAGCGCAGCTGATCGGCAAGAGCGAAAATCTGCAAACGCTGGTCGGTCTTTACAACCTGCCTGCCGATATGATCCCATAATCTTTTCAGTGCCTTAGCGCTGAAGCTATTCCGAAAGCCCCGGCAATCTTTTCGCCGGGGCTTTTTGCTTGTTTAAGACCGCGCCACTTTCCTCTAAGATGTTGGGCTGTTTTCACTATCAGATAAATTTGAGCCCATGGAAAATCATGAAATTCAGACCGTGCTGATGAACGCACTCCCCCTCCAGGAAGTCCACGTCTCTGGCGATGGCAGCCACTTTCAGGTTATTGCTGTGGGTGAGATGTTCGATGGCATGAGTCGGGTTAAAAAGCAGCAGAGCGTCTACGCGCCGTTGATGGAATATATTGCTGACAACCGCATCCATGCGCTGTCGATCAAGGCCTTTACTCCGCAGGAGTGGGCGCGAGACCGCAAACTAAATGGCTTCTAAGCTGTGGGGGATCCCCTGCAGCGTATGTGAATTTTTAATAGAGAACAGAATCAATGGATAAATTCCGTGTTCAGGGGCCGACTCGCCTTCAGGGCGAAGTCACCATCTCCGGTGCAAAAAACGCCGCCCTGCCAATCCTCTTTTCCGCGCTGCTTGCCGAAGAGCCGGTAGAGATCCAGAACGTACCTAAGCTGAAAGACATCGATACCACCATGAAGCTGCTGAGTCAGCTGGGCGCGAAGGTAGAGCGCAATGGTTCGGTGTGGATTGACGCCGGCCCGGTCGATGTATTCTGTGCTCCGTACGATCTGGTGAAAACCATGCGCGCCTCCATCTGGGCGCTGGGCCCGCTGGTGGCGCGTTTCGGTCAGGGACAAGTTTCTCTGCCTGGCGGCTGCGCCATCGGCGCGCGTCCGGTCGATCTGCATATTAGCGGGCTGGAACAGCTGGGCGCCGAGATCAAACTGGAAGAAGGTTATGTTAAAGCCTCGGTCAATGGTCGTCTGAAAGGCGCGCATATCGTGATGGATAAAGTGAGCGTCGGCGCCACTGTCACTATCATGAGCGCAGCGACCCTCGCCGAGGGGACGACGATTATCGAAAATGCCGCTCGCGAGCCGGAGATCGTCGATACCGCGAACTTCCTTAACGCGCTGGGCGCAAAAATCAGCGGCCAGGGCACCGATCGCATCACCATCGAAGGCGTGCAGCGTCTGGGCGGCGGCGTTTACCGCGTACTGCCGGACCGTATTGAAACCGGGACCTTCCTGGTTGCCGCAGCCATTTCCGGCGGCAAGATCCTCTGCCGTCACGCGCAACCAGATACCCTGGACGCCGTACTGGCGAAGCTGCGCGACGCCGGAGCGGACATCGAAACGGGCGAAGACTGGATCAGCCTTGATATGCACGGCAACCGTCCGAAAGCGGTTAACGTGCGTACCGCGCCGCATCCGGGCTTCCCGACCGATATGCAGGCCCAGTTCACGCTGCTCAACCTGGTCGCGGAAGGGACCGGCGTGATCACCGAAACGATCTTTGAAAACCGCTTTATGCACATTCCGGAACTGATCCGTATGGGCGCCCACGCGGAGATCGAGAGCAATACCGCGATCTGTCACGGCGTGGAGCAGCTTTCGGGCGCGCAGGTGATGGCGACCGATTTGCGTGCCTCGGCGAGCCTCGTGCTGGCAGGTTGTATCGCTGAGGGAACCACCATCGTCGATCGCATCTATCATATCGATCGTGGCTATGAGCGTATCGAAGATAAACTGCAGGCGCTGGGTGCCAATATTCAGCGCGTGAAAGGCGAGTAACCGCATCCTGTCAGGGCCCGGGCGTCTATCCCGGGTCCTTGTCGAACAATCACATCACTTGTCCATCTTCTTTTGACGCATCATCTGCGTTCTGTCGATAAACTCATGCGTTACCGGATCATGGTAGCGTGACGGCCAGATGACCCACGGCTGTGTATCCAGCGCCGTGGCGATGATTAATTCGCCTTTCGGCCAGGGGCGGGTCAGGGCGTTCGCCAGCGTTGAAGAACTCAGACCGTGCCGTCGCGACTCTGCCGCCAGCGATGTTCCCCGTTTACGTAATCCCGCAACAATATCTGCGGGATGCCAGTCGATGAACTTATCCATAAATTCTCCTGGTGATAAAGATCCTGATCGGCCCATATGGGCGACGGGGACACTATACCCGCGCACCAGGTAAGGTTCTAACAAGTTCTGTTAAGGCGCCGGAATATTCAGAATGTATCAAGGTATCCGGAAATTTACGGTAGGGAATGGGTTTTTACTGGAACTTTCCCGCGCATTGCGCGGGAAGGGGGAGGGGATTAATGATCGCGCTGAACCGCGATATGCGCCAGCCCGATCAAGGCTTCACGCCAGGGGGTGTCAGGGAGAACCTGCAGCGCGGCAATCGCTTTGTCAGCTTCTTCTTCGGCACGTTTCTGCGTCCATTCCAGCGAACCGCAGGCAGCCATCGTTTCCAGGACGGCATCAAGCAGATGGCGGCCGTTGCCCTGCTCGATTGCCCCGCGAATCATCGCCGATTGATCGGCGGTACCATGGTGCATGGCGTGCAGCAGCGGTAGCGTCGGTTTGCCTTCGTTGAGGTCGTCACCGACGTTTTTACCAAGCCGCTCTCCGTCGGAGCTGTAATCGAGTAAATCGTCGATCAGCTGGAAAGCGGTGCCGAGATAGCGGCCATAATCCTGCAACGCGCGCTCTTCTTCCGCAGTGCAGTCGGCCAGTAATCCCGCACACTGCGAGGCTGCCTCAAACAGACGCGCCGTCTTGCTGTAGATGACGCGCATGTAGTTCTCTTCCGTGATATCCGGGTCATTGACGTTCATCAGCTGCAGCACTTCGCCTTCGGCAATGACGTTCACCGCTTCCGACATGACCTCGAGGATCTTCAGCGAGCCCAACTGGGTCATCATCTGAAAGGCGCGGGTATAGATAAAATCGCCGACCAGCACGCTGGCGGCATTGCCAAACGCCGCATTTGCCGTGGCTTTGCCGCGACGCATATCAGACTCATCGACGACGTCGTCATGCAGCAGGGTGGCGGTATGAATAAATTCAATCAGCGCAGCAATGGTGACATGCGCGCTCCCCTGATAACCCACCGCGCGGGCGGCGAGCACAGCAATCATCGGGCGAATGCGTTTGCCGCCGCCGCTGACGATGTAATAGCCTAACTGATTGATAAGCTGAACATCGGAGTTGAGTTGCTCAAGAATCGTCGCATTGACACCCGCCATATCTTGCGCGGTTAACTCATTGATTTTTTCTAAATTCATCGCAAAAGCCGGGCCAAATGTCCTGTTACCATGAATCCAGGTGGGATCACAGAAGGATTAAGACAGAATTAAAAGAAGTTATGATTGTACTGAAAAATTGCCGTAGATAAACGTTGTCGTGAAAGTTGTGTTTTTTTTCTGCATTGATCGCTAATCGCTCTTGTCAAAGGCTCGCGTTTTGCGTAATATTCGCGCCCTATTGTGAATATTTATAGCGCACTCTGAATCACACGAAGAGGTGCGCGGAAGCGGAGTTTTATATGTACGCGGTTTTCCAAAGTGGTGGTAAACAACACCGAGTAAGCGAAGGTCAGACCGTTCGCCTGGAAAAGCTGGACATCGCAACTGGCGAAGCTGTTGAGTTCGCTGAAGTGCTGATGATCGCAAACGGTGAAGAAATCAAGATCGGCGTTCCTTTCGTTGAGGGCGGCGTAATCAAAGCTGAAGTTGTTGCTCACGGTCGTGGCGAGAAAGTTAAAATCGTTAAGTTTCGTCGTCGTAAACACTATCGTAAGCAGCAGGGCCATCGTCAGTGGTTCACTGATGTGAAAATCACTGGCATCAGCGCCTAAGACCTGAGGAGTAGATTTAAATGGCACATAAAAAGGCTGGCGGCTCGACTCGTAACGGTCGCGATTCAGAAGCTAAACGTCTGGGCGTAAAACGTTTCGGCGGTGAAGCAGTTCTGGCAGGTAGCATCATCGTTCGTCAACGTGGTACCAAATTCCACGCTGGCACCAACGTTGGTTGCGGCCGTGACCACACTCTGTTCGCTTTGACTGACGGTAAAGTCAAGTTCGAAGTTAAAGGCCCGAAAAACCGTAAATTCATCAGCATCGTTGCTGAATAAGTTTTTCGCGTCCCGGTAACGGATGAAAGCCCCGCAACACGTTGCGGGGCTTTTTACATTCGTCTACCGGAAAATTTTTGCAGGGAAACAGGCATGAAGCAGCAGGCTAGGATTGGCATTATTCTGGCGCTTACCACCGCGATGTGTTGGGGAGCGTTGCCGATTGCAATGAAGCAGGTTCTTGAGGTGATGGCGCCGCCAACGGTGGTGTTTTATCGCTTCCTGATGGCCAGTATTGGCCTTGGCGCGATCCTCGCGATCAAAGGCAAACTGCCGCCGCTGCGAATTTTTCGCAAGCCGCGCTGGCTGGTCTTATTAGCGATAGCCACCGGCGGTCTGTTCGGTAACTTCATCCTGTTCAGTTCTTCCCTGCAGTATCTCAGCCCCACGGCTTCTCAGGTCATCGGCCAGCTATCGCCGGTAGGCATGATGGTGGCTAGCGTCGTGATTCTGAAAGAGCGCATGCGCGGCACCCAGGTGGTGGGCGCGTTAATGCTGCTCAGCGGGTTGGTGATGTTCTTCAACACCAGCCTGATTGAAATCTTTACCCGCCTGACGGACTACACGTGGGGGGTAATTTTCGGCGTTGCTGCCGCAACGGTGTGGGTAAGCTACGGCGTCGCGCAAAAGGTGTTATTGCGCCGTCTGGCATCGCAGCAGATACTATTTTTGCTGTACACTTTATGTACGATTGCATTACTGCCGCTCGCTGAGCCAGGGGTGATATCCCGGTTAAGCAGCTGGCAACTGGCATGCCTGATTTTTTGCGGGTTGAATACCCTGGTCGGCTACGGGGCGCTGGCGGAAGCCATGGCGCGCTGGCAGGCGGCGCAGGTCAGCGCGTTAATCACCTTGACGCCACTGTTTACGCTACTGTTTTCTGATTTATTATCAATGGCCTGGCCCGATGTTTTCGCCAGACCGATGTTAAACCTGATTGGTTATCTCGGTGCGTTTGTCGTGGTTGCGGGCGCGATGTATTCCGCCATCGGTCATCGTCTTTGGGGACGTTGGCGTAAGCGAGAGGCGGTAGTACCGCTGCCCCGCTCAGGCGAATGATTTACGGAGAGTAAAATGAAGTTTGTAGATGAAGCAACGATCCTGGTCGTAGCAGGTGACGGCGGCAATGGTTGCGTAAGCTTCCGCCGCGAAAAATATATTCCGAAAGGCGGCCCGGACGGCGGCGATGGCGGTGACGGCGGCGATGTCTGGCTGGAAGCGGACGAAAACCTGAATACCCTGATCGACTACCGTTTTGAAAAATCTTTCCGCGCCGAACGCGGGCAGAATGGCCAGAGCCGCGACTGTACCGGTAAGCGTGGTAAAGACGTGACGGTAAAAGTGCCGGTCGGGACCCGGGTTATCGACCAGGGCACCGGCGAGACCATGGGCGATATGACCAAACACGGTCAGCGTCTGATGGTGGCGAAGGGCGGCTGGCACGGTCTGGGCAACACCCGTTTTAAATCATCCGTTAACCGTACGCCGCGTCAGAAGACCATGGGTACGCCGGGTGATAAGCGCGACCTGCAGCTGGAGCTGATGCTGCTGGCGGACGTCGGAATGCTGGGGATGCCGAACGCCGGTAAATCCACCTTTATCCGTGCGGTCTCCGCCGCCAAGCCGAAAGTGGCTGACTATCCGTTTACCACCCTGGTGCCAAGCCTGGGCGTGGTGCGTATGGACAATGAGAAGAGCTTTGTGGTCGCCGATATCCCGGGGCTGATTGAAGGCGCAGCGGAAGGCGCAGGCCTCGGCATCCGCTTCCTCAAGCACCTTGAGCGCTGCCGCGTATTGCTGCACCTGATCGACATCGAGCCTATCGACGGTTCCGATCCGGTTGAGAACGCGCGCATCATCATCGGCGAGCTGGAGAAATACAGCGAGAAGCTGGCCTCCAAACCGCGCTGGTTAGTCTTTAACAAGATTGACCTGATGGACAAAGCGGAAGCCGAAGCTAAAGCGAAGGCAATTGCTGAAGCGCTGGGTTGGGAAGAGAAATTCTACCTGATCTCCGCCGCCAGCCAGCAGGGCGTAAAAGATCTGTGCTGGGACGTGATGACCTTCATCATCGAAAACCCCATCGTGCAGGCGGAAGAAGAGCAGAAGCCGGAGAAAGTCGAGTTTATGTGGGACGACTATCACCGTCAGCAGCTTGAAGAGGCCGAAGCCGAAGTGGAAGATGACGAAGACTGGGATGACGACTGGGACGAAGACGACGAAGAAGGCGTTGAATTCATCTACAAACGTTAATCCTGACTTCTCTGGATCAAAAAGGGCCGCATCTGATGCGGCCCTTTTGTTTTTAGTTGTTCTGGTACAAATCTTTATAAAGCCGGCTTTCAAAGCGTACCAAGGGTATGCGGCGGTTACGCTGATCGGCTGGCTCCACGGCGTAGCCGGAGAGGTATTGCACGAAGGCCACCTTTTGCCCGCTGGCGGTAGTGATGAAGCCCGCAAGGTTATAAACCCCCTGCAGCGACCCGGTTTTCGCCGAGACTTTGCCATCGACGCCCGCCTGATGGAGGCCGGCGCGATACTGCAGCGAGCCGTCATGGCCCGCCAGCGGCAGCATAGAGATGAAGTTGAGCTCGGTGTCGTGCTGGGCGATATACTGCAACACCTGCATCATGGTCGCCGGGGCGATCAGGTTGTGGCGCGACAGGCCAGAGCCGTCGGCGATGATGGTGTTGCCGAGATCAACCCCAGCCTGTTGACGCAGGATCTGACGTACGGCATCGGATCCTGCCCGCCAGGTCCCTGGTACGCCGAACCGGGCATGACCGATGGTACGAAAAACGGTATCCGCAATCATGTTGTCGGATTTCTTCAGCATGATCCGCAGCAGATCGTGCAGCGGCGCCGACTGGGTGGTGGCTAATACCGTGCCGGGCTCATTGGCCAACGTCTGACGCAGCAGCGTGCCGCTATAGGCGATCCCCGCCTGCTTCAGCTCCGCTTTAAGGATCGCCCCGGCGTAGCTGGCGCCATCCTGTATCGCGAAGGCCAGCGGCAGCGGTTCGGTACGCTGCGGCAGGCAGCCGGTGAGGGTATAGCGATTGAGGTCGCCCGGCACCACGTCCAGTTCGCAATACTGGGCTTCCGATGAGCCACGCGCCAGGGTGCGAACCTGACTGAACATGGTGACCGGATAATAGGAGGCGACGCGAATGAAGGCGAGATCGCCCGGCTTCTGCGCGCTATACAGCGAGACCGAGAAGCAATTGCGGTCGACAATCGCCGCCGCAGGCGGAGCGCTGAAGCATTGCGTCAGGTCGTTCCACGGCCACCCCGGCGCTTTATCATGGCTGGCGAAGACCGAGGTATCGATAAGCACATTGCCGTCGATACGCTGCACGCCAGCTTTTTTCAGCGTCGCCACCATGTTGCGAATATCCTGCCGCTTCAGCGTCGGGTCGCCGCCGAAGCGGGCGATCAGATCGCCTTTCAGCACGCCGCCGTCCAGTGAGCCTTTGGTTTCCAGCGTGGTGGTGAAGCGAAAATCGGGACCCAGCTGCAGCAGGGCCGCCAGCGCGGTGATGACCTTTTGCGTACTGGCCGGAAGCGCCATTTGCTGGCTGTGATAGTCGATTTCCGGCGTCGATGCGCCGACCTTTTGCGCCATAAAGGCAAGGTTCGCACCGGCGGGAAGCTGGGTGATGTACTCGTCAATATTCGCCGCCTGAGCGCTAAGCGCTATACCGGCAGTCAATCCGATGATAAATCTGGGAAATCGCATAATCTCGCGCTAACAACCTGAAGCCAGGCCGTCATACTACGGTGCAACGCCCAGTAAAGTAAACGATGACCCATAATGAACTTCGGGGTAAAATACCTATCAAATGAAAAATTGCTGCTGACCTGGGGAGTGTTTCCCGGGTCGGTTTCTTTTTGCTCGTGTCCTGCCCGTGGACAGGACAGGTGGCGGAGCGGAGCTATCCGTTTCCTGAAGGAATGATAAAGAGGTATAACTAATGCAAGCGATTCCGATGACCTTACGTGGCGCTGAAAAACTGCGCGAAGAACTGGATTATCTGAAGTCTGTGCGTCGTCCTGAAATCATTGCCGCTATTGCTGAGGCCCGTGAACACGGCGATCTGAAAGAGAATGCCGAGTATCACGCCGCGCGTGAACAGCAGGGCTTCTGCGAAGGGCGTATCAAGGATATCGAAGCGAAGCTGTCCAATGCGCAGGTTATCGATATCACCAAAATGCCGAACAATGGCCGGGTGATTTTTGGCTCTACTGTCAGCGTGCTGAACCTCGATACTGACGAGGAACAGACCTACCGTATCGTGGGCGATGACGAAGCTGATTTTAAGCAGAATCTGATCTCCGTGAACTCGCCGATTGCCCGTGGTCTGATCGGTAAAGAGCAGGATGACGTCGTGACTATCCGTACACCGGGTGGGGAAGTGGAATACGAAATTACCAAGGTTGAATACCTGTAAGGCGTATTTCCCGCTACGATGTTTATAGATTGTAAAGAAAGGAAAAAGGCCGCATAGCGGCCTTTTATCAACGTCACGAGCATGGCATTTTGCTCGCCTGGCCACAGAAATCCCTCGTTTTACACAAAGTTGTGTCGGGATTGAGGATATTCTTAGCGTGGCAGCGAGATTTTACGCTCTGGCGTTGGGCGGTACAGAACCAGCGTTTTACCGATGACCTGTACGTTACAGGCGCCGGTTTCGCGCACGATGGCTTCCACGATCAAGGCTTTAGTTTCGCGATCTTCTGAGGCGATCTTCACCTTGATGAGTTCATGGTGCCCTAACGCTTGTTCGATCTCGGCCAGTACCCCTTCGGTCAAACCATTGTTGCCAAGCATAACTACCGGCTTGAGCGGATGTGCCAGACCTTTCAGGTGCTGTTTTTGTTTAGTACTCAGATTCATCGTATTTTTTTGCTTACGTTGGGATTGAAAACGGGTCATTCTACCGCCATCTCCCATATATCGCCAAACTACCGCGTCGATTTTTACGCAGTAAAGTACGATGAACCCGAACGGGAATGTTAAATGACAGGTAAAAAGCGTTCTGCCAGCTCAAGCCGCTGGCTTCAGGAACACTTTAGCGATAAATATGTTCAACAGGCACAGAAAAAGGGGTTACGTTCCCGTGCCTGGTTTAAACTTGATGAAATACAGCAAAGTGACAAAATTTTTAAGCCGGGGATGACGATAGTTGACCTCGGCGCTGCTCCCGGGGGCTGGTCGCAGTATGCGGTCACGCAGATCGGCAACAGCGGCCGCATCATCGCTTGCGATCTTTTACCAATGGATCCAATCGTTGGTGTGGACTTCCTTCAGGGCGACTTTCGTGATGAATTAGTCCTGAAAGCGTTACTTGAGCGAGTAGGCGACAGTAAAGTACAAGTGGTCATGTCCGATATGGCGCCGAATATGTGCGGAACACCGGCGGTGGATATTCCCCGGGCGATGTATCTGGTAGAACTGGCGCTTGAAATGTCTCGTGATGTATTAGCGCCAGGTGGTAGTTTTGTAGTGAAGGTGTTCCAGGGCGAAGGCTTCGATGAGTATCTTCGAGAAATTCGCTCCCTGTTTACGAAGGTCAAAGTTCGTAAGCCGGACTCTTCCCGCGCTCGTTCGCGTGAAGTGTATATTGTAGCGACCGGGCGTAAACCATAACCGGCAGATTTCAAATGAAAGTTTGAAAGAAACTGGATATAGCGTATCCTGACGCTGTTTTTAACACAGTTGTAATAAGAGGTTAATCCCTTGAGTGACATGGCGAAAAACCTAATACTCTGGCTGGTCATTGCCGTTGTGCTGATGTCAGTATTCCAGAGCTTTGGGCCCAGCGAGTCGAATGGCCGCAAGGTGGATTATTCTACCTTCCTGCAAGAGGTCAATCAGGACCAGGTTCGCGAAGCGCGTATCAACGGACGTGAGATCAACGTTACCAAGAAAGATAGTAACCGTTACACGACTTACATTCCGGTTAACGATCCGAAGCTGCTCGATAACCTGTTGACTAAAAACGTCAAAGTTGTTGGTGAACCACCAGAAGAGCCAAGCCTGCTGGCTTCCATCTTCATCTCCTGGTTCCCAATGCTGTTGTTGATCGGCGTCTGGATCTTTTTTATGCGGCAAATGCAGGGCGGCGGCGGAAAGGGCGCGATGTCCTTCGGCAAAAGCAAAGCCCGTATGCTGACGGAAGATCAGATCAAAACCACTTTTGCTGACGTTGCCGGGTGTGACGAAGCGAAAGAGGAAGTCGGCGAACTGGTGGAATACCTGCGTGAGCCGAGCCGCTTCCAGAAACTGGGCGGTAAGATCCCGAAAGGCGTCCTGATGGTCGGTCCTCCGGGTACCGGTAAAACGCTGCTGGCGAAAGCGATCGCTGGCGAAGCAAAAGTGCCGTTCTTTACTATTTCCGGTTCTGACTTCGTAGAAATGTTCGTCGGTGTTGGTGCATCCCGTGTGCGTGACATGTTCGAACAGGCTAAGAAAGCAGCGCCTTGCATCATCTTCATCGATGAAATCGACGCCGTCGGCCGCCAGCGTGGCGCCGGTCTTGGCGGTGGTCACGATGAACGTGAGCAGACCCTGAACCAGATGCTGGTTGAGATGGACGGCTTCGAAGGTAACGAAGGCATTATCGTTATCGCGGCGACTAACCGTCCGGACGTTCTTGACCCCGCGCTGCTACGTCCGGGCCGTTTTGACCGCCAGGTGGTGGTTGGCCTGCCGGATGTTCGCGGTCGTGAGCAGATCCTGAAAGTGCATATGCGTCGCGTTCCGCTGGCGCCGGATATCGATGCGGCAATCATTGCTCGCGGTACCCCTGGCTTCTCCGGTGCGGACCTGGCCAACCTGGTCAACGAAGCGGCCCTGTTTGCTGCCCGCGGCAACAAACGCGTCGTATCGATGGTTGAGTTCGAAAAAGCGAAAGACAAAATCATGATGGGTGCGGAACGCCGCTCCATGGTGATGACGGAAGCGCAGAAAGAGTCCACCGCTTACCACGAAGCGGGCCACGCGATTATCGGTCGTCTGGTGCCGGAGCACGATCCGGTGCACAAAGTGACGATTATCCCGCGCGGTCGTGCGCTGGGTGTGACCTTCTTCCTGCCGGAAGGCGATGCGATCAGCGCCAGCCGTCAGAAACTGGAAAGTCAGATCTCCACCCTGTACGGCGGTCGTCTGGCGGAAGAGATTATCTACGGTCCGGAACATGTTTCTACCGGCGCGTCTAACGACATTAAAGTGGCGACGAACCTGGCGCGTAACATGGTGACCCAGTGGGGCTTCTCCGACAAACTTGGTCCGCTGCTGTACGCGGAAGAAGAGGGTGAAGTGTTCCTCGGCCGCAGCGTCGCGAAAGCGAAGCATATGTCCGATGAAACCGCACGTATCATCGACCAGGAAGTGAAATCGCTGATTGAGCGTAACTACGGTCGTGCTCGCCAGCTGCTGAACGACAACATGGACATTCTGCACGCGATGAAAGATGCGCTCATGAAGTATGAGACCATCGATGCGCCGCAGATTGACGACCTGATGGCTCGTCGCGATGTTCGTCCGCCAGCGGGTTGGGAAGAACCCGGTTCTTCTAACAACTCTGACAACAATGGCACGCCTCGTGCGCCGCGTCCGGTCGATGAACCGCGTACGCCGAACCCGGGCAACACCATGTCAGAGCAGCTGGGCGACAAATAAGCTGCCGCTGTTGATGTCTTGTTTTAACCTTAAAACCCCGGGGCGCCCGCTCCGGGGTTTTTCTTTTTTAACCTCTTCAGTCTCAGGGATTTTGTGATGAAACTTGTAGCCCAGGGCTCAACCCTCGATCTCTCTCACCCCCACGTGATGGGTATTCTTAATGTGACGCCTGACTCCTTCTCCGATGGCGGCGCCCATAATTCGCTGATTGAGGCGGTGAAGCATGCCAATCTGATGATCAACGCCGGGGCGACCATCATTGATATCGGCGGTGAATCGACGCGGCCAGGGGCGGCTGAGGTTAGCGTGGAAGAGGAGCTTGCGCGGGTGATCCCGGTGGTGGAGGCTATCGCCCAGCGCTTTGAGGTGTGGATCTCCGTGGATACCTCCAAAGCGGAGGTTATCCGCGAATCCGCCCGGGCAGGGGCGCATATCATTAACGATATTCGTTCGCTGACCGAACCCGGCGCGTTGCAGGCTGCGGCGGAAACCGGGCTGCCGGTGTGTCTGATGCATATGCAGGGACAGCCGAAAACCATGCAGGAGGCGCCGAAGTATGAGGATGTCTTCGCCGATGTGGAGCGCTTTTTTAATGAACACATCGTGCGCTGCGAACAGGCAGGGATCGCAAAAGAAAAATTGCTGCTCGACCCGGGATTCGGTTTCGGTAAAAATCTCACCCACAATTATCAACTGCTGGCCAGGCTGGGAGAGTTTCATCACTTTGGTCTGCCGCTGCTGGTCGGTATGTCGCGTAAGTCGATGGTAGGTCAGTTGCTGAACGTCGGGCCGTCGGAACGGCTGAACGGCAGCCTGGCGTGTGCCGTCATTGCAGCAATGCAGGGCGCGCAGATTATCCGCGTCCATGATGTCAAAGAAACGGTAGAAGCGCTGCGCGTGGTGGAAGCCACTCTCGCCGCTAAGGGAAAAAAACGTTATGAGTAACCGCAAGTATTTTGGCACCGATGGTATTCGTGGCCGCGTCGGCGATGCGCCGATCACTCCGGAATTTGTGCTTAAGCTCGGCTGGGCGGCGGGCAAAGTGTTAGCGCGTCACGGCTCGCGTAAAATTATCATCGGCAAGGATACCCGTATTTCGGGCTATATGCTGGAATCGGCGCTGGAAGCCGGGCTGGCGGCAGCGGGGCTCTCTGCGTCGTTCACCGGGCCAATGCCCACGCCGGCGATCGCCTACCTGACGCGCGCCTTTCGCGCCGAGGCGGGGATCGTCATCTCCGCTTCACATAACCCTTTCTACGACAACGGCATCAAGTTCTTCTCCATTGAGGGCACCAAGCTGCCGGATGATGTGGAAGAGGCGATTGAAGCCGAAATGGAGAAAGAGCTCACCTGTGTGGACTCGGCTGAGCTGGGCAAAGCCAGCCGCATCGTCGATGCCGCGGGCCGCTACATTGAGTTTTGTAAAGGCACCTTTCCTAACGAACTGAGCCTCTCCACGCTGAAAGTGGTGGTGGACTGTGCACACGGCGCAACCTACCACATCGCGCCCAATGTTTTCCGCGAGCTGGGCGCCCAGGTTATCGCGATGGGCTGCGAGCCTAACGGCCTCAACATCAACGAAGAGGTCGGGGCCACCGACGTGCGGGCGCTGCAGGCGCGCGTGCTGGCGGAAAAAGCCGATCTGGGCATTGCCTACGATGGCGATGGCGATCGGGTGATCATGGTTGACCACGAAGGCAATAAAGTCGATGGCGACCAGATCCTCTACATCATCGCCCGGGAAGGGCTGCGTCAGGGACAGCTGCGCGGCGGCGCCGTCGGTACGCTGATGAGCAATATGGGCCTGGAGCTGGCGCTCAAGCAGCTGGGCATCCCGTTTGCCCGCGCTAAGGTGGGTGACCGCTATGTGCTGGAGATGCTCCAGGAAAAAGGCTGGCGCATCGGTGCGGAAAACTCCGGCCATGTGATCCTGCTGGATAAAACCACCACCGGCGATGGCATCGTCGCCAGTTTGCAGGTGGTCGCGGCGATGGTACGCAACCACATGAGCCTGCATGACCTGTGCAGCGGCATGAAGATGTTCCCTCAGCTGCTGGTGAATGTGCGCTTTACCGAGGGCAGCGGTAACCCTCTGGAGAATGAGCATGTCAAAGCGGTGACCGCAGAAGTGGAAGCGGCGTTAGGTAAGCGTGGCCGCGTCCTGCTGCGTAAATCGGGTACGGAACCGCTGATCCGCGTCATGGTGGAAGGCGAGCATGAAGATCAGGTGCACGAGTTTGCGCATCGCATCGCCGAAGCGGTAAAAAGCGTCTAAGCTTGCCGGCTAAGTGGTTAAAAAGGCGGCGCTTGCCGCCTTTTTTATGATCGAATACCGGCTTTTTGCTGTTTTTTTCTGCAGTTGATACAATGTGTCGAAATTGCCCTTGCGAAGGTCATTCGCTTTGGTTAGTATTCACACCCGCTTCAGTGGGAAACGTTAAAACGTCCCGCTTTATTGGTCGAAGCACTTGGTATGCGGCGAATCCGCAAGGAACAGGTTGATTATGTACGAAGCTCTTTTGGTTGTTTTCCTTATTGTAGCGATTGGCCTCGTAGGTCTGGTTATGCTGCAGCAAGGTAAAGGCGCTGATATGGGAGCCTCCTTCGGTGCAGGCGCTTCCGGCACACTGTTTGGGTCCAGCGGTTCTGGTAACTTCATGACCCGTATGACCGGCATCCTGGCTGCGCTGTTCTTCATCATCAGTCTGGCGCTGGGTAACATCAACAGCAACAAGACCAGTAAAGGAAGTGAGTGGGATAACCTGAGCGCGCCGAAAACAGAGCAAACTCAGCCAACTGCGCCGGCTCAGCCGACCAGCGATATCCCGCACTAAGTATTCTGTACCGAGGTGGTGGAATTGGTAGACACGCTACCTTGAGGTGGTAGTGCCCTAACGGGCTTGTGGGTTCGAGTCCCATCCTCGGTACCAATATTCCAGAAAAAAGACGCTGAAAAGCGTCTTTTTTTGTTTTTATCCCCGCCGGTCATTTATTAATAAACATCTCTTCACTGGCTCCCGCCTTTTACTGTCGTTAAAGTCGCCACGTCTAATCAACAGAGGTGAAGTGACACAATGAACAAGATCGGGTTGCTTATCGTCGCCGGCGCGCTCGGTTTAGCGGGATGCAGTTCAACATCGCCATCCAAAACGGTGGAGACGATTAATGCGCTAACCGTACCGGTATCATACAGTGAGCCTGGCGTTGAAGCGAACAATGCCCAGGCGGTGACGCGCTATTTCCAGGACAATACGGCACTGATTGGCCGCCTTAACCATTCATTGAAAAGCAATTATCTGCAGGATGTTGAGCGCCGCGATGTGTTCGACAGACACAGCGAAGCGTATCAGGTGTATGGCGCTCTGACCCGCCTGGAGCAGATGGCGTCTATGAATGAGGTTTACCGCAAAGAGAATAATGTTGCTGGCCTGCAGGAGATTAACCGCGTACTGAAAAGCGTGCCACAGGCCAGTTAAGAATGAAGCAGGGACTGCCGGATGGCAATCCCTGTGCATGGATTAAAAGCGGAAGTTAACCCCGGCGTAGGCCCCGTCGGCGAGGGTGTTGTCGCGATGGCCGTCTTTCCCCGCCATATCGATATATCGATAGCCTGCTTCGATATTCAGCGACGGCAGCACGTTAAGGCGTACCCCGGCATTGGCCTCCACATAATCATCGACGCCGCTGGACATCGAGTCCGGCGAGTAATAGCCCTCACCGAAGAGCGTGAAGTACTGGCCGAGAGGAAGCTCTGCTCCGCCACCCGCGGCGATGGCGTAACCTTCATCCCCATCTTTAGGGTTCAGATAGATGCCTTTACCGCCCAGCGTCATCAGGAAAGGCCCGAGGTTGAAGTTATAACCCATACCCAGTCCAATGGTGTCGCCGTCATTGTCACTATGCGCCCACTGGGTATTGAACGTCATTCCAGGTTCCCCGGCGCCAAAGCTGGCAGACAGATTGGTAAACTCGCTACCGGCTTCACCATGCAGATTAACGGATGCGCAGGCGGCGCCGCTGGCCCCCACAGCGATCATCAGGGCTACCATTTTTGGAGCAATAGACTTCATTGTTGAATTCCTTCAGATAAAAAAAAGCCCGATACGGGTGTTCGGGCAAAATTAACGGGTTTTTGGATCTCATCGTTATGGTCGAGCAGGCGGTAGGAGAGGGGATCAACTCCCGCTACCGCTGCTCACGCCTGGCCGATTGCCGGCGGCATATCCTGCGCCTGTGCAGACCCGGCGATGAACGCCTTGTATGGCTGTCTGCTGGTCGTGCCCGGCACAGGATGTCCTCCGGTAACTCAGGTATTTAGCTTAAAATTATTTTTTTGTTACCGTTAGCGTTTATTGGTTTAAATTTAAACAACTTCAGCTGTGAGATGAATAGCCACAAATGACAGAGGTTGGCGCGAGTCAGAATTTTTCAGGAAGTGAGGCAATGCTTTGTAAATAACCCCCCCGGGCAAAGGCAATATAACCGCCTTTCTTTAAGGCTGACAAGACATTAAGAATACTGCTGCGTGAGAGATGAGTCCGGTCCTGAATATATTCAAGAATAGATACGCGCTGTCGTGTCTCTTCGGTTAAGAGCATCATTTCCAGCAGATGGTTACGGATCACCGAATAGGTTCGCTGTTGCAATACCAAATCGTCACGATACACCATATACGAGGTATGATAGGCCAGCAGGATTGTCACTTCTTCCCACAGATTATGCTGACGAAATAGCGCCGACGCCAGATCGTAGTCGATACGCAGCAGCTCGGATGAGACCTCTGCACGCAGGCTATGACTGCGGCTGGGCTGCAGCATTTCCGCCACGCCGAAAAGGTGGGGTTCATAGACGGTCACCATCAAGAGCCTGTCGGAATTACGAATAATCGACAACTCGCCTTTTTTAAAAATAAAGAGCTGGGTTTTGCCTTTATATTCCCACGTGAGTCTTTTTCTGGCGATCGCGTTAACGGGCGTCGCGTGTGGCTCAAGCACATCGATCAATCGGTCAATGGCCTTCTGCGGCCTGATAGGCGGTTTAATATTCATGATGTTTATCACCAGATACGAATTAATCAATTGAGGATATTATAGTCAACAATTTTGCTGACCAGGCGATAAGGAAATAATGCCTCTTTTCGAATTTTCTGGTGCAGACTGGTAACAAAAAATAAAAAAGCCGGCGGAGAGCCGCCGGCAGAGAGCAAACATCGTCAGGCGATTATTTGCCTTTGTTTTCCAGATTTTCAACCTGCGGTAAACCCGTCGCTGAGGAGGCGCTCAGCAGGCCAGACTGCGCGTAGCCGAACAGCTTCTCGCGGGTATCGGTGATATCCAGATTACGCATGGTCAGCTGGCCGATACGGTCTTCAGCGGTAAACATGGAATCGCCTTTTTCCATGGTCAGACGCTCTGCTTTATAGGTCAGGTTGTCTGATACCGTATTGAGGATCGAGTAGTCGTTGCCGCGACGCAGCTCAAGGGTGACTTCGCCGGTGATCTGGCTGGCGACCCAGCGCTGCAGCGAATCACGCAGCATCAGCGCCTGGGAATCGAACCAGCGGCCCTGATACAGCAGACGGCCCAGCTGGCGACCGTGAGCGTGATATTGCTCGATAGTATCTTCGTTATGAATACCGGTCAGCAGACGCTCGTAAGCGATATGCAGCAGCGCCATCCCCGGGGCTTCATAAATGCCGCGGCTTTTCGCTTCGATAATCCGGTTTTCGATCTGGTCGCTCATGCCCAGGCCGTGACGACCGCCGATGCGGTTGGCTTCCAGCATCATCTCGACATCATCGGCGAAGGTTTTGCCATTAAGCGCTACCGGGTGACCCTGCTCAAAGCGTACGGTGACCTCTTCCGCAGGGATCTTCACGTTTTCGTCCCAGAACTTCACGCCCATAATCGGGTTGACGATCTTGACGCTGGAATTCAGAAACTCCAGATCTTTCGCTTCGTGGGTAGCGCCGAGCATATTGGAGTCGGTGGAATAGGCTTTCTCGACCGACATCTTGTAGTCAAAGCCGCAGGCGATCATAAATTCGGACATTTCGTGACGGCCGCCGAGTTCATTGATGAAATCGCTGTCCAGCCACGGTTTGTAGATCTGCAGTTCAGCGTTGGTCAGCAGGCCGTAGCGATAGAAACGTTCGATATCGTTGCCTTTATAGGTGCTGCCATCGCCCCAGATGTTGACGCCGTCTTCTTTCATTGCCGCTACCAGCATGGTGCCGGTGACCGCGCGGCCCAGCGGCGTGGTGTTGAAGTAGGTCAACCCGCCGGTGGTGTTATGGAAAGCGCCACACTGAATCGCGGCGATCCCTTCTGCGACCAGCTGTTTGCGGCAGTCGATCAGACGGGCGCCTTCGGCGCCGTACTCTTTCGCGCGGCGCGGAATAGCATCGTAATCGTCTTCGTCCGGTTGACCCAGGTTAGCGGTATATGCATAAGGCACGGCGCCTTTTTTGCGCATCCATAACAGCGCGGCGCTGGTATCCAGTCCACCAGAGAAAGCGATACCAATACGTTGACCAACCGGGAGATGCTTGAGAATCGTCGTCATAAAATAAAACCCTGCTCGATAGACTGTGGTGAGTTCGACTCAACAACCTTAACTGCATTTTTATGCATTAATTGTGAGTATTCATTTAACCATCTTTTACTGGTGACAGGAAGGGCTTCATCATCTTTTTGCTAAAAAAGCCTGAAATACCAGCACAAACGGCAATCGGGGGCGATAAAATGCATGTTGACAAAATATACTAATTGTCGTTACAATTCATCCCGATTTTATGTCCCGTCTTCGGTACCAAATCCCAGCAGTATTTGCGTCTTTTGCTCAAAAAGAGTAAAATATGCCACGTTTCAGGCGCGGGGTGGAGCAGCCTGGTAGCTCGTCGGGCTCATAACCCGAAGGTCGTCGGTTCAAATCCGGCCCCCGCAACCACTTTCCCATTAAGTACTTTTTCAAATATACTGTGAGGACTAGGTGTCCTTCGTAGCCGAATTTGAAAGAATTCTTGCGGAAGGTGTTCCAGATCGCCATGGCGATCTCAGGGTTCAGTTATCTAAAGCCCCGATTTATCGGGGTTTTTTGTTATCTGACTTCAGAATAACTGGGCTATACGCCCTTTTTTTATGTCTTGGGGGTGGGTTTGTCCACATTAGAGCAAAAATTGACAGAGATGCTCACTGCGCCGGTTGAAGCGCTTGGCTTTGAGCTGGTCGGCATCGAATTTATTCGCGGTCGCACATCCACACTGCGCATCTATATTGATAGTGAAGATGGCATCAACGTTGATGATTGTGCTGATGTGAGCCACCAGGTAAGCGCCGTCATGGATGTCGAAGACCCGATCACTGTCGCTTACAACCTGGAAGTCTCTTCGCCTGGTCTCGACCGTCCGATGTTCACCGCCGAACACTATCAACGTTTCACTGGCGAAGAAGTTGCGCTGGTGCTGCGCATGGCGGTTCAGAACCGTCGCAAATGGCAGGGCATTATCAAAGCGGTAGACGGTGAAATGATCACGGTAACCGTCGAAGGCAAAGATGAAGTGTTCGCGCTGAGTAACATCCAGAAGGCGAACCTGGTTCCCCACTTTTAACAGTCTGGATTGAGGTGAAAGGCCCCGATGAACAAAGAAATTTTGGCTGTTGTTGAAGCCGTTTCCAACGAAAAAGCGCTGCCGCGTGAGAAAATTTTCGAAGCGCTGGAAAGCGCGCTGGCAACGGCCACCAAGAAAAAATACGAACAAGAGATCGACGTTCGCGTTGAAATCGACCGTAAGAGCGGCGATTTCGACACTTTCCGTCGCTGGCTGGTTGTAGAAGAAGTCACCCAGCCGACGCGCGAGATCACGCTGGAAGCCGCGCGTTTCGAAGATGAAAGCATGAACGTCGGCGACTACGTCGAAGATCAGATTGAATCTGTCACCTTCGACCGCATCACCACCCAGACCGCTAAACAGGTTATCGTGCAGAAAGTTCGCGAAGCCGAGCGCGCGATGGTGGTCGATCAGTTCCGCGAGCACGAAGGTGAGATCATCACCGGCGTGGTGAAAAAAGTGAACCGCGACAACATCACTCTGGATCTGGGCAACAACGCTGAAGCCGTGATCCTGCGTGAAGATATGCTGCCGCGTGAAAACTTCCGTCCGGGCGACCGCATTCGCGGCGTACTGTACGCCGTCCGTCCGGAAGCGCGTGGCGCCCAGCTGTTCGTGACCCGTTCCAAACCTGAGATGCTGATCGAACTGTTCCGCATCGAAGTGCCGGAAATCGGTGAAGAAGTGCTGGAGATCAAAGCGGCAGCTCGCGATCCGGGCTCTCGTGCCAAAATCGCGGTGAAAACCAACGACAAGCGTATCGACCCGGTTGGCGCTTGCGTCGGTATGCGCGGCGCGCGCGTGCAGGCGGTATCCACCGAGCTGGGCGGCGAGCGTATCGATATCGTCCTCTGGGATGATAACCCGGCGCAGTTCGTGATTAACGCTATGGCGCCGGCAGACGTCGCGTCCATCGTGGTGGATGAAGATAAACACACCATGGATATCGCGGTAGAAGCGGGCAACCTGGCGCAGGCGATTGGCCGTAATGGTCAGAACGTCCGCCTGGCCTCGCAGCTTAGCGGCTGGGAACTCAACGTGATGACCGTTGACGATCTGCAGGCTAAGCACCAGGCGGAAGCGCATGCCGCTATCGATACCTTCACCAAATATCTCGATATTGATGAAGATTTCGCGACAGTGCTGGTTGAAGAAGGCTTCTCCTCACTGGAAGAGCTGGCCTATGTGCCGATGAAAGAACTGCTGGAAATCGACGGTCTGGATGAAGCCACCGTTGAAGCACTTCGTGAGCGTGCGAAAAACGCACTGACTACGCTGGCGCTGGCTCAGGAAGAAAGCCTGGGAGATAACAAACCTGCCGATGATCTGTTGAATCTCGAAGGTCTGGATCGTGCCCTGGCATTCAAACTGGCTGCCCGTGGTGTTTGTACGCTGGAAGATCTCGCCGAGCAGGGCGTTGATGACCTGGCTGATATCGAAGGGATTACCGACGAGAAAGCTGGCGAGCTCATCATGGCCGCTCGCAACATTTGTTGGTTCGGCGACGAAGCGTAATAAACTGTAGCAGGAAGGAACAGCATGACAGATGTGACTATTAAAGCGCTGGCCTCAGAGATTCAGACCTCTGTGGATCGCCTGATACAGCAATTTGCTGACGCAGGCATCCGCAAAACGGCTGATGATTCTGTGACCTCGCAAGAGAAACAAACTTTGTTGACGCACCTGAACCGTGAGCACGGTTCGGCGCCAGACAAGCTGACGTTACAGCGTAAGACGCGCAGTACGTTGAATATTCCAGGTACCGGTGGAAAGAGTAAATCGGTACAAATCGAAGTCCGCAAGAAACGCACCTTTGTGAAACGCGATCCGCAAGAGGCTGAACGCCTGGCCGCGGAAGAGCAGGCGCAGCGTGAAGCGGAAGAGCAGGCCCGTCGTGAAGCTGAAGAAGCAGCGAAACGCGAGGCGCAATTAAAAGCTGAACGTGAGGCCGCAGAACAAGCTAAACGTGAAGTCGCTGATAAAGCGAAACGTGAAGCTGCGGAAAAAGACAAAGTGAGCAATCAACATACCGACGAAATGACCAAAACCGCCCAGGCTGAAAAGATCCGTCGCGAGAACGAAGCCGCGGAACTGAAGCGCAAATCGGAAGAAGAAGCACGCCGCAAACTTGAAGAAGAAGCGCGCCGTGTAGCGGAAGAAGCACGCCGTATGGCAGAAGAAAACGAAAAAAATTGGTCTGAAACTTCAGACAGCCCGGAAGACACCAGCGACTATCACGTCACCACGTCACAGCATGCACGTCAGGCTGAAGATGATAACGATCGTGAAGTCGAAGGCGGCCGCAGCCGCAGCCGTAGCAGCAAAGCGGCGCGTCCGGCGAAGAAAGGCAACAAACACGCTGAATCTAAAGCCGATCGTGAAGAAGCCCGTGCGGCCGTTCGCGGCGGTAAAGGTGGTAAGCACCGTAAAGGTTCCGCTCTGCAGCAGGGCTTCCAGAAGCCGGCGCAGGCCGTTAACCGTGACGTCGTGATCGGCGAAACCATCACCGTTGGCGAACTGGCTAACAAGATGGCGGTGAAAGGTTCGCAGGTCATCAAAGCGATGATGAAGCTGGGCGCCATGGCGACCATCAACCAGGTCATCGACCAGGAAACCGCACAGCTGGTTGCCGAAGAGATGGGCCACAAAGTTATCCTGCGTCGTGAAAACGAGCTGGAAGAAGCGGTAATGAGCGACCGTGACACCGGCGCGGCGGCTGAACCGCGCGCACCGGTTGTGACCATCATGGGTCACGTTGACCACGGTAAAACCTCGCTGCTGGACTACATTCGTTCCACTAAGGTTGCCTCCGGCGAAGCGGGTGGTATTACCCAGCACATCGGTGCTTACCATGTAGAAACCGACAACGGCATGATCACCTTCCTGGATACCCCGGGCCACGCCGCGTTTACCTCCATGCGTGCTCGTGGTGCGCAGGCGACGGATATCGTGGTTCTGGTGGTGGCGGCAGACGACGGCGTGATGCCGCAGACTATCGAAGCTATCCAGCACGCCAAAGCGGCGCAGGTGCCGGTGGTGGTTGCGGTGAACAAGATCGATAAGCCTGAAGCCGATCCGGACCGTGTGAAGAACGAACTGTCCCAGTACGGCATCCTGCCGGAAGAGTGGGGCGGCGAGAGCCAGTTCGTCCACGTCTCCGCGAAAGCCGGTACCGGTATCGACGACCTGCTGGACGCGATCCTGCTGCAGGCTGAAGTACTCGAGCTGAAAGCGGTCCGTAACGGGATGGCGAGCGGCGCGGTGATCGAATCCTTCCTTGATAAAGGTCGTGGTCCGGTCGCTACCGTTCTGGTTCGCGAAGGTACGCTGCACAAGGGCGATATCGTTCTGTGCGGCTTCGAATACGGTCGTGTGCGTGCGATGCGTGACGAACTGGGTCGCGAAGTGCTGGAAGCGGGTCCGTCCATTCCGGTGGAAATCCTCGGCCTGTCCGGTGTGCCGGCTGCCGGTGATGAAGTGACCGTGGTTCGTGACGAGAAAAAAGCGCGTGAAGTGGCGCTGTATCGTCAGGGCAAATTCCGTGAAGTTAAGCTGGCGCGTCAGCAGAAATCTAAACTGGAAAACATGTTCGCTAACATGACCGAAGGCGAAGTTCACGAAGTGAACATCGTGCTGAAAGCGGACGTACAGGGTTCTGTCGAAGCGATTTCCGATTCCTTACTGAAACTGTCTACCGACGAAGTGAAAGTGAAGATCATCGGTTCCGGCGTAGGTGGTATCACCGAAACCGACGCCACCCTGGCTGCAGCATCCAACGCGATTCTGGTTGGCTTCAACGTTCGTGCCGATGCCTCTGCGCGTAAAGTTATCGAAGCGGAAAGCCTGGATCTGCGTTACTACTCCGTCATCTATAACCTGATCGACGAAGTGAAAGCGGCGATGAGCGGTATGCTGTCTCCGGAACTGAAACAGCAGATCATCGGTCTGGCTGAAGTGCGTGATGTCTTTAAATCGCCGAAATTCGGCGCCATCGCGGGCTGTATGGTTACCGAAGGGACGATCAAACGTCACAACCCAATCCGCGTGCTGCGTGACAACGTGGTTATCTATGAAGGCGAGCTGGAATCCCTGCGCCGCTTCAAAGATGACGTTAACGAAGTCCGTAACGGCATGGAATGTGGTATCGGTGTGAAGAACTACAACGACGTTCGCGTTGGCGATATGATCGAAGTGTTCGAAATCATCGAAATCCAGCGTAGCATCGATTAATCATCGGATGGCTAAGCCGCCGGGGAAGCGAAGCGCCACCCGGCAATCATTTTAAAAAGGGGCTTTAGGCCCCTTTTTTGTCTTTATTCTGGAGAATTTATTATGGCGAAAGAATTTGGTCGCCCGCAGCGCGTGGCCCAGGAGATGCAAAAAGAGATTGCTATCATCCTGCAGCGTGAAATCAAAGACCCGCGTCTGGGCATGATGACCACCGTTTCCGGTGTGGAAATGTCCCGTGACCTGGCCTATGCCAAGGTGTATGTCACCTTCCTCAACGACAAAGATGAAGCCGCGGTGAAAGCGGGCATCAAAGCGCTGCAGGAAGCCTCTGGCTTTATCCGCTCTCTGCTGGGGAAAGCGATGCGCCTGCGCATCGTGCCGGAGCTGACCTTCTTCTACGACAACTCACTGGTGGAAGGGATGCGTATGTCCAACCTGGTCACCAGCGTGGTGAAACACGACGATGAGCGTCGTGTGAACCCGGACGACAGCAAGGAGGACTGATGAGTCGTCCTCGTCGTCGCGGCCGCGACGTGCACGGCGTATTGCTGCTGGATAAGCCTCAGGGCGCCTCCAGTAACGATGTGCTGCAGAAAGTAAAGCGTATATATAACGCCAACCGCGCCGGACACACCGGCGCGCTGGATCCGCTGGCGACCGGTATGCTGCCGATCTGCCTTGGCGAAGCGACCAAGTTTTCCCAATACCTGCTGGACTCCGATAAGCGCTACCGCGTGATAGCTAAACTTGGCCAGCGCACCGATACCTCCGATGCCGATGGCCAGGTGGTGGAAGAGCGCCCGCTGACCTTTAGCGACGAACAGCTGGCGGCGGCGCTGGACAGCTTCCGCGGCGAGACGCAGCAGGTGCCGTCGATGTATTCGGCGCTGAAATATCAGGGCAAGAAGCTGTACGAATATGCCCGTCAGGGGATTGAGGTCCCGCGTGAAGCTCGGCCGATTACCGTTTATGAGCTGCTGTTTATTCGCCATGAAGGCGATGAACTGGAGCTGGAGATCCATTGTTCGAAGGGCACCTACATCCGGACGATTATCGATGATTTAGGTGAGAAGCTCGGCTGCGGCGCGCACGTGATTTTCCTGCGTCGCCTGGCGGTGAGCAAATACCCGGTTGAGCGGATGGTGACCCTCGAGCAGCTGCAGGCGCTGGTCGATCAGGCGGCGGCGCAGGATATTCCTGCCGCGCAGCTGCTCGATCCGCTGCTGATGCCCATGGACAGCCCGGCGTCGGACTATCCGCTGGTGACGATCCCGGAGACCTCCGCGGTCTACTTTAAAAACGGCAACCCGGTACGTCAGTCAGGCGCGCCGCTTAACGGGCTGGTGCGGGTGATGGAAAGCGAATCCGGCAAGTTTCTCGGCATGGGCGAAATTGACGATGAAGGCCGCGTGGCGCCGCGTCGTCTGGTGGTGGAATACCCGGCGTAAGCGCTTTTCTTGCGATAAAAGCCTGCTACGAGTAGAATATCGCCGCTTAACGTCCGCTAAAGTGTTTTAACATTTTCGGGCGTTGCATCAGGGGTCGCTGAATTAGAGATCGGCACCCTTTCTTTCTTTTAATTTTGGAGTTCTAAAATGTCTCTAAGCGTTGAAGCTAAAGCAAAAATCGTTTCTGAGTTTGGTCGTGGCGAAAACGACAGCGGTTCTACCGAAGTTCAGGTTGCACTGCTGACTGCACAGATCAACCACCTGCAGGGCCACTTTGCAGAGCACAAAAAAGATCACCACAGCCGTCGTGGTCTGCTGCGCATGGTTTCTCAGCGTCGTAAACTGCTCGACTACCTGAAACGTAAAGATGTTGCACGTTACTCTGCGCTGATCGAGCGTCTGGGTCTGCGTCGCTAATTCTGCGAGTTTCAGAAAAAGGGGCCTGACGGCCCCTTTTTTCGACCGGGCGGCAGCAATTCATTCAAAACTCATGTATTGTTGCTAGTAATGATCTTCATGCAGAGGTTCGCGCGGCTAATGAGAGGCTTCATCCGCAGGGGCGGGTAAAGGTTGTCATTAGTCGCGAGGATGCAGAGGATCGGGTCAATAGACGCTATGTCGTAGATATGGCGTGATTTATAGATAAAAAGGATAGAATTTTGCTTAATCCGATCGTTCGTAAATTCCAGTACGGCCAGCATACCGTGACCCTGGAAACCGGCATGATGGCGCGCCAGGCAACGGCCGCTGTGATGGTTAGCATGGATGACACTGCGGTATTCGTGACCGTTGTGGGCCAGAAAAAAGCGAAGCCAGGCCAGGACTTTTTCCCGCTGACGGTTAACTACCAGGAGCGTACCTACGCTGCCGGTAAAATCCCGGGTGGTTTCTTCCGTCGTGAAGGCCGCCCAAGCGAAGGCGAAACCCTGATCGCGCGTCTGATTGACCGCCCGGTTCGCCCGCTGTTCCCGGAAGGCTTCGTTAACGAAGTTCAGGTTATCGCCACCGTGGTTTCCGTTAACCCGCAGGTTAACCCGGATATCGTCGCGATGATCGGCGCTTCCGCAGCGCTGTCCCTGTCTGGTATTCCGTTCAATGGCCCAATCGGCGCCGCGCGCGTGGGTTACATCAACGACCAGTACGTACTGAACCCAACCCAGGAAGAGCTGAAGTCCAGCAAACTGGATCTGGTGGTTGCCGGTACCGAAGCGGCCGTGCTGATGGTGGAATCCGAAGCGGAACTGCTGAGCGAAGACCAGATGCTGGGCGCGGTGGTCTTTGGCCACGAGCAGCAGCAGATTGTTATTCAGAACATCAACGACCTGGTGAAAGAAGCCGGTAAACCGCGTTGGGACTGGCAGCCGGAAGCCGTCAACGAAGCGCTGAACGCGCGCGTGGCTGCGCTGGCTGAATCCCGCCTGAGCGATGCTTACCGTATCACCGACAAACAAGAGCGTTACGCTCAGGTTGATGTGATCAAATCTGAAACCATCGCTACGCTGGTTGCAGAAGATGAAACCCTGGACGCTAACGAACTGGGTGAAATCCTGCACGCTATCGAGAAAAACGTGGTTCGTAGCCGCGTGCTGGCCGGTGAGCCGCGTATCGATGGCCGCGAAAAAGATATGATCCGTGGTCTGGACGTTCGTACCGGCGTTCTGCCGCGTACTCACGGTTCCGCACTGTTCACCCGTGGCGAAACGCAGGCGCTGGTTACCGCGACTCTGGGTACCGCACGCGATGCGCAGAACATCGACGAACTGATGGGCGAGCGTACCGACTCCTTCCTGTTCCACTACAACTTCCCTCCGTACTCCGTAGGCGAAACTGGCATGGTGGGATCTCCGAAGCGTCGTGAAATCGGTCACGGTCGTCTGGCTAAGCGCGGCGTTCTGGCCGTGATGCCGACTATCGACGAATTCCCGTACACCGTTCGCGTGGTGTCTGAAATCACCGAATCCAACGGCTCTTCTTCCATGGCTTCCGTCTGTGGTGCCTCTCTGGCGCTGATGGACGCTGGTGTGCCGGTGAAAGCCGCCGTGGCGGGTATCGCCATGGGCCTGGTGAAAGAAGGCGACAACTTCGTCGTGCTGTCTGACATCCTCGGTGACGAAGACCACCTTGGCGATATGGACTTCAAAGTAGCGGGTTCCCGCGACGGTATCTCTGCGCTGCAGATGGATATCAAAATTGAAGGTATCACCAAAGAAATCATGCAGGTTGCATTGAACCAGGCTAAAGGTGCGCGTCTGCACATCCTGGGCGTGATGGAGCAGGCGATTAACGCGCCGCGCGGCGACATCTCTGAATTCGCACCGCGTATCCACACCATCAAGATCAACCCGGACAAGATCAAAGACGTTATCGGTAAAGGCGGTTCTGTTATCCGTGCCCTGACCGAAGAGACCGGCACCACCATCGAAATCGAAGATGACGGTACCGTGAAGATCGCAGCGACCGACGGCGACAAAGCACAACATGCAATCCGTCGTATCGAAGAGATCACCGCTGAGATCGAAGTTGGCCGTATCTACAATGGTAAAGTGACCCGTATCGTTGACTTTGGCGCGTTCGTTGCCATCGGCGGCGGTAAAGAAGGTCTGGTTCACATCTCGCAGATCGCCGACAAGCGCGTTGAGAAAGTGACTGACTACCTGCAGATGGGTCAGGAAGTACCGGTTAAGGTTCTGGAAGTTGACCGCCAGGGCCGTGTCCGTCTGAGCATCAAAGAAGCAACTGAACAGACTCCGTCTGCCGCAGCGCCGGAAGTTCCGGCTGCCGAGCAGGGCGAGTAAGGTTGCCGTTAGCCCTCCGCTTTTGCGGAGGGCGTTTTACGGGCAGGACGCCTCGTTTGCAGCCGGGGAACAGGACGTTCATCCAATCGTTGTCTTCGGGAGTGGGAAATGAAGCCTTTTTTGCGCTGGTGTTTCGTGGCGACAGCTCTCACGCTGGCAGGATGCAGTAGCACCGCCTGGCGTAAGGACGCCGTCCTCGCAGTACCATTGCAACCGACTTTACAGCAAGAAGTGATTCTGGCACGTATGGAACAAATTCTTGCCAGTCGGGCTTTATCCGATGACGAACGCGCACAGCTTTTATATGAGCGCGGAGTGTTGTATGATAGTCTCGGTCTGAGGGCATTAGCGCGAAATGATTTTTCACAAGCGCTGGCAATCCGACCCGATATGCCTGAAGTATTCAATTACTTAGGCATTTACTTAACGCAGGCAGGCAATTTTGATGCTGCCTATGAAGCGTTTGATTCTGTACTTGAGCTTGATCCAACTTACAACTACGCGCACTTGAACCGCGGTATCGCCCTGTATTACGGCGGCCGGGCTAAGTTAGCGCAAGATGATCTGCTGGCGTTTTATCAAGACGATCCCAATGATCCTTTCCGTAGCCTGTGGCTTTATATCGCCGAGCGTAAACTCGACGAGAAGCGGGCGCTTGAAGCACTCAGAGAGCGCTTAGACAAGTCGGACAAAGAGCAATGGGGATGGAACATTGTCGAGTTCTACCTTGGCGACATTAGCGAAAAAGAGCTGATGACTCGTCTGAAGGCAGACGCAACGGATAACACCTCGCTCGCTGAGCATCTCAGTGAAACCAACTTCTATTTAGGTAAGTACTACCTAAGTCTGGGGGACAAGGACAGCGCTACGGCACTGTTCAAACTGGCGGTCGCCAACAACGTACATAACTACGTTGAGCACCGATACGCATTGTTGGAATTATCGCTCTTGGGCCAGGAGCAAGATGACCTGGCAGAATCGGACCAGCAATAGCTGACGAACACATCAGCCCATAGTTTTTTGCTTGCCATCACCTTCGCGGGTGAGGGCGTTGTTGTTCGTTAATACACCTACTTTGAGCCGGTTCACACTTTTCAATGAAAATTACCGTAAATTTTCACGATGAGTTATGTAGACTGGCCGCCATTAATTTTGAGGCACACGTACTACATGGCTGAATTCGAAACCACTTTTGCAGATCTGGGCCTGAAGGCTCCTATCCTTGAAGCGCTTACCGATCTGGGTTACGAAAAACCATCTCCGATCCAGGCTGAGTGCATTCCGCATCTGCTGGACGGCCGCGACGTTCTGGGTATGGCCCAGACCGGTAGCGGTAAAACCGCAGCGTTCTCTTTACCGCTGCTGAACAACATCGATCCTGAGCTGAGAGCACCACAGATCCTGGTGCTGGCGCCGACCCGCGAGCTGGCGGTACAGGTTGCTGAAGCAATGACGGAATTCTCTAAACATATGCGCGGCGTAAACGTGGTTGCCCTGTACGGCGGCCAGCGTTATGACGTGCAGCTGCGCGCCCTGCGTCAGGGTCCGCAGATCGTTGTCGGTACCCCGGGTCGTCTGCTGGACCACCTGAAGCGCGGCACCCTTGACCTCTCTAAACTGAGCGGCCTGGTACTGGATGAAGCAGATGAAATGCTGCGCATGGGCTTTATCGAAGACGTAGAAACCATTATGGCGCAGATCCCGGAAGGGCATCAGACCGCGCTGTTCTCCGCCACCATGCCGGAAGCGATCCGTCGCATTACCCGCCGCTTTATGAAAGAGCCGCAGGAAGTGCGTATTCAGTCCAGCGTGACGACTCGTCCGGACATCAGCCAGAGCTACTGGACTGCCTACGGCATGCGTAAAAACGAAGCGCTGGTGCGTTTCCTGGAAGCGGAAGATTTTGATGCGGCGATTATCTTCGTCCGTACCAAAAACGCGACCCTGGAAGTGGCTGAAGCGCTGGAGCGTAACGGCTACAACAGCGCGGCGCTGAACGGCGACATGAACCAGGCGCTGCGTGAGCAGACCCTGGAGCGTCTGAAAGACGGTCGTCTGGATATCCTGATTGCGACTGACGTTGCAGCCCGTGGTCTGGACGTTGAGCGTATCAGCCTGGTGGTGAACTACGACATCCCGATGGATTCCGAGTCTTACGTTCACCGTATCGGCCGTACCGGCCGTGCGGGCCGCGCGGGCCGCGCGCTGCTGTTCGTTGAGAACCGCGAGCGTCGTCTGCTGCGCAACATCGAACGTACGATGAAGCTGACCATTCCGGAAGTTGAACTGCCGAACGCAGAGCTGCTGAGCAAACGTCGTCTGGAAAAATTCGCCGCGAAAGTCCAGCAACAGCTGGAAAGCAGCGATCTGGACCAGTACCGTGCGCTGCTGGCGAAAATCCAGCCGACGGCGGAAGGCGAAGAGCTGGACGTGGAAACGCTGGCTGCTGCGCTGCTGAAAATGGCCCAGGGCGAACGCTCGCTGATCGTGCCGCCGGATGCGCCGATGCGTCCGCGTCGTGAGTTCCGTGACCGTGACGATCGCTTCGAGCGTCGTGGCGACCGCAACGACCGCGCTCCGCGTGGCGATCGCGAAGATCGTCCGAAGCGTGAGCGTCGTGACGTAGGCGATATGGAACTGTATCGCATTGAAGTGGGTCGCGATGACGGTGTTGAAGTACGTCATATCGTTGGCGCGATCGCTAACGAAGGCGATATCAGCAGCCGTTACATCGGTAACATTAAGCTGTTCGCTTCTCACTCTACCATCGAACTGCCGAAAGGGATGCCGGGCGAAGTGCTGCAGCACTTTACTCGTACCCGCATCCTGAACAAGCCGATGAACATGCAGCTGCTGGGCGATGCGCAGCCGCGCACCGAACGTCGTGGCGGCGGTGAACGTCGTGAAGGCGGTCGTAGCTTCGGCGGTGAGCGTCGTGAAGGCGGTCGTGGCTTCGGTGGCGAGCGTCGTGAAGGTGGTCGTGGTGATGGTCGTCGTTTCAGCGGCGAACGTCGTGAAGGCCGTGCGCCGCGTCGTGACGATGCATCCGCGCCGCGCCGCGATGACTCTGCCGGTCGCCGTCGCTTCGGTGGCGATGCGTAATTAACGCAGCCCGCTAGCGTAAACTAAATAATACAGCCCCGATCGTCATGATTGGGGCTTTTTTTATTTCTTTTGTACTCGTGTACTGGTACAGTGCGTCACACCCATCGTGGGAAAGTATTTTTGACTGGAGATTTCGGTAAATGGCGACACTAACCACTACGGCAACCCGTCCGTCCCTGTTTGGCGGCGTGGTGATCATCGGCGGCACGATTATCGGCGCGGGCATGTTCTCGCTGCCGGTGGTGATGTCCGGCGCGTGGTTTTTCTGGTCGCTGGCGGCGCTGGTCTTCACCTGGTTCTGCATGTTGCACTCCGGTCTGATGATCCTCGAGGCCAACCTTAACTACCGGATCGGCTCCAGCTTCGACACCATTACCAAAGATCTGCTCGGTAAGGGCTGGAACCTGGTCAACGGCGTGTCGATCGCCTTTGTGCTGTATATTCTGACCTACGCCTATATTTCAGCCAGCGGCTCGATACTGCATCATACGTTTAGCGAGATGTCGCTGAACGTACCGGCGCGGGCGGCGGGTTTTGGCTTTGCGCTGCTGGTGGCATTTATCGTCTGGATGAGCACCAAAGCGGTGAGCCGCATGACGGCTATCGTGCTTGGCGCCAAGGTGATTACTTTCTTCCTGACCTTCGGCAGTCTGCTGGGGCACGTCGAGCCGACGACGCTGTTTAACGTCGCGGAAAAGAACGCCTCCTATGCGCCATACTTGCTGATGACGCTGCCGTTCTGCCTGGCCTCGTTTGGCTACCACGGCAACGTGCCGAGCCTGATGAAATACTACGGAAAAGATCCACGTACCATCATCCGCTGCTTAACCTACGGTACGTTGCTGGCGCTGGGTCTGTACGTGGTCTGGCTGCTGGTGACGATGGGCAATATCCCGCGCCCGCAGTTTATCGACATCGCGCAGAAGGGCGGCAACATTGATGTGCTGGTGCAGGCCCTGAGCGGGGTGCTGAACAGCCGGAGCCTGGATCTGCTGCTGGTGGTGTTCTCTAACTTTGCCGTCGCCAGCTCGTTCCTTGGCGTCACGCTGGGGCTGTTCGACTACCTGGCGGATCTGTTTGGCTTTGACGACAGCGCGCTGGGGCGCTTTAAAACTGCGCTGCTGACCTTTATTCCGCCGATGATTGGCGGGTTGGTGAAACCCGATGGCTTCCTCTACGCCATCGGCTATGCTGGCCTGGCGGCGACGATCTGGGCGGCGATTGTACCGGCGCTGCTGGCTCGCGCCTCGCGTAAACGCTTCGGCAGCCCACAGTTCCGCGTATGGGGCGGAACACCGATGATTGTGCTGATCCTGCTGTTTGGCCTGGGCAATGCGGTCGTGCACGTTCTGTCGAGCGTTAATCTGCTGCCGGTTTACCAGTAAGAGGCTTACCCGGTGGCGCGACGTCCACCGGGCCTGGATTTTGATTAACCCAACAATTCCTCTTTCACCTGCATCGCTAAATCGAAAGAATGCAGGCGCGCCTGGTGGTCGAAGATCTGGCCATTGACCATGATTTCGTCCGCCTCGGTTTCCCGCAAAATCGACTCCAGGCCGTGGCGGACTTTGGTTTTATCACCCACCAGCGACATGCGCAGCGCCTGCTGCACGCCATACTGCTCGGACGCTGACCACAGCTGATGCATATTTTCCACCGGCGGCGGCAGCTGTCCGGTTTCGCCGCGACGTAGCTTCACAAACGCCTGCTGCATGGAAGTGAAGAGAAACTCCGCATCGCGGTTGCTGTCGGCGGCGATGATATTAATGCACACCATGGCATACGGTTTTTCCAGCCGCGCTGAGGGCGTAAAGTTGCTGCGATACAGGTGCAGGGCCTGGAACAGCATATCCGGCGCGAAGTGCGAAGCGAATGCGAACGGCAGGCCGAGCTGCGCCGCCAGCTGGGCGCTGTAGAGGCTTGAGCCCAGCAGCCACACCGGAATTCGTTCGCCATAGCCGGGAACCGGGCGCACGTGCGGGTTCGGATCGCGGGCGTCAAACCAGTCCACCAGTTCCGCCACATCGCGCGGGAAGTTATCGACATCGCCGCTCATATGGCGACGCAGGGCGCGCATGGTGGGCTGATCGCTGCCCGGCGCGCGGCCAAGGCCGAGATCGATGCGTCCCGGGTAGAGCGTATTGAGCGTACCGAACTGCTCGGCAATCACCAGCGGAGAGTGGTTGGGCAGCATCACCCCGCCGGACCCCAGATGCAGGGTGGTGGTATTGGCCGCGAGATAGCCAATGAGCACCGAGGTCGCTGCGCTGGCAATGCCGACCATATTGTGGTGCTCCGCCAGCCAGTAGCGGTGATAGCCGCGCGATTCGGCCAGCCGGGCGAGATCCAGAGAGTGGGTAAAGGCTTCTTTAGCAGAAGATCCTTGCGGGATCGGCGCCAGATCGAGCACCGAGAACGGAACAGATTTGTCAGTCATAAAGGCTCACTTTGCTACAGCATCGTCATCAGATTGAAGGTCTTCTTCCAGCCTGGCGCATCCAGGACGCGCCAGCCAGAAAAGCTGCATCTTTAATAATGCATTAAAATCTGAGCACTGCTGTTAACAAAGTGAGCGGTTTATCAGGCCTGCAGCGCCAGCCCAGGCAGCCGTTTCCAGTAGCCGTTGCAATCGCTGTTGCCGGTGAGCGCCAGCGGCGCAGCGCCGTTTTCATTGGCGCGGAAGGCGTCGAGCATGGCGAAGGTCTCGTTGCCCATCGGCGACAGGCGCACCATATCCACCAGGCCGTGCATGGACGTCAGCTCATTGCCCAGGTTGTAGACATAGCCGCTCATGGTCTGGATACCGTTGAGCACGAACACCTGCTGGTTCTCCTGGGACAGCATGCTGCGCCCGGTTGGGTACTTGATGCAGCAGGTCTCGCACTCATCCTTTGGCCGATCTTCCGAGCGGGCGGTAAAGCAGCGGGCGGAATAAGCCAGCGGCAGATGGCCGTAGCTCAGCACTTCGACTTCAAACTGATTGCGAATACCCAGCTCTTCGCACTGGGTCAGTAAATTAGCCAGCCAGTCGCGGGAAAGCTCCACCGGCATGCACCAGCGCACCATACCTTGCTTAAGCAGCAGACGCAGAGTGACGGCGTTGTAGCAGTTCAGCGCATGCCCGGCGACGAACGGCAGCTTGCGTTCGGCGCAGAGGTTCACCACGCCCAAATCGCTGGCCTCAATCAGGAACTCACCGTTATCGACATAGCGCTTCAGCTCGCCCAGTTCAGAGGAGGCCTGCACCAGCGCGAGGGTAGACAGCACCACCTGCTTGCCGCTGCCGGCCAGCGCTTTCGCCATCTCGATCCAGTCGCCGACTTTGGTGGCGCGGCGTTTGCTGCACACCGCTTCGCCGAGATAAATGGTGTCGGCGCTGCAGTTTGCCGCCTGCTGGTAAAAATCTTCCAGCGTCTCTTTTGGCCAGTAGTAAAGCACCGGCCCTAATGAATATTTCATGTTTCTCACTGCCATTTACGGTGATAGGCGCCAAGGGTGGTTTGTGTCCCTTCGGACATGGAGCCAAGGGTTTCCATCCATGCGGATTGCGGCACGAAATTCTGCGGATCGGCTTTGCAGCGATCGATCGCCTGGCGCCAGACTTTCGCCACTTGGGTGACGTAGGCTGGGCTGCGCTGACGGCCTTCGATTTTCACTGAGGCGATATTGGCGGCCATCAGCTCCGGCAACAGTTCCAGAGTGTTGAGGCTGGTGGGCTCCTCCAGCGCGTGATAGCGCTCGCCATCGACCAGGTAGCGGCCTTTACACAATGTTGGGTAGCCCGCGTTTTCCCCATCCTGATAGCGGTCAATCAGCACCTCATTGAGACGCGATTCCAGCCCCTGCTGGGTTTGCTGCCAGCGAACGAAGCGCGCAGGCGAACAGGCGCCGACGGTGTTGGGCGATTCGCCGGTCAGGTAGGAAGAGAGATAGCAGCGGCCTTCCGCCATGATGCACAGGCTGCCGAAGGCAAAGACTTCCAGCGGCACCGGCGTGGCGCGGGCCAGCTGTTTCACCTGGTGAATAGATAACACCCGCGGCAGTACGACGCGCGCCACGTCGAAGTTGCGATGATAGAAGCGAATGGCCTCTTCATTGGTGGCGGAAGCCTGTACCGACACATGGCGTTCTATATGCGGATAGCGCTCCGCGGCATACTCCAGCATGGCGATATCGGCCAGAATGAGCGCATCGGCGCCCAGCTGAGCCGCCATATCCACCGCGCGCTGCCAGCGGGCGTAGCCATCGGGGTGAGCGAAGGTGTTGATGGCGATATGCAGCTTACGACGGTGCTGATGCACAAAGCTGACGGCTTCCTGCAGTTTCTTTTCGGTGAAATTAAGGCCGGCAAAGTGGCGGGCGTTGGTGTCATCTTTCAGCCCGATATAGACGGCATCGGCGCCGTTTTCGATGGCCGCCTTAAGCGCCGGAAGGTTACCGGCTGGGCAGAGCAGCTCCATAATTTTTCCTGAAAAATGCGGCCCGTCAGGGACGCTGAATGGTTAACGAGCAGGGATTTTAGTTAACCTTCTGGTGACAATTTTTGATTTGAGGCAGTTAAAAGTGTATTGGCGGCGCCAATAACTGGCTGCCGTCATCGCGTTTTTGTTGATTTACGCCGCTATGTTGTTTATGTGATATGGCACAATAGCGGCACAATTGCATTCATGGAGTAAAGCTTGTGTTGGATAAACTGCGTTCCCGGCTGGTCCACTTTGGCCCGTCTTTAATGAGCGTGCCGGTTAAGCTGGCGCCTTTTGCCCTCAAGCGCCAGGTGCTGGAGCAGGTGCTTAGCTGGCAGTTTCGCCAGGCGCTGGCGGAGGGTGAGCTGGAGTTTCTCGAGGGGCGCTGGTTAAGTATTCATGTGCGTGACATCGGTCTGCTGTGGTATACCTCGGTAGTCGATGGTCGCCTGGTGGTCAGCCAGCAGGCCGACGCCGACGTCAGCTTCAGCGCCGACGCCAGCGATCTGTTAATGATCGCCGCGCGCAAGCAGGATCCGGATACGCTATTCTTCCAGCGTCGTCTGGTTATTGAAGGCGATACGGAGCTGGGGCTGTATGTAAAAAATTTGATGGACGCCATTGAGCTCGAGCAGATGCCCAAAGCGCTGCGCGTGATGTTGCTGCAACTGGCGGATTTTGTCGAAGCTGGACTGAAGAGCCCGCAGAAACCTGAACAGACATCGGTAGGTGAGGCATGCTGATTCGAGTGGAAATTGGGATTGATGCACCGGGAATCGACGCGCTGCTGCGTCGTACCTTCGGCCGCGATGCCGAAGCGCAGCTGGTGCACGATCTGCGTGAAGATGGACTGATCACGCTGGGGGTAGTGGCGACGGATGATGAAGGCCAGGTGATCGGCTACGTTGCCTTCAGCCCGGTTGCGGTGGAAGGTGAAGAGCTGCAGTGGGTCGGCCTGGCGCCGCTGGCGGTGGATGAACGCTATCGTGGACAGGGTATTGGCCGGCAGCTGGTCTATGAAGGGCTGGATTCGCTGAATGAGTTTGGCTATGCCGCGGTGGTGACGCTGGGCGACCCGGCGTTATACCGTCGCTTTGGTTTTGAACCGGCCGCGCGCTTCGATCTCCGCTGCCGCTGGCCGGACAGCGCGGAGGCGTTCCAGGTGCATCGCCTGGCGGATGACGCCCTCGAAGGCGTCCACGGTCAGGTCGAATACAGCGACCACTTTAATCGTTTTTAAGCCTTGCCAGCAAGGTTTCAACGGTATCCTCTCCGGCAACGAGGCGCTCTTTTTCGCGCTTCGTTAGCTGCTTAATGCGGTATTCCAGCCGCAAAGCAAGTGAGTGTTCACCAACTTCATGACTAAAGGCCAGTCGCAGGTCGCCTTTGCCGCGCAACGCCTTCGCGCCTTTCCCCGCCTGATGCTGGCGAAAGCGGCGCGGCACATCGGTGGTGATGCCGGTATAGAGGCGATTATCCGCGGTTCGAATGAGATACAGAAACCAGCACACGGTCACAAAGTCACTATGGTAAGGTGTATGCACCATAGCATAACGGAGAATAAAGATGGATACGCTTGCCGCCATTGGCCGCTGGCTGAGTAAACAGCACGTCGTCACCTGGTGCGTCTCCCGTGACGACGAGCTGTGGTGTGCGAATGCCTTTTACGTCTATGACCCGGATACCGTGGCCTTTTATCTGCTCAGCGAGGAGCACACCCGCCACGGCCAGATGACCGGCGAGCGGGCGAAGGTGGCCGGGACGGTCAACGGTCAGCCCAAGACCGTGGCCCTGATCCGCGGCGTGCAATTCCAGGGCGAGATCCGTCGTCTGCGCGGCGACGAAGAGGCGCGAATGCGCCAGCGCTACGTCAAGCGCTTCCCGGTGGCCCGCATGCTGTCAGCGCCGGTCTGGGAGATTCGTCCGGACGAAATCAAGTTTACCGACAACACGCTGGGGTTCGGGAAAAAGCTACACTGGCGGCGCGATGCCGGCGCCGAGCAGGCGTAGCGCTTCGCGATTGAAGGCCGGCAGATCGTCCGGCGTTCTGCTGGTGACCAGCTGTTCGTTATCGACCACCACCTCCTGGTCGTAAAACTCGCCCCCGGCGTTTTTCACATCCACCACGATCGGTTTTACCGCCGTGAGCTTGCGCCCGCGGATCACATCGGCGCTGATCAGCAGCTGCGGGCCGTGGCAGATGGCGAAGACCGGCTTCCCGCCGTTGACAAAATCGCGCGTAAAGGTGACAAAGCGTTCATCCCCGCGCAGCTGGTCCGGGGAATAGCCCCCTGGCAGCAACAAGGCATCAAATTCACCCGGTGTGACGTCATCAATGGCCCGATCGATGGCGACCTCTGCTTCTCCCTGTTTACCCTTCACCGTCTTGCCAGCCTGCTTTTCGATCGTCACGACCTGATGCCCGGCGAGCTTAAACGCCTCGGCGGGAGAGGTAAATTCAGAATCTTCAAAGTCGTCGGTAATGAGCACGGCTATCTTTTTACTCATGCTTCCTCCGCTGTCTGGATGGTCAATGAGGTAATTCCATGATGATGGTGGATACTTACCTTGTAAGGTATTAAGCCTGGAACATGAGCGCGAAAGTGCAAGGCAGAGAATTCCGTAAAGGAGAATCAATGAGTCAGGTATTATTGACCGGCGCGACCGGGTTAGTTGGCGGTCACTTACTCCGGCTGCTGCAGAATGAACCCCGCATCAGCACCATCGCCGCCCCGACGCGTCGCCCACTGGCGCCGGCGGAAGGCGTGTTTAATCCGTACGATCCGCAGCTGACCGATGCCCTGGCGCAGGTGGTCGACCCGGTCGACATTGTCTTCTGCTGTCTGGGAACGACGCGCCGGGAAGCGGGAAGTAAAGAGGCCTTTGTCCATGCCGACTTTACGCTGGTTGTTGATACGGCGCTGACCGGCAAACGGCTAGGCGCTCAGCATATGCTGGTGGTCAGCGCGATGGGCGCTAACGCCCACTCGCCATTTTTCTACAATCGGGTGAAGGGGGAAATGGAGGCGGCGCTGATCGAGCAAGGATGGCCGCGGCTGACCATTGCCCGGCCGTCGATGCTGTCAGGCGAGCGGGAAAAAAAACGGACCAATGAGACCTTCCTCGAACCGCTGTTCCGACTCTTACCGGGGAACTGGAAATCCATTGCGGCCCGCGACGTGGCGATTGCCCTGCTGGAGGAGGCGCTGTCGCCCACTCACGAAGGGGTGCAAATTCTGTCATCGTCCGAGCTGCGGGAGCGCGCCGCGCGGCAGGCGGAATAGCGGTTTGCAAACGCAGGCTTCCGGCGTAGTATTCACGGCTTCAATTCATATCCACATTTCTTGCTGGGGAATGCTATGGCTGGTCAGTCTTCATCTCAGGCGGCGTCACCATTTCAATGGTGGAAACCCGCGCTTTTCTTTCTCGTCGTGATTGTCGGCCTGTGGTTCGTCAAATGGCAGCCGTACTACGGGAAAGCCTTCACTGCGGCGGAAACCCACAGTATCGGTAAATCCATTCTCGCCCAGGCCGACGCTAATCCGTTAAAGGCGGCGTGGGACTACGCGATGGTTTACTTCCTTGCCGTCTGGAAAGCGGCGGTGCTCGGCGTGCTGCTCGGGTCGCTGATTCAGGTGCTGATCCCGCGCGACTGGCTGCTGCGCACCCTGGGGCAATCGCGTTTTCAGGGGACGCTGCTGGGGGCGATTTTCTCGCTGCCAGGCATGATGTGCACCTGCTGCGCCGCGCCGGTCGCGGCCGGGATGCGCAAACAGCAGGTGTCGATGGGCGGGGCGCTGGCGTTCTGGATGGGCAATCCGCTGCTCAACCCGGCGACATTGGTGTTTATGGGCTTTGTTCTGGGCTGGCAGTTTGCGCTGGTTCGCCTGGTGGCGGGCCTGGCGACGGTGCTGATTGTCGCAACGCTGGTGCAGAAATGGGTAAAAGAGGCGGCGACGCAGCCTGCCGTGGTGCCTGAAGCGCAACCGGAAGCGGCCCAGGGCGGTTTCTTTAGCCGCTGGCTGCGGGCGCTGTGGACGTTGTTCTGGAACACCATCCCGGTTTATATCCTTGCGGTACTGGTGCTGGGGGCGGCGCGCGTCTGGCTGTTCCCGCACGCTGATGGCGTGGTGGATAATACCTTGTTCTGGGTCATCGCGATGGCGATCGCCGGCTGCCTGTTTGTGATCCCTACCGCGGCGGAAATTCCGATTGTCCAGACGATGATGCTGGCAGGGATGGGCGTCGCGCCGGCGCTGGCGCTGCTGATTACGTTGCCGGCGGTGAGCGTGCCGTCGCTGATTATGCTGCGCAAAGCCTTCCCGGCCAAAGCGCTGTGGCTGACCGGCGGGCTGGTGGCGCTGTGCGGCGCGATTGTCGGTGCGCTGGCGCTGGTGTAGTGTGCTGTAAACGTACGGATAGCCGGATGGTGTGCCGGGCGGCGCTACGCCTAACCCGGCACATAACGAACAGGGGACTGCAGCCCGGCTAAGCGTAGCGCCAGCCGGGAAACTGCAGCTTTATTTGATGTAGGTAAAGGCGGTGGTCACCCGGGACACGCCGCTCACCCGGCTGGCGATATCCGCCGCCGCGCGGCCTTCACGGTCGGTCACCAGCCCCATCAGGAAGACTTCGCTGTTTTCCGTGGTCACCTTCACGTTCGAGGATTTGACCTGATCGGTGCCCAGCAGCTGCGAACGCACCTTGGTGGTAATCCAGGTATCAGAAGAGGCGGTGCCTAAACCAATCGGCTGGCCCTGGCGCACTTCGTTAAACACTTCCGTGGTTCCTTCCACGCCCATGGCGATTTGCTTGGCGCGGGCTGAGAGGTCCGGCGTCGGCGACTGACCGGTCAGCAGGACTTTGCCCTGATAAGCGGTAACGTTGATGCGGGCCTGTTTCTTAATCTGTTCATCTTTCGACAAGGCGCTATTGACGCGCAGTTCCAGGGTGCTGTCATCGACCTGGGTTCCCACCGTACGCGGGTCCGTTGCGGCTTTAGTGCCGACTGCTGCCGTTCCGACTACCGCGGCGGCAACGCAGCCCTGCAGCAGTAGTGCAGAAAGCAGGATGGCGAGGGGCGAGAGAGCCTTCATGTGTTCTCCTTAATCGTCCTGGTGTGGAAAAAGAGTGTTATCTATCAAATCGCACAGACAGTTGACGGTCAGCATATGCATCTCCTGGATACGCGCGCTGCGGTGCGAGGGGATGCGAATTTCGACATCCTGCTGACCTAACAGGCCCGCCAGCTCACCGCCGTCATAGCCGGTCAACGCGACGATGGTCATGTCGCGGGTCACGGCGGCTTCCACTGCCTTGACGATGTCCCGGCTGTTACCGCGCGTGGAGATTGCCAGCAGCACATCGCCGGCGTGTCCCAGGGCGCGCACCTGCTTGGCGTAAATCTCGTCATGCAGGCGATCGTTAGCGATGGCAGTTAAGACCACATTATCGGTGTTTAGTGCAATGGCGGGTAAACCAGGGCGTTCCGTTTCAAAACGATTAATCATGCTGGCAGCAAAATGCTGTGCGTTGGCGGCGGAAGTGCCATTACCACAACAGAGGATTTTGTTGCCGTTGAGCAGGGACTGCACGAGCGTCATCGCCGCCCGGGAGATGGCGTCCGGGAGTGCTTCTGCTGCGGCAATTTGGGTTTGAATGCTTTCGGTAAAGCAGGCTTTGATTCTGTCGAGCACGGGATCCCTTACTTCTGGTATTACGCTATTCGCCAAAGGCGTTTTTTAGCCATTGGATGTCGTTGCCGGTGAAGGCTACCACATCGAAACGGCAATCCACAGTCTCAAAGCTCCCATTCTGTCGGCAGAGCCACAAACGGGCGGCTTTAAGGAGGCGTTGCTGTTTTTGCGGGGTGACGCTGGCCGCCGCGTCACCGTACAGGGCGCTGCGGCGGTAGCGCACCTCGACAAAGACGGTGACGGCGCCGTCGCGCATGATGAGGTCAATTTCGCCGCCACGCTCGCGGGCGTTGGCGGCGATAAAACGCAGGCCCTGGCCTTCCAGCCAGCGGCGAGCACGGTGTTCCCATGCATCGCCGGTCTGTTTGCTTAGCTGGCCGGGACGATTTGTCCCTGCTGGTACTTGAGCCATGACAGTTTCCTGTTAATCACGCAGTCCTGAGTCGCCGTCAGATCGCCGGTATTCCCGTTCAGTTCGAAGCCCGGCGTCTGGCGCATTTGCGTGAAGTGGTTTGCCAGCGACCAGGCGTCAGCGCCCATCGCATACAGACGCGCCAGCGAGTAGTCATTGCGCACCGCAGACAGCGCCTGCTGCATCAGCGCCGGGTTGCTGCCAGCCAGCATCGGGATTTCGCTATACTGCAGGCCTTCCATCTCCAGACGGAAATCCGGACCGGCGGTGCCCTGCGCGCTGCGCGAGCTGGCGTACAGGGTGACATTGCTCTGGCTGCCGTTGCGCATCGCGATCATGGGTTTGATATAGCCAATCTGTTCCGGGGTGGCGAGGATGTAGGCCGCGTCGACGCTGCCGCCGCTGCTAACCGGCATCTCATCCGCACTGCCGAGGACGCTGTTCTGCGCTGATGGCAGGGTGGAGACCGGGGTGCCGCTCAGCGCAATGCCCCCTCCGCCGTTAACGCCGGCGCGCAGCTCCGCCGTGGAGCCAAAACGCTGCTGCAGAACGCTGGCGCCGCCCAGCTTCAGCCACTCGTCGGCAAACGCGCTGACCACACGATCGCCCAGCGCGCCGCGCGGAACCAGCAGCAACGGCGTCTGTTTGCCCTGTTGATGGATATGTCGGGCGGCGTCACGCGCTTCGTCTTCCGGCGACAGCGCGAAATAGCAGATATTAGCGCGGCCTTCGACCTTCTCCGGCTGGTTGAGCGCCAGCACGTTGAGCGGCGTATTGCTCTTGATAACATCTTCGACGTTCTCTTTCAGCAGCGGTCCGACGACGAGGGTGGCGCCGTCCTGCTGAGCCTGAGCAAGCAGCTGGCCGATCGGCTGGCTGGTGGTATCGTAAATTTTCAGTTCTGCAGAGGGGTTGGCGGCGGTGGCGACCACTGGCTGCGGCTGTGCGGCCGGGGCAGTGACCGGCTGGGTGGCCGGAGAGGCGGTGGTCTGCGGCGCGGCGACCGCTGCCGGGGCCTGAGCGGCCGGCTCCGCGGCTGGCGTTGCCTGGGTTTGCGCCGGGGCCTGCACCGGTTCAGCGCGACTTCCGGTAGCCGTAAGATCGCTAATTTCCGCCTGCGACGGGCTTACCACCTCATCATTACCGGACGCGTTCGCCGCCTGGGCGACCTGAGCGGGAACCGCGCTGCCCGTCACCGACGGCGCGCCGTTTTTGGCGGCTTCGAAGCCCTGCTGGATGGTGCGGCCGAAGATCGACGCCTGGCCGTTCAGCGGCAGGAAAAGCGCAATCTTGTTGATGGAGGCGGGCTTATAGTTTTGCATGTTCACCAGCGCCGTCGGCAGCATTTTGGCGCCCGGGTTTTGCGGGTAGCGCGTCTGCCAGTCTTTGACGCCGGCTTTCAGCAGCGTGGGATCGTTGCGGTTGTCAAACCACATCCGCTGCAGATCCAGCCAGCCCTGGAGGGTATTTTCATCGGCATTGATCACCAGCGCATTGGCCTGATCCTGGGTCATCGCGGTCAGCGCTTGCCAGGTCGCGTCAATATTTTGCTGGCGCTGTTTGGCATCGCTCAGCAGCGGCTGCTGGGCGATTAAGGCGCGCAGCAGCGTAACCGATGGTTTACCCTGGCTGGCATCGATTTGCGCCTGCCAGTAGCGCGCCTGCTGAGGCTGCTCCAGGCTTGCCGGGTCAAGCTTAGCCAACAGCGTACGGGCCCCCTGATAGTCGTTCTGCGCCAGCTTCACTTCTATCGCCAGCAGTGACTGTTCACGGGCCTGGGCGCTGTCCAGGTTCGACGGCAGCTGGTTAAACAGGTCGATGGCCTGCTGCTTCTTTCCTTCCTGCAGCAGTGCACGAATGGCGAGTAATTGCCAGTTGGTCTTGCTATCATTCGTGCTTTGCTGCATCTGCTGCAAGTAGAAACTGGAGTTGGCCTGCGACGTACCCTGCATAAACGCCGTACTTTGATCCTGCGTGTGGGTGCCGCAGCCAGCAAAAAGAAGAGTAGCCAGCAATACGGGCAGACAGCGCGCGGGCTTAGAACGAAGAAATGTTGACGGTACCATAAGTGTCCAGTGATATTTTTTTGGCTCAATGCTCAATATTAAATCGGCAATACGGACGAGACAATGAAACAACACGAATCAGCGGATAATTCTCAGGGGCAGCTCTATATTGTGCCCACTCCGATAGGAAATCTGTCTGATATCACGCAGCGCGCACTGGAAGTGTTGCAAGCCGTTGATTTAATTGCTGCGGAGGATACCCGCCACACCGGTTTGCTGCTGCAGCATTTTGCGATTAACGCCCGCTTGTTTGCGCTTCATGACCATAACGAGCAGCAAAAGGCGGAAACACTTCTCGCTAAACTGAAAGAAGGGCAAAACATCGCGCTGGTCTCCGATGCCGGCACGCCGCTGATTAACGACCCAGGCTACCATCTGGTGCGCACCTGTCGTGAAGCGAATATTCGCGTCGTACCGCTGCCGGGACCCTGCGCGGCCATCGCCGCCCTCAGCGCCGCCGGTTTGCCCTCCGATCGTTTCTGCTATGAAGGCTTCCTGCCGGCGAAATCGAAAGGCCGTCGCGATACCCTGAAAGCGCTGGAAGAAGAGCCGCGCACCCTCATCTTCTACGAGTCGACCCACCGGCTGGTGGAGAGTCTGGAAGATATCTGCGCGGTACTGGGAGAATCCCGCTACGTGGTGCTGGCCCGCGAGCTAACCAAAACCTGGGAATCGATCCACGGGGCGCCGATTGGCGAGCTGGTGGCGTGGGTCAGGGAAGACGAAAACCGGCGCAAAGGCGAGATGGTGCTGATCGTCGAAGGCTTTAAGGCGCAGGAAGAGGCGCTGCCGGCGGCGGCGCTGCGTACCCTGGCGCTGCTGCAGGCGGAGCTGCCGCTGAAGAAAGCCGCTGCGCTGGCCGCGGAGATCCACGGTGTGAAGAAGAATGCGCTGTATAAGTATGCCCTGGAGCAGCTGGGGGAGTGATCCTGTAAAACCAGTGAAAGCCTGGCAAGCCGCCCTTGAGATTGTGAAGGGCGGCTTGAGCGTCATCCGACATGTCGGAAGAAATGTCGGAAGAAAAGTGCAGCCCGCCTTCCTTGCCGCACAGCACCCCTAACCAACCAGCCCGGATAAATCCGGGCTTAACGTGGTTAAACCCTTACGCTCTCGATCAGGTCACCGGCGCCGGGTTAAACACCGCCAGTTGGTTATGCAGACCCCATTGATCGGAGAAGGTTTTCTTGCGTCCGCTGGCGACGTCGAGAATGAATTCGAACAGCTTCAGCCCCACATCCTCAATCGTCTCTTCGCCGGTGGCGATGGTGCCGGCGTTAATGTCCATTAAGTCATACCAGCGGTTAGCCAGCTCGGTACGGGTCGCCATTTTTATCACCGGTACCGCCATCAGTCCGTAAGGCGTGCCGCGGCCGGTGGTGAATACCTGCACCGTGATGCCAGAGGCCACCTGCTGGGTGCCGCAGACAAAATCGCTGGCGGGGGTGGCAGCGTAAATCAGGCCGCGTTTGGTCGGGCGCTGCCCAGGGGAAAGCACCTCAACGATGGCGCTTTTGCCTGATTTGGCAATCGACCCCAGCGCTTTTTCCACCACGTTGGCCAGGCCGCCTTTCTTGTTGCCGGGGGAGGGGTTGGCGCTGCGGTCGGTTTTGCCCATGTCGAGATAGTTATCGTACCAGGCCATCTCTTCCAGCAGGCGTTGACCCACCTCTTCGTTGATTGCCCGCGGGGTCAGCAGATGGATAGCATCGCGGACTTCGGTCACCTCTGAGAACATCACCGTCGCGCCACAGCGCACCAGCAGATCGGAGGCGTAACCCACCGCCGGGTTGGCGGTCACGCCGGAGAAAGCGTCGCTGCCGCCGCACTGCATACCCACCACCAGCTCAGAGGCCGGGCAGGTTTCCCGCTGACGCTGGTTGAGTTTCGCCAGATGGCGCTCGGCGACCTGCAGAATGTCATCGACCATTGATTTAAAGCCCACGTGTTTTTCATCCTGCAGGCTGACGATGCTGGCGCTGTCCACCGGGATGCTTTTGACATCTTCGGTCCCCTGCAGCAGGCGTTCGGGCTGCAGCTTTTCACAGCCAAGGCCAATGACCATCACTTCGCCGCCGAAGTTCGGGTTAAGGGCGATATTGTGGATGGTGCGAATCGGCACCACCGCCGCTGGCGCATTAATCGCTACGCCGCAGCCATAGAGGTGATTCAGACCCACCACGCCGTCGACGTTGGGATAGTTCGGCAGCAGGTCGCGTTCAATGAGTTTCACCACGTAATCGACCACGCCCGCAACGCAGTGCACGCTGGTGGTGATACCCAGCAGATTTTTGGTGCCCACGCTGCCGTCGGCATTGCGGTAGCCTTCGAAGGTGTAGCCTTCCAGCGGCGGTAGCGGGGCGGGCACTTTGGTGGCCATCGGCAGGGTGTTCAACGGCGGGGCGGTAGGCAACTCCACTAACGACTCGTCAATCCAGCTTCCCTGGGGGATGTCGCGCACCGCGAAGCCAATCACTTCTCCGTAACGGATAATTTCACCGCGGGCAGGGATATCCGCCAGGGCGACTTTATGCCCCTGTGGGATGTGCTCGATGAGCGTCAGGCCGTCCGGGAAACGCGTTCCGGCGGTCAATCCCCGATCGTTGACAATAATCGCCACATTATCTGTTGGGTCAACTTTTATATAAAACGCGGTCGGCGATGGTTGTCGAATTGAAATATCGGCCATTGTCCAGTTATCTCCAAACAGGTGCTAAAAATATAATTAAATGGTCATTCTGGCGCGGTAGAGCAGAATAATGAAATAAAGAATGTCAGGTGTGTCGGCATGAAGATGTGATCTAAATCACTCCTTATCGCCATGGATGCGTGCGGTGGGCGGGCAATCGTAAGAAGTGTGGATTAGCGCCCATGGCTTAAGGCTATCGCCCAATTTAAGCTTTAAAAAATGTGTTTATATTGTGTTTATGCATAGTGTCTGGCGAGTTGGCGCTGACTATACTGAGTCGTGTTTTTGTGACGTCCGATATCTGCATGGTTGGCCTTTGAATCGCGGGTTAATAATTTAGCCGTGACCTAATGAATAATAAAAAATGGTTAATTTGCGATGGGCTTACATTTTCCGGACTCAAGGTCAGGGAATAAAAAAGGACACCCATTCGCCGGTTTACTCTGCGGATAATATTTGGGGTCAGGCGATACGCTTTTCCAGCCTAATGGGGCTCTCTCGCCGGGCTGGTGATATAACGAATGAATTGCAGAAGTTAGCAACGGTTAACGCAAGGTAAAAATCATGGATAACGCAATTTTCCCGAACAAATTTAAGGCCGCGCTGGCGGCTCATCAGGTGCAGATTGGCTGCTGGTGCGCGCTGGCCAATCCGATTAGCACCGAGGTGTTGGGTCTGGCGGGTTTCGACTGGCTGGTACTGGACGCGGAACACGCGCCGAACGACGTCACCACGCTTATCCCGCAGCTTATGGCGCTGAAAGGCAGTTCCAGCGCTCAGGTGGTTCGCGTGCCGACCAACGAGCCCATCATTATTAAGCGCATGCTGGATATCGGCTTCTATAACTTCCTGGTGCCGTTTGTCGAGACGGCTGAGCAGGCGGCGCAGGCGGTGGCTTCTACCCGCTATCCGCCGGAAGGGATCCGCGGGGTTTCCGTTTCCCATCGCGGCAATATGTTCGGCACTGTGCCGGACTACTTCGCCCAGTCCAATAAGAACATTTCCGTTCTGGTACAGATTGAGAGCCAGATCGGGGTGGACAACGTCGAGGCGATTGCCGCGACCGAAGGTGTCGACGGCCTGTTCGTCGGCCCGAGCGACCTGGCCGCCGCGCTAGGTCATCTGGGCAATGCCGCCCATCCTGAGGTGCAGCGCGCCATCCAGCATATCTTCGCCAGCGCGAAGAAGCACGGTAAGCCAAGCGGCATTCTGGCGCCGGTGGAGGCCGATGCGCGGCGCTACCTGGAGTGGGGCGCCTCTTTTGTCGCCGTCGGCAGCGATCTGGGCGTCTTCCGTTCCGCAACCCAGAAACTTGCTGATGCCTTTAAAAAATAGTCACCAGGATGAAGAGAGAGAACAATATGACAATCAAAGTGGGTTTTATCGGTCTTGGCATTATGGGCAAGCCGATGAGCAAAAATTTGCTGAAGGCGGGTTACTCGCTGGTGGTGTCTGACCGTAACCCGGAAGCGATTGCCGACGTGATTGCCGCGGGCGCAGAGACCGCGACCACGCCGAAGGCGATTGCCGAGCAGTGCGACGTGATCATCACCATGCTGCCGAACTCGCCGCATGTCAAAGAGGTGGCGCTGGGGGAGAACGGCATTATTGAAGGCGCGAAACCGGGCACCGTGGTGATCGACATGAGCTCTATTGCGCCGCTGGCCAGCCGGGAAATCAGCGAAGCGCTGAAGGCTAAAGGCATTGATATGCTGGACGCGCCAGTAAGCGGCGGCGAACCAAAAGCGATCGACGGCACCCTGTCGGTAATGGTCGGCGGCGACAAGGCGATCTTCGACAAATATTACGAGCTGATGAAAGCGATGGCTGGCTCCGTGGTGCATACCGGCGACATCGGCGCGGGCAATGTGACCAAACTGGCCAATCAGGTGATTGTCGCCCTGAACATCGCAGCCATGTCCGAAGCGCTGACTCTGGCCACCAAAGCCGGCGTCAATCCGGATCTGGTTTATCAGGCGATCCGCGGTGGTCTGGCGGGGAGTACCGTGCTGGATGCCAAAGCGCCGATGGTGATGGATCGTAACTTCAAGCCGGGCTTCCGGATCGATCTGCATATTAAAGATCTGGCCAATGCGCTGGATACCTCCCACGGCGTGGGCGCTCAGCTGCCGCTGACGGCGGCGGTAATGGAGATGATGCAGGCGCTGCGTGCGGACGGTCTGGGCACCGCTGACCATAGCGCGCTGGCTTGTTACTACGAAAAGCTGGCGAAAGTGGAAGTGACTCGCTAACAAGAAGAGCTCTGCGCGGCCCGGTGGTTATGCCTGGCGCAACAGTATCAGACTGCCACGGGGGGCGAGCCTGGACGCGGTATCGGCGTCGTCTTCCGCGTGTTTACCTCGGTTGCGACGCAGGAAGCGGCGTTTCGCGCGCGTTGGACAATATTTCTCGTGCGTCGCGCAATAGCGCTGCCGCCCTGCAGGGCGGGATGACGACAGAGGGATGACAACGGGCGGTAAACCCACTATACTGCGCGCCGAAGCTGACCAGACAGTCGCCGCTTCGTCGTCGTCCTCTTTCGGGGGGAGACGGGCGGAGGGGAGGAAAGTCCGGGCTCCATAGGGCAAGGTGCCAGGTAACGCCTGGGGGGTGTCACAGCCCACGACCAGTGCAACAGAGAGCAAACCGCCGATGGCCCGCGCAAGCGGGATCAGGTAAGGGTGAAAGGGTGCGGTAAGAGCGCACCGCGCGGCTGGTAACAGTCCGTGGCACGGTAAACTCCACCCGGAGCAAGGCCAAATAGGGGTTCATAAGGTACGGCCCGTACTGAACCCGGGTAGGCTGCTTGAGCCAGTGAGCGATTGCTGGCCTAGATGAATGACTGTCCACGACAGAACCCGGCTTATCGGTCAGTTTCACCTCTTTATGTCAAAACCCCGCTTCGGCGGGGTTTTTGCTATCTGAATCCGTGACGCGGATGAATGACTGTCCACGACGCTATACTCAAAAGAAAGCGGCTTATCGGTCAGCTTCACCGCTTTATGTCAAAATTCCGCTTCGGCGGGGTTTTTGCTATCTGAATCCGTGACGCAGATGAATGACTGTCCACGACGCTATACTCAAAAGAAAGCGGCTTATCGGTCAGCTTCACCGCTTTATGTCAAAACCCCGCTTCGGCGGGGTTTTTGCTATCTGAATCTGTGACGCGGATGAATGACTGTCCACGACGCTATACCCAAAAGAAAGCGGCTTATCGGTCAGTTTCAACTATCTCTATAAAACCTCTCGACGAAGGTGTTTATTTTTAATTTCAGTCGGTTGTAAATCAGGTTTGCAGAATATCCACTTTTAAACAGTTTTTGGGCTGCTTTAAACACCGGATTCGTTAATACTGTCACGCTACGATGTTTTATTGTCTATCCGTTAGTCTCCATTCCCTGATTTGCAGCGGTCATCATTCAGCTTAATGGATAGCAGGTTTATAGGTTATCCAGACAGGAGTGATAGACGTGAAAAATGTAGTATTATTCCCGCAGCTCAAATCGGCAATAGCCTGGCTTATCGGTCATGGTGAAACAATTATGCAGTTTGCCTGGAATATCGTGGCAGCGCTGATTATTCTTTTTGTCGGGCGAATGCTTGCAAAAGTCCTTGCTAAAGCCTTCGAGAAAATTCTCTTACGACGCAACGTCGATGCGACAATCGTTCATTTCTTTGCTGCGCTCGTTCGTTATATTACGATGGCTTTTGCGATAATCGCCGCATTAGGTCGGGTAGGGATTGAGACGTCTTCCATCATCGCGGTTATTGGCGCGGCAGGGCTGGCAATTGGTCTGGCGCTGCAAGGTTCGCTTTCTAACTTTGCCGCTGGTGTTCTGTTGGTCACTTTACGTCCTTTTCGGGCCGGAAATTTTGTACAGGTCGGCGCGATTTCTGGTATGGTGCAGTCCGTACATGTTTTTTCAACAACGCTACTAACCGTTGATAATAAAGAAGTTATTATTCCTAATGGTAAAGTCATCGCCGACAGTATTGTGAATTATTCCTGCCATCCTTTTCGGCGAATCGATCTGACCCTCGGCGTGGCCAGCGAGACTAAAATTGTGCAGGTTAAGCAGGTCATTCAGGCTATCATTGATAGTGAAAAGCGAATCGATCAATCTCGTGGTACTACGGTTCGTCTGCTTGAAATGATGCCGGGCACACTTAACTTCACTGTTCGTGTCTGGGTGAAAAATAGCGAATATTGGGAGACTTATTTTGATTTTCTTGAAGCGATTAAAGAAGCGCTCGATGAACATCAGATCACCCTCGCCGCGCAACGGATGGATATTAATTTAACCTCCTCGACGTTATCGGACCTAAAAATAAACAATGCGGATGTTTAGCTTATAGATCATTTGACCTATGAATGCATTCAACCCCTTTTACAATTATGTTCATGCTTTTTTACACATCGCCATTATTGTTCAGGGAATAATAGTGCGTCTTATCATGACGCACTTATACAGGATAATAAAATGACAAAAGTATCACGAGCTATATTATTGACCGCCGCCGTTGCAGGTTTTTCGCTGGCGGCGCAGGCCGCGGAGGTGACTGCGCCAGCACCCGCTAAGGACCCTATCGTCCAGCACTTAAAACTGACTCCCGATCAGGTGAGCAAAATTAACAGCCTGCATCAGCAAATGGAAAAAAACGTTGAGCAGATTTCACAGCAAGACATTAAAGATGGCGCGCTGATTAACGTGATTGATTCCGGTAAATGGAATGAGAAAGCGGTGAAGGATCAGCTGGCGGCATTCAGTAAAATTGATCAACAGGTACGTTATTATCGCGTGAAGTACTATTTTGATGTGAATCAGGTACTGACGCCGGAGCAGCGCACCCAGGTGAAAAAAGATCTTGCCGACGCGCTGAGTGAATAATGCCATCAGCCCCTTTCGGGGCCGGTATTAGCGGCAGGCCACCAACGATAGCCGAATAATCCATGCTGCAGCTTCAGGCGAGACTTTCTTCATCCCGCAGGCGAATCTCCGCCTCGGCGACGATGGCTTCCAGTTCGCTAAGCATCTCATCATAACCAAAGCTGACGACGCCGACGGTTTCCGGCGGCGTCGGGGCCAGCGGCGTCGGAGACGCCTTTTTTCTGTTTTTCTTCTTACTCACTGACAGACTCCATCCCTTCCGTTGTTACACCGGTAAATCTATCAGCAAAGCGCGCAGCGGCGTATCGGCGACGAGGGTAATGTTAGCTTCGTCACGAATAAATGCCCCATCACCACAGGTGAGAGCCTGTTTGGGTTGTTCCTGCGCGACGGCATGGACGGTGCCGTGGATCGACTGCAGGTAGGCGCGCGGGCCATGCAATTGCACGTTGATCTGCTCACCTTTTTCCAGCGCGATGTGATAGACCCAGGCCTGCTGGCGAAGCTGGAGGCTATTATTCCCCCCATCCGGTGAGGCCAGCAGCTGTAGCGGCGCGTTGGCGACCTCGATTTTCTGCTGCAGCGGGTTTTCCCGCTGCGGGCAGGCATCGAGCCATAGCTGCATTCGCGTTAACGACTGCTCTTTGCTCAGATTGTGCTCGCTATAGCTCACGCCAGGCTGAGTGGCGATAATCAACGCGTCGCCGGCCCTGGCCTGCAGGTGATTGCCGTCGCTGTCGCGATACTCCGCTTCGCCTTCCAGAATCAGGTTCAGGATATCGACCTTGGGATACGTTCTGGCCTGGAACGAGGCCCCGGGGGCCAGCACTTCCTGATTGAGAACGCGTAAAGACGCGAAGCCCAGTAATTTTGGGTCGAAGTAGTGGCCAAAGGAGAAGGTGTAGCGGGCCTGCAGCCAGCCGAAGTCTGCTTGTCCGCATTGTTTGGCTGTTCGGGTAGTAATCATGTTCTTGACCTCTCTTTACACTAAATCAATGGTAAAGGTATGGACGCTGTATTGTTAGCCAGATATTCTGCCCGGTATGTTCAAATTTCCTGAATGAGAAAGCGATGGCTAAAGAGAGAGCATTAACGCTGGAAGCGTTACGCGTGATGGATGCGATCGACCGTCGCGGGAGCTTCGCTGCCGCGGCTGATGAACTGGGACGCGTGCCTTCCGCCCTGAGCTACACCATGCAAAAACTGGAGGAAGAGCTGGACGTGGTGCTGTTTGACCGCTCGGGTCATCGCACAAAGTTCACCAACGTCGGGCGTATGCTGCTGGAGCGCGGTCGCGTGCTGCTCGAGGCGGCGGACAAGCTCACCACCGATGCCGAAGCCCTGTCTCGCGGCTGGGAAACTCACCTGACGATCGTCACCGAAGCGCTGGTGCCCACGCCGGATCTGTTTCCGCTGATTGAGAAACTGGCGACCAAGTCCAACACCCAGCTGTCGATTATCACCGAGGTGCTGGCCGGCGCCTGGGAGCGGCTGGAGCAGGGGCGGGCGGATATCGTTGTCGCGCCGGATATGCATTTTCGTTCTTCCTCGGAGATTAACTCGCGCAAACTCTATTCGGTGCTCAGCGTGTACGTCGCGGCGCCGGACCACCCGATCCACCAGGAGCCTGAACCGCTCTCTGAGGTCACCCGCGTGAAATACCGTGGCGTCGCGGTGGCGGATACCGCGCGCGAGCGGCCCGTTCTCACCGTTCAGCTGCTGGATAAACAGCCGCGCTTAACGGTGAGCACCATCGAAGATAAGCGCCAGGCGCTGCTGGCCGGATTAGGCGTGGCGACCATGCCCTATCCGCTGGTGGAGAAGGATATTGCTGAAGGACGCTTGCGGGTGGTCAGTCCGGAATATACCAATGAAATTGACATTATCATGGCCTGGCGACGGGACAGCATGGGCGAAGCGAAGTCCTGGTGCCTGCGTGAGATCCCTAAGCTGTTTGCCGGCAGATAGTCGAGGACACTCCTCCCGCTAGCGGGAGGAGCAGGAAGATCAGTAGGAAAAGGGTTTTGGATCGGGCCCGAATCGGTTGTTGCCTTCCGTTCCGCGCTGGCAGTTAAAGATCAGGATCACCAGCCAGCCGATGACCGGGATCAACAGCAGCAGCAGCCACCAAGCCGAACGGTCGGTGTCGTGCAGACGCCGAAACTGCACCGCCCACCACGGTAAAAAGACCAGTATGCCATAGATGGTCGTCAGAATGCCTTCGCCGCCCGCCCGCTGCCAGCCCAGCATTTTATCGATGATGCTCAATACGCCGGTCAGGATGAGGTTGACCAGAATAAACATCCAGTACTCTTTGCGCCGCGCACGGCCGCCAAATCCTATATAGTTTTTTAATACCTTGAGATACCAGTCCATTTCTACGCCTCAATTAACCGTCAATCACTTGTTTTTTAAGCGATCGCAATAAGAATAGACGTGAATGAATGGTGGGTAAATATCTGTTTTCTGAATTATTGGGCGCCATCACTGGCGCCCGACGGATCAACGGAAGCGCTGGTCGCGACCGTGTGGTTCGCTGAGATCCTGCTGCGGCCCAATGGAGATGATGCCGGTAGGGTTAATGGTTTTATGGCTGCGGTAATAGTGGTGACGAATATGCGGAAAGCTCACCGTCTCCGCGATACCCGGCATCTGGTAGATGTCGCGCAGGAAGCCGTAGAGATTGAGATAATCGCTGATGCGTCGTTTGTCGCATTTAAAATGGGTCACATACACCGGGTCGAAGCGTACCAGCGTCGTCCACAGGCGAATATCCGCTTCCGTCAGCTGATTGCCCGTCAGGTAACGATGCTGACCGAGGATCTGCTCCAGCCGCTCCAGCGAGGTAAACACCGCATCCACCGCTTCGTCGTAAGCCTGCTGACTGGTGGCAAAGCCGGCTTTATACACGCCGTTATTGACGTTGTCATATATCCAGCCGTTCAGTTCATCGATTTTTTCCCGCAGCGCCGGCGGGTAGTAATCCCCGGCTCTGGCGCCCAGGCCATCGAAGGCGGTATTAAACATACGGATGATTTCTGCCGACTCATTGCTGACGATGGTCTGCTGTTTTTTATCCCATAGTACCGGGACGGTGACGCGACCGGTGTAGTGCGGGTCGGCGTGCAGATACAGCTGATAGAGAAAATCGTGCTGATAAAGGGTGTCACCGGTGGCTTCCGGGAAGCTGTCGTCAAAAGTCCAGCCGTTTTCCAGCATCAGCGGATTGACCACGGAGACAGGGAGAAAAGGCTCCAGTCCTTTCAGCTTACGCATAATTAACGTGCGATGCGCCCACGGGCAGGCGAGAGAAACGTACAGATGATAGCGATCTTTTTCCGCCGCAAATCCCCCTTCACCACTCGGTCCGGCCGCGCCATCGGCGGTGAGCCAGTTACGGAAGGCGGAAACGGAACGCTTAAAACGCCCACCGGTGGATTTTGTGTCATACCAGGTATCCTGCCAGACGCCGTCGACTAATTGGCCCATCTTTATTCCTCCTTCAGACTTCAGATAGCAAAAGCGAGGAGTGGCCTCCTCGCTTTTTCATTCATTCAGTATAGTGCGCTTACCATTTCTTATTCAGTACACGGTCGATACTGAAGGCGCCCGGTCCGGTAATGGCCAGCAGCAGGTAACCGCCAGCGATGGTCAGGTTTTTCATGAACATCAGGGAGTTCACGCCTTCCGCAAAGTTGCTGTGGAACAGGAACGCGGTCAACAGCGTAAAGCCTGCGGTGAACAGCGCGGTGGTCCGGGTCAGGAAACCGAACAGAATCGCCAGTCCGCCGCCGAATTCAAGGAGAATGGTCAGCGGCAGCAGCGCACCCGGTACGCCCATGGCTTCCATATACTGCTGGGTTCCCGCATAACCGGTGATTTTGCCCCATCCTGCAGTGATAAACAGAATCGGCATCAGAATGCGCGCTACCAGTACACCAACATCTTCTAATTTTTTCATTTCTTACTCCAGAAAACCCAAAGGGCGGCGGTTTTGTTTTTTAGCGCAATCCCGCGTAGTTACGCGGGGTTGCTGTCGATGGAGAGGATAGTAGCGAGGCGGAGAGGGAATTGTTAGCAAGGAAAACTGTAGATCTAGTTCAAAGTTTCTGAGTAATCGGTAAGAGGGGGCGAAAAATGCCTCAACGCGATAGGTCACGACCGGCGCTGGTAAAGGCCTGGCCGGGCGGAATGGCGTGGGATCAGAAGTCTGGCTGACCGCGGATGGCGGCCAGGGGGCAAGTTTTTACGCACGGCGTTGCGTATCGGGCGAGGAAGTGGCAGAGCGGGGCACCGGGAAAAGCGCCCGCGCTCCGGGCGGCTAACGGACTGCCGACTGGCGCAGGATCCCGCGGACCAGCCGCCAGGTACTCCATAAACCCAGTCCGCGTTTGGTCCAGCGCATTAAAAAATGCGGGTGTCGGACGGACCACACGGCCATCAGACCGCTGCCCACCATCAGCCACGAACGTAAACTAAGCAGCGTATGCCAGCCGCGGTCTAAGGGCGCAGTCGCTTCCAGCCAGTGGCGGCGACAGGCGCTCAGCTCCAGCCGTTGCTGCTGGATCTGGCGCAGCAGCTGCGCCTTTTGCCGTTCACGCTCCTGTCGGCCATTCATGGTTTATCTTCCTCCAGAAGGGCACGGTCGTTCTCCAGCTCTCTTCGCGTCAGGCGCAGCAGCGTGGAGCGTCGCGCCTTACGTAAGGTAAGGATACCGACAATCGCGGCGGCGAGAAGCAGCACGACGGTGGTGGCGATCATGACGTGCAGGCGGTACTGAGCGTCAACGGCCCAGATAACCAGCACCAGCAGACTCATGAGGCCAAACGCGGCAAACAGCAGCGTCAGTCCGGTCATGATCAGCAGCTGGAAGAGGTTGGCTTTCTCCTCCTCCAGCTCCACGACGACCAGGCGCAGCCGTGTTTCCACCATTTCGACCAGCAGCGTAACGATACGCTGGCCAATGGAGAAGACGCGCTGACCCGGCCCCTGCGTGTGTTGAGTATTCGCCATAATCAGCGACGCGACAGCAGGACACCCAGCACCAGCCCGACGGCGGCGCCAATCCCGACCCCTGTCCACGGATTTTCGCGAACATAATCATCCGCTCGCGCGGCGGTCTCACGAGTTTGACGCAGAATCGCTTCGCTGGTCTCACCCAGACGGGCGCGGCTCTCTTTCAGCGCGCTCTCGGCTTTACTGCGCAGTTTACCCATCTCTTCTTTCGACTTGTCCGCCGAGGAATTCAGTACTTCCTCCAGGGTGTCCGCCAGCGTTTTCAGTTCTGCACGAAGGTCGTCAGTCACATTCTCTTTAGCCATGTCGTTCTCCTGTAGCGTGGTCCGTATTGCGAAAGTTAATAGTGATTAGTAATCCCGAGACTCCAGCGTTTTCAACTCCTGTTGCGCTTCATTGAGTTTATGCTGGCGTTTGTTGATTTTGTCCGCATCGCCTTTCTTCCGGGCTTCCTGCAGATCGCGCTGACGTTCAGCGATCTCTTCCCGCTGTTTGGCAATTTTTTGCTGATGATCGGCTTTGAGTTTACTGTCGCTGCAGTTCTCCCGTACCTGGCGTAGTGCGGTATTTAGCCCATCAATGCGACTTTGATTGTGATGCTTTTCGGCATAGCTGATCTCTCGTTGAATATCCTGCTCTTTTTCCTGGCAGGGAGAGGCGGCTATGGCGCTGGCGCTAAGTGAAGACAGGGCCAGAAGCAGAGCGATGCGGTGTTTCATGGATAGTACCTTCCATTGTCTTAGGGGATACCCGGAGGATAAACCCGTTCCCGTTGGTAAACGTGAATGCGTTGATTCACGCAGGTTTAAGCATAGTAACAAATGCGGGAAACCACCAGACTGCGTTGAAAACGCAGTCTGACGGCCGTTTACCCGAGCCGATGCGGCGCGTCGCGCAGGCGGGATAACCAGGCGGTGGGCGAGTTATCGTCTTCCAGCAAGGCGATAATATAACCATGAGGCAGAGCGCGGCCGAGAACCTCTTTCGCCGCCGCGCCCTGGGCGGTGGAATCAAACTTAATCAGCAGGCCATCCTTTTGCGGCGTAATGCTCTTGAAGCGGATACCGTTGGCGTCGAGGTGATGCCAGACGGAGAAACCATCCGGCATACTGACGCCCTGGCCAACCGGACGGATCGCCAGCGTGGCCTCTTGCTGCTGCACCGCCAGCCAGAGCCAGAACAGCGCGCAGAGCAGAAGAGAGCCACCCAGCAGCCAGCTGAGCTGGCGCAGGGAAGGGCGTTTTATGACCATCATTAGCCCCGGCTTCTGTATTTTTTCTTCCACAGCACCACCAGCGAGCCGACCAGTCCGAAGACCAACAGCGCAACCGGCAGGAGCATCAGGCAGGACATCAGCTGATCTTCATACTTAAGGAATACCGGGGTTTTGCCCAGCAGATAGCCCAGCGAGGTCAGGATGAGCACCCACAGCAGGCCGCTCATCCAGTTAAAGAACTGAAAGCGGGCGTTATTGAGGCCGGAAAGCCCGGCGATGGTCGGCAGCAGCGTGCGCACGAAGGCGATGAAGCGGCCGATCAGCAGCGCGGAGAGTCCATGTTTATGAAACAGGTGATGCGCGCGCTGATGATAGTGAGAGGGCAGATGCGACAGCCAGTTTTGCACGATCCGCGTATTGCCCAGCCATCGCCCCTGGATGTAGCTCAGCCAGCAGCCGAGGCTGGCGGCGGCAGTGAGCAGCAGCAACGTTTCCGGAAAGCCCATCGCCCCTTTGGCGATCAGCACGCCCACGAGCACAAGCAGGCTGTCCCCCGGCAAAAACGCGGCAGGCAGTAACCCGTTCTCAAGGAACAAAATCATAAACAAGACAAAATACAGCATGCCAATCATGGAGGGATTCGCGAGCGTTTCGTAATCCTGAGCCCACAAGGCATTCAATAACTGGGTTAATAGTTCCATTCACGATTCCTGGTACATCGGTTAACGGCACGTCTGAGCGCGCGGCATGTAGGGCGACAAGATTTTTATGAGATTATGGTCGCTGCTTCGGCGCTCTGAACGCTTCCCTGTATAAAATTGAAGTAAGTCGATACCTACTCCCAGAACGGCAAAATGCATCTAATTGTAACAAATCACCTGACTTTCCGTCAGAGAAATTGCAAGGTGTTGCTCGTTGATTTTGCTGATTGCGGCGATGGGAGGCGAGAGGATTTACACAGGCTGACACTATATATGTTTTGCTTACCCCAGCCTGTCTGGGGAACAGGCGCGCAGGGGCCGCGCGCCGGGGAGATAAAGGCTTATTTCGCGCCGTTGGCCGCTGTATCGAGATGAACCACCGGGTTTTCGGCAAATAAGTAGCGATCGGCATTAAATTCAAAGTCGTCGCTGGTTTCGTTAAACAGCATTTGCTTGGTATTTTCCAGATGCTGCCACATCGCCAGTTTGGCGGCGTTCGGATCTTTACGCAGCAGAGCCTTCAGGATCTGATCGTGGTCGTCGCACCAGTTATCGACGGTGCGCAGATCGATATGCTCATGCAGCTTTTTCCAGTACGGGTTATGCACGCGCTGGGTCCACATTTTTTCCACGATCGCCGCCAGGGCGCTATTCTGCGTGGCCAGCGCCACCTGGACGTGAAACTGCAGATCCCATTCGGAGTCGCGGAAACACTTCTCGTTGCGCGCTTTCTCCTGAATCTCCATCAGCTTCATGATGTCCTGCTTGGTCACCTGAGTGGCCGCGAATTCGGCGATATTGCTTTCAATAAGCTGCCGCGCCTGCAGCAGCTCAAAGGGGCCATAGTTGGCGAACTCCAGGCTTTCATCGGCCACCTGCTGGTATTTCGGATGGTTGGAGATGACGTGAATGCCCGACCCTTTGCGGACTTCGACATAGCCTTCCACTTCCAGCATGATAATGGCTTCACGAACCACGGTGCGGCTAACGTTTTTTTCATCGGCGATAAAGCGCTCGGCGGGCAGCTTATCCCCTACAAGGTAGACACCTTGTTCGATGCGCGTCTTCAGCTCAGCGGCAAGTTGCTGATAAAGACGGCGTGGTTCAATGATTTCCATATTCGCTCCCGCAAGATGGCGACAATATTCGATTTGTTATACCACTTTTACGCGATTTCCACCACTGGCAGGGATGAAAAAGCCGCCTGAGAAGGCGGCTTGGCAGGCGATCACCTTAGCATAAGCGTCTCTAACTCTGGGTGGCCGGTTTGCGGCTGCTAAGCGGCGTCGTGTCATCGTCAGCCGGTTTGTTTTTCAGCACCGTCCAGATGACCAGCGCGCCCAGCAGGTCAAAGACCGCCAGTACCGCAAACAGCGGGCTGAAACCGATGGTGTCTGCCAGCGCGCCGACGACCAGGGCGAACATGGTGCTCGCCAGCCAGGCGGCCATCCCGGTCAGACCGTTGGCGGTAGCGACTTCGTTACGGCCAAAGACGTCGGAAGAGAGGGTAATCAGCGCCCCGGACAGCGCCTGGTGAGCAAACCCGCCGATGCACAGCAGGGCTATCGCCACGTACGGGCTGGTGAACAGGCCGATCATCCCCGGGCCAATCATCAGCAGGGCGCCCATGGTGACCACCATTTTACGCGACACGATCAGGTTAACGCCGAACCAGCGCTGGAACAGCGGCGGCAGGTATCCACCGACGATGCAGCCGAGGTCGGCGAACAGCATCGGCATCCAGGCGAACATCGCGATCTCTTTCAGGTTAAAGCCGTAAACCTTAAACATGAACAGCGGGATCCAGGCGTTAAAGGTCCCCCAGGCCGGCTCGGCGAGGAAGCGCGGCAGGGCGATACCCCAGAACTGACGGTTGCGCAGGATCTCCCACGGCGACATTTTCTTCGCATTATTGGTCTGGTGTTGAGACTCCTGGCCGCCAATGATGTAGTCGCGTTCTTCGTCAGATAATTTCTTCTGGTCGCGCGGGTGTTTGTAGAAGATCAGCCAGGCGATGGCCCAGGCGAAGCTCAGAACCCCGGAGATAATGAACGCCATCTGCCAGCTGTGCATGACGATCGCCCACACCACCAGCGGTGGCGCGATCATGGCGCCGATAGAGGAACCTACGTTGAAGTAGCCCACCGCGATAGAGCGCTCTTTTGCCGGGAACCATTCGGAGCTGGCTTTCAGCCCGGCGGGGATCATCGCCGCTTCCGCCGCGCCCACCGCGCCGCGGGCCAGCGCCAGTCCGCCCCAGCTGCCGGCGAGGGCGGTCGAGCCGCAGAATATCGCCCAGGCGATAGCGAAGAAGGCATAGCCGACTTTAGTCCCCAGAATATCAAGGACATAACCTGCGACAGGCTGCATGACGGTATAGGCAGCGGAATAGGCTGCAATGATATAGGAGTACTGTTGGGTCGAGATGTGTAACTCTTCCATCAGCGTCGGCGCGGCCGCCGCCACGGTGTTACGGGTCAGGTAGCCCAGCACGGTGCCCAGCGTCACCAGTGCGATCATGTACCAACGTAACCCTTTAATTTTACGCATGTAAACCTCATCGTCTGTAATTTCTCCGCACCAGGTGCGGCCTCTCCTGACGGCGATACGCGGTCGGGAAAGCGAAACGGAGGGTTCAGGAGGGCGGTCCCCTCTGGCCCGAACCTTACCATCAGTTGTTATGTAAAAAGTCGGTATCCATTCCGTATAAGCCGATGCCATAAACATCGGTAAAGCATTCCGTCGGTTTATATGTTGCGACGGCAGAAAGATAACTTGTCATACAACTTTAAAAGTTGAGTGCTGTCACAAAAGCGGGAAAGTTAGTGTGGTCTTTATGATTGGCGAAGAAAGCCAGATACGGCGCGCTCTGGCGAGATGTTTGCCGCGCGCAGGCGGTTTTTTTTATCAGCGTTTATTGATCTAACTCACGAAAAACAGTTCGGTCTGTAGAAATTGGTGTGATAACTTTGTCAGCATTGTAGTCAATCATCTGAAAGGCTCCCGCTCCGGAGCGAAGAGGACACACGAATGACACCGTTTATGACCGAAGATTTTCTACTCGATAGCGAATTTGCCCGCCGCCTGTACCACGATTACGCCAAAGATCAGCCTATTTTCGACTACCATTGCCACCTTCCGCCGCAGCAGGTTGCCGAAAATTACCGTTTCAAAAATCTGTATGACATCTGGCTGAAAGGCGATCACTATAAATGGCGCGCAATGCGCACCAACGGCGTACCGGAGCGTCTGTGTACCGGTGATGCCTCCGATCGCGAGAAATTTGACGCCTGGGCAGCCACCGTGCCTCACACGATTGGCAACCCGTTATACCACTGGACCCATTTAGAGCTGCGTCGCCCATTTGGTATTACAGGTAAGCTGCTGTCGCCTTCCACCGCCGATGAGATCTGGGACCAGTGCAATGCGTTACTGGCGCAGGACGCCTTCTCCGCCCGCGGGATCATGAAGCAGATGAATGTGAAGATGGTCGGCACCACCGACGATCCGATTGATTCCCTGGAACACCATGCGGTTGTCGCCAAAGACAATTCATTTGATATCAAGGTGTTGCCGAGCTGGCGCCCGGATAAAGCGTTCAACATCGAGCAGGCGACCTTCAATGACTATATGGCTAAGCTGGGTGAAGTGTCCGACACCGATATTCGCCGTTTTGCGGACCTGCAAAGCGCGCTGACCAAACGTCTGGACCACTTTGCCGCTCACGGTTGCAAAGTCTCCGACCACGCCCTGGACGTGGTGCTGTTTGCGGAAGCGACTGACGCCGAGCTGGACGCCATTCTGGCGCGTCGCCTGGCTGGCGAAACCCTCAGCGAACGCGAAGTGGCGCAGTTCAAAACCGCGGTGCTGGTGTTCCTCGGCGCAGAGTATGCCCGTCGCGGCTGGGTGCAGCAGTACCACATCGGCGCGCTGCGCAATAACAACCTGCGTCAGTTCAAACTGTTAGGCCCGGACGTTGGCTTTGACTCGATCAACGATCGCCCGATGGCTGAAGAGCTGTCTAAGCTGCTGAGCAAGCAGAACGAAGAGAACCTGCTGCCGAAAACCATTCTCTACTGCCTGAACCCGCGCGATAACGAAGTGCTGGGCACCATGATCGGTAACTTCCAGGGCGAAGGGATGCCGGGCAAGATGCAGTTCGGCTCCGGCTGGTGGTTCAACGATCAGAAAGACGGCATGGAGCGGCAGATGACCCAGCTGGCGCAGCTCGGCCTGCTGAGCCGCTTTGTCGGGATGCTGACCGACAGCCGCAGCTTCCTCTCCTACACCCGCCACGAATACTTCCGTCGTATTCTGTGCCAGATGATCGGCCGTTGGGTGGCCGCCGGTGAAGCGCCTGCGGATATCGCGCTGCTGGGCGAGATGGTGAAAAACATTTGCTTTAACAATGCGCGTGACTATTTCGCCATTGAACTGAACTAAGACCAGAGGTCGGTTGATATGCAATACATCAAAATCCATTCGCAGGATAACGTCGCGGTCGCGCTGGCGGATATGACGGCCGGTAGCGTGGTGACGATCGACAATGACCCGGTCACCCTCGGTCAGGATATCGTTCGCGGACACAAGTTTGCACTGCGCGCTATCGCGAAAGGGGAAAACGTCGTTAAGTATGGGTTGCCGATTGGCCATGCGCTGGCGGATATCGCGCCGGGCGAGCATGTCCATGCGCACAATACGCGCACCAATCTCAGCGACCTTGACGCGTATCGCTATCAACCGGAGCAGGTTGCCCAACCGCCGCAGCCAGCGGATCGCGAAGTGCAGATTTATCGTCGCGCCAATGGCGACGTCGGGGTGCGCAATGAGCTATGGATCCTGCCGACCGTCGGCTGCGTCAACGCCATGGCCCGTCAGATGCAGAACCGTTTTCTGAAAGAGGCGAACGGCGCCGAAGATATCGATGGGGTGCATCTCTTCAGCCATACCTACGGTTGCTCACAGCTCGGGGACGACCACATCAACACCCGCACCATGCTGCAGAATATGGTCCGCCATCCGAACGCCGGAGCGGTGCTGGTGGTGGGCCTTGGCTGTGAAAACAACCAGGTGGATGCTTTTCGCGAAACGCTGGGCGAGTATGATCCGCAGCGCGTGCACTTTATGGTTTGTCAGCATCAGGACGATGAAGTGGAGGCAGGGGTGGCGCATCTCCACCAGCTGTATGACGTGATGCGTCAGGATAAACGTCAGCCGGGCAAGCTGAGCGAGCTGAAGTTTGGCCTCGAGTGCGGTGGGTCGGACGGCCTGTCCGGCATCACCGCTAACCCGATGCTGGGGCGCTTCTCAGACTATGTGATCGCCAACGGCGGCACCACCGTGCTGACCGAAGTGCCGGAGATGTTCGGCGCCGAACAGCTGCTGATGAGCCACTGCCGCGACGAAGCGACCTTCGACAAGCTGGTGACCATGGTCAATGACTTTAAGCAGTACTTTATCGCTCACGACCAGCCTATTTACGAAAACCCTTCGCCGGGCAACAAGGCCGGGGGGATCACCACCCTCGAAGATAAGTCGCTGGGCTGTACCCAGAAAGCGGGCTCCAGCCAGGTGGTGGATGTCCTGCGCTACGGCGAGCGTCTGAAGGTACATGGTCTGAACTTGCTGAGCGCGCCGGGCAATGATGCCGTCGCCACCAGCGCGCTGGCCGGCGCCGGCTGCCATATGGTGCTGTTCAGCACCGGCCGCGGCACGCCGTACGGCGGCTTTGTGCCGACGGTGAAGATCGCCACCAACAGCGAGCTGGCGGCAAAGAAAAAGCACTGGATCGACTTCGATGCCGGACAGCTGATCCACGGCAAAGCGATGCCGCAGCTGCTGGAGGAGTTCGTGGACACCATTGTGGCTTTCGCCAACGGCAAACCGACCTGCAATGAGCGGAATGACTTCCGCGAGCTGGCCATCTTTAAAAGCGGTGTTACCCTGTAAAGGCGTATACATATTGGCGCCCGGGCGGCGTTGATCGCGCATTGGCCTGATAGCGCAGCGTCATCGGGTAAGCAACAGCGGCGTTTCAGCCTGTGAAGCGCCGTTTGTTTTTTTCTCTCAGGGAGCTTTCATGACCGCATATTGGCTGGCCCAGGGCGTCGGCGTCATCGCCTTTCTTATCGGCATTACCACCTTTATCAACCGCGACGAACGTCGCTTCAGGCTTCAGCTGGCGGTCTATAGCGGCGTTATCGGCGTCCATTTCTTCCTGATGGGCGCCGCGCCTGCCGGGATGAGCGCCGGGCTTAATGCGCTCCGCACGGTTATTTCCCTGCGCACCCGCAGCCTGTGGGTGATGACGCTCTTTATCCTGCTGACGCTGATCCTCGGCCTTGGCAAGCTGCAGCATGCTATGGAGCTGCTGCCGATTATTGGCACTGTCGCCAGCACCTGGGCGCTGTTTCGCTGTAAAGGGCTGACCGTCCGCTGCGTGATGTGGTGCTCCACCGCCTGCTGGGTGACGCATAACCTGTGGCTGGGTTCCATCGGCGGGACGCTGATTGAAGGCAGCTTCCTGATCGTCAACGGCCTGAATATTATTCGCTTCCGCCGGATGCAAAAGCGGGGTATCGATCCGTTCAGGGTTGAAAACGCGGTGCAGGAAGAGAGCCCCTCCGCGCGGTAGCGGAGGGGAAAGGCATTAGCTACGCAGGGCGTTTTTCGCCAGCTGGTCGTCTTCCGCCATGCAGGCGGCGGCGGTAAACAGGGCGTCGGTGGAGGAGTTCAGCGCGGTTTCGCAAGAATCCTGCAGCACGCCGATAATAAAGCCGACGGCAACCACCTGCATCGCCACATCGTTCGGAATACCAAACATATTACAGGCCAGCGGGATCAGCAGCAGCGAACCGCCCGCCACGCCGGAGGCGCCGCAGGCGCACAGCGAAGCGACCACGCTCAGCAACAGCGCCGTCGGCAGATCCACCGGAATATTCAGCGTATGGACCGCCGCCAGCGTCAGCACGGTGATCGTGATTGCCGCGCCCGCCATATTGATGGTTGCCCCCAGCGGAATGGAGACCGAATAGGTATCGCGATCCAGGTTCAGCTTCTCACACAGCGCCATATTCACCGGAATATTAGCGGCGGAGCTGCGGGTGAAAAACGCGTAGACGCCGCTTTCGCGCAGGCAGGTCAGCACCAGCGGATAGGGGTTGCGGCGGAGCTTCCAGAACACCAGTAGCGGATTAATCACCAGCGCTACCAGCAGCATACAGCCCACCAGCACCAGCAGCAGCTGGGCGTAACCCCACAGGGTTTCAAAACCGGTAGTCGCCAGGGTGGAAGAGACCAGACCGAAGATCCCCAGCGGCGCAAAGCGGATCACCACTTTAACGATAAAGGTCACCGCGTGGGAGACATCGTTGATCAGGTTTTTAGTGGTGTCGTTACCGTGACGCAGGGCGAAGCCAAGGCCCACCGCCCACACCAGAATACCGATATAGTTGGCGTTCAGCAGGGCGTCGATCGGGTTGGACACCATGCTCATTAGCAGGCCGCGCAGCACCTCAACAATCCCCGACGGCGGCGTGATGCTGTCGGCGGCGGTGGTTAAGTGCAGGGTCGAGGGAAAGACAAAACTGAACAACACCGCGGTCAGCGCCGCGCTGAAGGTGCCCAGCAGATAGAGAAACAGAATGGGGCGGATACTGGTTTTTTGTCCGTGCTGATGGTTGGCGATCGAGGCCATGACGAGCATCAATACCAGCACCGGCGCTACCGCCTTTAACGCGCCGACGAACAGGGTCCCCAGCAGGCCGACGGCGATGGCCGCAGGCTTAGAGACCAGCGCCAGCAGCACGCCAAGTACCAGGCCGACTAAAATTTGTTTCACCAGGCTGCCTTGTGCCAGGCGGGAAAGCCACCCTGATGAGGGAGTGCGTGTGGTCATAATTCATTCCTTCCAGTGATGTAGCAAGCCATCCCAGCCACGTATTATTTGTTACGTTTATGTCAGGATGTAAGTATATGTTTGCATAGTCGAGTATACGGAAAGAATGACGGGCGGGAAGCGCAAAATACTGTGATTTTAATCTGGATCTTATTTTTTAACTATATAGCAACATAATTGTGACATGAGCAGGCATTATCGTTACGAGAAGATCTGCTATAGCCGATTACCGCGCCGCCAGCGGGGGCCGACGGCGCGCCAGGCAGGTTACTCAGGCAGTTTGCGCTGCTTGTCGTGCTGCTTGTTGACCCAGGCGTTAATCAACAGCGTGACGGTCAGGATACCACCCACGACCCCCAGCGAGATGGCGACCGGGATATGGTAGAAATCGACGATCAGCATCTTCACGCCAATAAACACCAGGATCACCGACAGGCCATATTTGAGCATCGAGAAGCGCTCAGCGACCCCCGCCAGCAGGAAGTACATGGCGCGCAGGCCAAGAATGGCAAACAGGTTCGAGGTCAGCACGATAAACGGGTCGGTGGTGACCGCGAAGATCGCCGGGATACTGTCGACGGCGAATATCACATCGCTCAGCTCGACCAGAATCAACACCAGCAGCAGCGGCGTGGCGAACAGCACCCCGTTTTTACGGGTGAAGAAGCGCTCGCTCTCGATTTTATCGGTCATTCGCAGATGGCTGCGGATCCAGCGCACCAGCGGTTTGTCGCCGATGCCGGAATCGTCCTCTTTCGCCAGCGCCATCTTCACGCCGGTAAACAGCAGGAAGGCGCCGAAGACGTACAGCAGCCAGTCGAACTGGGAGATAAGCCAGCTGCCGGCGAAGATCATAATGGTGCGCAGAACAATCGCCCCGAGGACGCCATACACCAGCACCCGGCGCTGCAGTGCAGGCGGCACGGCGAAGTAGCTGAACAGCATCAGCCAGACGAAGACGTTATCGACCGCCAGCGCTTTTTCAATCAGATAGCCGGTGAGGAAGGCCAGGGCCTGCGGATCGGCGACGGCGCGGCCCTGGGTTTGCACCAGATACCACCAGAACGCGGCGTTAAACAACAGAGAAAGTGTGACCCAGAGGATAGACCAGCCAGCGGCCTGCTTTATGGTCATGCTATGCGAACCGCGTCGTCCCTGAAGCAGCAGGTCGATCGCCAACATGATCGCGACGACGACAGCGAATCCACCCCATAGCAACGGCGTGCCGACAGTATTCATTTGATATTCCTTACATAAAAACAAAAACGGCTGACGTCGGAAGACGGCAGCCGCTGCGCTTTTATGCATAGACCTCGCCTTCCGGCAAGGTCTCACTTACAACAACCAAAGTTCATCGCGATGGGCTTTGGTAATTGCCCGGCGACCGGATGCGGTGTTACACGCATCGTAATGACGATCGGCCGGCAAGGAAGTTACTCCCCTTTGCTCGTAACAAAATATGTCACGGGGCGGTTTTCGTCAATGGCGGCCAGACGGGCCTTTACACTCTTTTACGCCAGCGGCTGCGTATCGGCCGGGAACATCACCCCGGTCTGGCGACGAATTTCGCTCGACAGTTTCGCCGTGATACGGCTCACTGCCAGGCCCGGATGGTCGACATCCTCTGTTTCCACCAGCCGCGCGAAGGTCTCCGCCTCGTACAGCATAGTATTGATATGCTGCGGCTGCGTCAGGTCCTGGGCTTTGCCGCCGCGCGGCACAAACGCCAGCTTCTGGCACTCGGAGATTTTTTCGATCACTAATACGCCGTCTTCGCCCTGAATTTCACTGGGGATCGCCGAGTCGCTCACCTTGGAATGATGCAGCGTCACGTCGAAGTCGCCGTAGCTCAGCACCACGGTGCCCTGGGCGTCCACGCCGCTGTCCAGCAGGCTGGCGGTGGCATGAACGGCCCGCGGTTCGCCCCACAGCGCCACAGCGGACGCCAGGCAATAGAAGCCGATATCCATAATCGAACCGTTGGAGAACGCCGGATTAAAGGTGTTGGGGTTTTCGCCGTCGAGATAGCGCTGGTAGCGCGAAGAGTACTGGCAGTAGTTAATGAAGGCTTTACGCAGTTTACCCACTTTACTGAGGGTTTCCTTCAGCAGCAGAAAGTTGGGCAGGCTGGCGGTTTTGAAGGCTTCAAACAGCACCACGTTGTTGGCTTTCGCCACCGCGATGGCCGCCTCGACCTCCTGCAGATTCGACGCCAGCGGTTTTTCGCAAATGACGTGCTTTTTGTGGCTCAGGAACAGCCGCGTCTGCGGGAAGTGCAGGGAGTTCGGGCTGGCGATATATACCGCGTCAATGGCGTCGCTTTGCGCCAGCGACTCCAGCGAGGTAAACAGATGCTCGACCGGATAGTCATTGGCGAAGGCTTGTGCCTGTTCGAGGCTGCGGGAGTAGATGGCGGTAAGTTTATATTTGCCGGTTTCATGGGCGGCATCGACAAACTGCTTAGTGATCCAGTTTGTGCCAACAACTGCGAAACGTATCATAAACGGTGACGAACTCCATTAAAGGGAACCTGTCGTCACTCTATCATGCCCCCATGACAAAACCAGTGCGTGACTACGCAGAACGATTTAACGAAAGGTGCGTCAGCCACAGGCGGGTGTCGAACTCCAGCTGATGGTACTGCGGCTCCATATGGCAGCACAGCTGGTAGAAGGCTTTGTTGTGCTCCTTCTCTTTCAGATGCGCCAGTTCATGGACCACGATCATCCGCAAAAAGTCCTCCGGCGCGTCGCGAAATACCGTCGCCACGCGGATCTCCGCTTTGGCTTTCAGCTTGCCGCCCTGAACGCGGGAAATGGCGGTATGCAGGCCGAGCGCATTGTTCAGCACGTGGATCTTACTGTCATACATCACTTTGTTGATCGGCGCCGCGCCGCGCAGAAAGCGGTTTTTCAAATCCTGGGTGTACTGATATAGCGCTTTATCGCTGTTAACGTCGTGCCCATGCGGATAGCGCTTTTGCAGCACCTCTCCAAGGCGGTTTTGCTCGATTAACGTGGTCACCTGCGCCAGCAGCGATTCAGGATAGCCCTGTAAATAAATGAGTTTTGTCATCGTCTTATCATTATGTCTGTCAGGAGGGCAGTTCAGCCACGGTCATGGTAAAGACCAGCGACGCGGGCCCCGCATTCCGGTACCCGTGCTCTGTTTCGGTACGGGCCACCGCGGATTCCCCGGCCGCCACCGTGCGGCAGGTCTCGCCAAGCGTCAGCGTCAGCGCGCCGGCTTCCACGTGCAGCAGCTCGAAGGTCGTCGCCGGATGGCCGGGCGAGGTAAAGGCTTCGCCGGGCTGCATCTCCCAGCGCCACAGCTCAATCATATTCGGCCCGGCGGTGCCGGCGAGGAGCCTGGCGCTGCCCCCCAGCGGGCCTTGCCAGAGGGTGGGGATCTGTTCGGCGGGAATAATATGCAACGCGGGTTCGCTAGCCACATTGACAATATCCGCCACCGAGACGCCCAGCGCGGCGGCGAGTTTGCAGAGGATCGCAATGCTGGGGTTGGCGGCCTCTTTTTCCATCTCGACCAGCATGCCTTTGCTGATGCTGGCCCGGCGCGACAGCTCGTCCAGCGACATTTTTTTCGCTTTACGGTAGGCCTTCAGCCGCGTGGCGACGGCGCGACTTACCTGGTCGACATCAGATCCTGAATCGGTCGTTATATTGACTTTTACGTTCATTGGTCACTATGATGTAACAAATTGGTCATTACAGGATTATCGAATGCGTAGCGTAACGCCGTCAATCGAATCTGCGGTCAGCCGCCTGGCGCCGGGCTTTCGGGCATTAAGTATTGTGGTGGAGAGCGCGCCGGTGGCCAATCCCGCCGTCGCGGAACAGGCGCTGGCCGAGGCCTGCCTGGCGGTGCAGCAGGATGATGTGCCCTGGGCGCAAGCGCACCTGGCGGCATGGGATGAAGCGTTCAGCGCCTTCGGCGCGAAGGCGAAACGTACCCCCTGTTCGGCGCAGGCGCTGCGCAAGCGGGTGCTGAAGGAGGGGAGCCTGCCGGCCATCGATCCGGTGGTGGATATCTACAACGCGATCAGCATTCGCTATGCCATCCCGGTCGGTGGGGAAAATCTGGCCGCCTACCGTGGCGAACCGCGGCTGGCCATTGCCCGCGGCGATGAGCCATTCGATACGCTAAAATCGGCAGAGCCGGTGGTGGAATATCCGGAGCCGGGCGAAGTCATCTGGCGGGATGATATAGGCGTAACCTGCCGACGCTGGAACTGGCGGCAGGGCGTACGCACCCGGCTGGACAGCGGCGCGCAGACGATGTGGTTTATTCTCGAAAGCCTGCCGGCGATGCCGTTGTCGGCCCTGCATGAGGCGGGAGAGCGGCTGGTAGGCTATCTGCAGCAGCTGATGCCCGGCGCCCGCGCCTCGATAACGCTGCTGCGAGCCGATGACTAGAGCGATCTACGCTGAGCGGCGATGATCAGCGATCTCTCTTCAACTGGACAGGATTTGCGTATAAACTCGCGGGTTTTACTATTCCGGAGGCGGAGAGGCGATGAGCCAGGCAGAGTTAAACGGTGAGTTATTCACATTAGAGCGGTTCCCACCTAACGCTGAAGAAGAAGCGCTTCAGGCGTGGGAAGCGGCGGATGAATATCTGCTGCAACAGGTGAATGACGTCGACGGCCTGACGCTCATCTTCAACGACGGCTTCGGCGCGCTCGCCTGCGCGCTGGCGGAACGCAACCCGGTGAGCATCAACGACTCCTTTATCTCCGAGCTGGCGACCCGCCACAACCTGCGGATGAACGGCATTGATGAAGAGAGTGTGCGTTTTCAGGATAGCCTGAGCCCGCTGCCGGCCGCGCCGGCGCTGGTGCTGATTAAGGTGCCAAAGCAGCTGGCGCTGCTGGAACAGCAGCTGCGCGCCCTGCGCGCAGTGGTGACGCCGGAAACCCGCATTATCGCCGCGGCGAAAGCGCGCGATGTGCATAACTCGACGCTGGCGCTGTTTGAAAAGATCCTCGGCACCACCACCACCTCGCTGGCGTGGAAAAAAGCGCGTCTGATCCACTGCGTTTTCACCGCCCCTGAGCTTGCCGATGCGCCGCAAACCTACAGCTGGAAGCTGGACGGCACGCCGTGGACCATCCACAACCATGCCAACGTCTTTGCCCGCAGCGGTCTGGATATCGGCGCGCGCTTCTTCCTGCAGCATTTACCGTCTGATTTAGAAGGCGAGATCGCCGATCTCGGCTGCGGCAACGGGGTGATAGGCCTGCAGGCGCTGGCGCAGAACCCCCATGCCCGCGTGATGTTCACCGATGAGTCGCACATGGCGGTGGCTTCCAGCCGGTTGAACGTTGAGCACAACCTGCCGGACGCTATTGACCGTTGTGAATTTATGGTCAACAACTCGCTCTCCGGCATTGAGCCGGACCGCTTTACGGCGATCCTGTGCAATCCGCCGTTCCACCAGCAGCACGCCATTACCGACCATATCGCCTGGCAGATGTTTAACGACGCTCGCCGCAGCCTGAAATACGGCGGCGAGCTGTACGTCGTCGGCAACCGTCATCTCGACTACTTCCGTAAGCTGAAGCGCGCTTTTGGTAACTGCACGACGATTGCGACGAACAATAAGTTTGTCATTTTGAAAGCAACGAAGGTGCGTAAACAGCGCTGATCCGTGTGGCTATTTCCCCGGCTTGCGGCTGTCGCCTTAGCCGGGCTACCGACTGGCAGATGTTTAACGACGCCCGCCGCAGCCTGAAATACGGCGGCGAGCTGTACGTCGTCGGCAACCGTCATCTCGACTACTTCCGTAAGCTGAAGCGCGCTTTTGGTAACTGCACGACGATTGCGACGAACAATAAGTTTGTCATTTTGAAAGCAACGAAGGTGCGTAAACAGCGCTGATCCGTGTGGCTATTTCCCCGGCTTGCGGCTGTCGCCTTAGCCGGGCTACCGACTGTCGCCTTAGCCGGGCTACCGACTGTCGCCTTAGCCGGGCTACCGACTGTCGCCTTAGCCGGGCTACCGACTG
>NZ_JASCAR010000038.1:0-104492 GCF_029967715.1 Klebsiella sp. V115_8
ATACCACGAGCTTTTTCTTCCGGCGCGTTATCGATCTGGTCGAATGCGCGAGCGGAACCACCGTAGGTTTTAGCCAGAACGGTAGTGATGGCAGCAGTCAGGGTAGTTTTACCATGGTCAACGTGGCCGATAGTACCAACGTTGACGTGCGGTTTTGTACGTTCAAATTTTTCTTTAGACACGGCTATATTCCTTACTATAGTGCTCTCCCCTTCGGAGAGAGCACGGGACTTAGGTTTTAATCCTGTGGATTATTTACCACGGGCTTCAATAACGGCCTGAGCAACGTTGTTCGGCGCATCATCATACTTCAGGAATTCCATGGTGTATGATGCACGACCTTTGGTCAGAGAACGCAGCTGAGTTGCATAACCGAACATTTCGGACAGCGGTACTTCAGCGTGGATCTTAACGCCGGTTACTTCGGATTCCTGACCGCGCAGCATACCGCGACGACGGCTCAAGTCACCGATAACGTCACCAGTGTTCTCTTCCGGAGTTTCTACTTCAACCTTCATGATCGGCTCAAGCAGAACTGGTTTTGCTTTCTTAAAGCCTTCTTTAAAGGCAATAGACGCAGCCAGTTTAAACGCCAGCTCAGAGGAGTCAACGTCGTGGTAAGAACCGAAGTGCAGACGGATACCCATATCAACTACCGGGTAACCTGCCAGCGGACCAGCTTTCAGCTGTTCCTGGATGCCTTTATCAACGGCCGGGATGTATTCGCCAGGAATTACACCACCTTTGATGTCGTTGATGAACTCGTAACCTTTCGGGTTAGAGCCCGGCTCCAGCGGGTACATGTCGATCACAACGTGACCGTACTGACCACGACCACCAGACTGCTTGGCGTGTTTACCTTCGATATCGGTAACTTTCGCGCGAATTGCTTCACGGTAAGCAACCTGAGGTTTACCGACGTTCGCTTCAACGTTGAATTCACGCTTCATACGGTCAACGATGATGTCGAGGTGCAGCTCACCCATACCGGCGATAATGGTCTGGTTAGACTCTTCGTCAGTCCATACGCGGAAAGACGGGTCTTCTTTAGCCAGACGACCCAGAGCCAGACCCATTTTTTCCTGGTCAGCTTTGGTTTTCGGCTCAACGGCGATGGAGATTACCGGCTCAGGGAATTCCATACGCTCCAGAATGATCGGCGCATCCGGGTTACACAGGGTGTCACCAGTAGTTACGTCTTTCAGACCGATTGCAGCAGCGATGTCGCCCGCGCGAACTTCTTTGATCTCTTCACGTTTGTTAGCGTGCATCTGTACGATACGACCGAAACGCTCACGTGCAGCTTTCACGGAGTTCAGTACGGTATCACCAGAGTTAACCACACCGGAGTACACGCGGAAGAAGGTCAGGTTGCCCACGAACGGGTCAGTAGCGATTTTGAACGCCAGTGCAGAGAACGGCTCGTCGTCGCTTGCGTGACGCTCAGCCGGAGTATCTTTACCGTCGTCCAGGATGCCGTTGATCGCCGGAACGTCAACAGGGGATGGCAGGTAGTCAATTACCGCATCCAGCATCGCCTGAACACCTTTGTTCTTGAACGCAGAACCACAGGTTACCAGGATGATTTCGTTGTTCAGAACGCGCTGACGCAGAGCTTTTTTGATCTCTTCTTCAGTCAGTTCTTCACCACCCAGGTATTTTTCCATCAGCTCTTCAGAAGCTTCAGCTGCGGACTCGATCAGGTTCTGGTGCCATTCGTCAGCCAGATCCTGCATGTCAGCCGGGATATCTTCGTATTCGAAGGTTACGCCCTGGTCTGCATCGTTCCAGTTGATGGCTTTCATTTTCACCAGGTCAACAACGCCGGTGAAACCTTCTTCAGCACCAATTGCCAGCTGCAGCGGAACCGGGTTCGCGCCCAGACGGGTTTTGATCTGACCAACAACTTTCAGGAAGTTAGCGCCCATGCGGTCCATTTTGTTAACGAACGCGATGCGCGGAACTTTATATTTGTTTGCCTGACGCCATACGGTTTCAGACTGCGGCTGAACACCACCAACTGCGCAGTAAACCATTACCGCACCATCAAGAACACGCATGGAACGTTCTACTTCGATAGTGAAGTCAACGTGCCCCGGGGTGTCGATGATGTTTACACGGTGCGGTTCATACTGCTTAGCCATACCAGACCAGAATGCAGTAGTCGCAGCGGAAGTGATGGTGATACCACGTTCCTGCTCCTGCTCCATCCAGTCCATGGTAGCGGCGCCGTCATGAACTTCACCGATTTTGTGGTTTACACCGGTGTAGAACAGAATACGTTCGGTAGTAGTGGTTTTACCGGCGTCGATGTGCGCACTGATACCGATGTTACGGTAGCGTGCGATGGGTGTTGTACGAGCCATTTGATTCCTCGTTTATTTCTTTAGGCGTTCAGTTAAGTTATCCAGAGCGGGCGACTCATCTGAAGCGCCCGCCTGGTGACTATGACTCCGAAGGGATTACCAACGGTAGTGAGCGAACGCCTTGTTGGCTTCGGCCATACGGTGAACGTCTTCACGTTTCTTAACTGCAGTACCTTTGTTGTCTGCAGCATCAGTGAGTTCGTTCGCCAGGCGCAGAGCCATGGATTTATCACCGCGTTTACGAGCAGCTTCAACGATCCAACGCATTGCCAGGGCATTACGACGGACCGGACGAACTTCAACTGGAACCTGATAAGTAGAACCACCTACGCGGCGGGACTTAACTTCGACAGTCGGGCGCACGTTTTCGAGCGCAACTTCGAAGGCTTCCAGTTCAGATTTACCAGAACGCTGAGCCAGGGTCTCCAGCGCGCTGTATACGATAGTTTCTGCAGTAGATTTTTTACCATCTACCATCAGGATATTGACAAATTTAGCCAGCAGTTCTGATCCGAACTTCGGATCCGGCAGAATTTTACGCTGACCAATGACGCGACGACGTGGCATGGAAATACTCCGTTGTTAATTCAGGATTGTCCAAAACTCTAAGAGTTTAGTATGACATTAAGATAAATCAGTTTGGCCTTACTTAACGGAGAACCATTAAGCCTTAGGACGCTTCACGCCGTACTTGGAGCGAGCCTGCTTACGGTCTTTAACGCCGGAGCAGTCAAGCGCACCACGAACGGTGTGGTAACGAACACCCGGAAGGTCTTTAACACGACCGCCACGGATCAGGATCACGGAGTGCTCCTGCAGGTTGTGACCTTCACCACCGATGTAGGAGGTGACTTCGAAACCGTTAGTCAGACGCACACGGCAAACTTTACGCAGTGCGGAGTTCGGTTTCTTAGGAGTGGTGGTATATACGCGAGTACATACGCCACGTTTCTGCGGGCAGGCTTCCAGCGCTGGCACGTTGCTCTTTGCAACTTTGCGCGCGCGTGGTTTGCGTACCAGCTGGTTAATTGTTGCCATTAAATAGCTCCTGGTTTTAGCTTTTGCTTCGTAAACACGTAATAAATCGCCTCATATATTATGAGGACGCAGAATTTTAGGGCGGTGCCGAAAAGGTGTCAAGAAATATACAACGATCCCGCCATCACCAGGCCAACTGACCGGCATGTTTGACTGTGAGTCTGACGAAATCAGTATAGCTAACCCTGCCGACACTGTCCGCAATTTGACCAGTTAGCCCGCGGGCGTCAACGTCGTCTTGCAGCACGTAAAGGGTTATGGGGGCGGATTGCAGGATCTCAAGGAAGCGACCGCCGGCGATAGCCGCCGCGACGCCATCAGACAGCAGTAACAGATCGTCACCCTGCTCCATCAAGCGAAGCATTGCTGCGATATCGGCATGCCAGGGAGAAACACTGAGCGTATGGAGCATGGGGGCCTCAGAAACGCAAAATCACATCAAATTCATGCAGACGGGCGCGCAGGGCATCCGGCGCCAGGCATTCGACATCCACCACCCACGGTGTCGCGGGGTCCAGGCCGCGCTCTCGCGCCGACTCGGCGCACAGCCAGCACTGGTCGATATCATATAGCGACAGCAGTTTAAAAGTGGCGATGTAATCGCGGGCCAGCACAGCGCCAGGCCGCTGAGCGGGCAACAGCTGAAACACGCCGTCGCCCACGAAAAATACGCCAATCTCGTCGGTGAGGGCGGAGGTGGCTAATAAGGCGTCGAGGCCTTCCCTGCCGGCGGCGCTGCCGTGCGGCGCGGAGGAAAAAACGAAAGCCACACGTTTCATCAAAACTGTACCATCCGATCGCAAGTAAGCGCCGCTTCCGCCAGCGCGCCAAGTCCGCTCAACGTAAAACCCGGCTGCAGATTATGGCCAGGCAGAGCGAGCTGTTGCGCTTCGCGCTCGTCCGTTACGCCACGACGCAGGGCGGCCGCCACGCAGATATGCAGCGCGACGCCGTGCTCATCGTGGAGGGATTGCCACCCGCGCACCAGATCGAACTCATCGCTGGCGGGCGCCGTCAGCTGGTTAGCGTTAAGCACGCCTTCGCGATAGAAAAAAACGCACGCCAGCTCATGGCCTTCCTGCAGCACGGCCTGCGCAAATTGCCAGGCGCTGCTCGCCTGCTGCGTGCCATAGGCAGGGCCGGTCACCGTGAGGGCAAAACGCATTACTTATCCAGCCCCTGGAAATCGCCGCTTTTGAACTGGCGAATATAGAGGTAGACGGTGTGCTTGGAGATGTTCAGACGATCGGCCACCTGGTTAATGGCGTCTTTAATATCGAAGATCCCTTTCTCGTAGAGATTCAGCACGATTTGACGGTTTTTAGCATTGTTGGACACGCTGCGATCGGCATTCACCTCTTCGATGGTGAATTCCAGAGTCTGGGCGACCAGATCGTCAACCGAGGAAGCAAAGTTCACCGGCGAGTTAACCTCGGGCGTTTCTGGCGGAATAAAGGTGCTCATGATCTGGGAAAAAGGCACATCCAGATTCATATTGATGCACAGCAGACCAATCACCCGGTGATCGCGGTTGCGGATGGCAATCGTCACCGACTTCATCAGGACGCCGCTTTTGGCGCGGGTAAAGTAGCATTTGGAAACGCTGCTATCGGCGCCCGTCATATCGTGCAGCATGCGCAGCGCAAGATCGGTAATCGGTGAACCGATTTGGCGGCCGGTATGTTCACCATTGGCGATACGGATGGCAGAGCATTTCAGATCCTGCAAAGAATGCAGCACGATTTCACAGTGCGAACCGATGAGCATCGCCAACCCGTCCACCACCGCTTCATAAGATTTAAGAATATCGAAATCGGTCTGGTCAAAGGGACGTTGATCCAGCAGGTCAAGCTCGCTGGTTTCGTTGGTTAAAAGCGACCTGGACATGAAAAAAAGCACTCCTTTTCAGGAGCCTGTCGTTATTGTCAGGGCAGGCTCATCATCATTATTAAGCTATCTAAAGTAATACAGCGCCTGAGGATCTTTCCAGTTTTAATTATATCTGCGCTCAATAAAAAAGCCGCCGCCTCTGACGAGACGGCGGCCTGAACCCGATTACTTCTTAGCGTCAGCTTTCGCGTCCGCGGCTTTCGCATCGCCAGCGGCTTCCGGCTGAGCATCTGCCTTCGGCGCCGGTTTGATATCCAGCAGCTCTACATCAAAGACCAGCGTAGAGTTGGCCGGGATGCCCGGGACGCCGGTTTTGCCGTAGGCCAGATCTGGCGGAATGACCAGCTTGATTTTGCCGCCTTTCTTGATGTTCTTCAGGCCTTCAGTCCAGCCCGGGATCACCCCGTCGAGACGGAAAGAGAGCGGCTCGCCGCGGGTATAAGAGTTATCAAACTCTTTGCCGTCGATCAGCGTACCTTTGTAGTTAACCACCACGGTGTCGCTGTCTTTCGGCGCATCGCCAGTGCCTTCTTTCTCGACTTTATACAGCAGGCCAGTTTTCGACGTTTTCACGCCCTTCTCTTTGGCAAAGCTGTCACGGAAAGCTTTACCTTTGGTTTCGTTCTCAGTGGCGTCTTTTTCCATTTTCTGCTGAGCCGCGGTCTTCACGCGCGTTTCAAAGGCCTGCAGAGTCTGTTCGATCTCCTGGTCGGACAGTTTGCTCTTATCGGCAAACGCGTCCTGTACGCCGGCGATCAGCTGGGCTTTATCCAGCTTAATGCCGAGTTTTTCTTGTTCTTTCAGGGAGTTTTCCATGTAACGCCCCAGGGACGCGCCCAGCGCATAGGCCGATTTCTGATCGTCATTTTTAAATGCCGATTTACTCTCAGCCGCCGGGGCTGCTTTCGCCGCGGTATCTGCAGCAAAGGTCAGCGGTGCATTCAGGGCGACGGCCATTGTGGTCGCCAGCAACGTTACTTTAAACAGTGATTTCATCCATTTCTCCAGGGCCGGGGCCTCTCACCCCAGGGTTATCGTAAAAAGCAAAAAACGTACTATAGAACGTCGCCGTTAAAATCTACATACGGACGTTCCTGAATATCGCCTCTTTTAGGACTATTTTTGTATGAATAAGTTTCCTGTAGGACGCAGCGATGCTGCGCGCCGGGGGAAACTTAAGTAGAATCCGCCCGCAGGATCAGACTAAAGAGGTTACCCATGCACGATAGCACATTAGAAACGCGCCTTGCGGAGCTGGAAAGCCGGCTGGCGTTTCAGGAAATCACCATCGAAGACCTCAATAAAACCGTGACCGCCCACGAGATTGAGATGGCGAAGATGCGCGAGCATATGCGTCTGATGATCGAGAAGCTGAAGGCGACCCAACCCTCCCATATCGCCTCCCAGGCCGAAGAGACGCCGCCGCCGCATTATTGAGGCGTAAAAAAAGCGGGTCTCCCCGCTTTTTTGTCGTCTTCGTGCCGAAGCGCGAAGATTAGTGGCAACCGCAGCCACCGTGGCCGCCGCAACCGCCTTTACCATGGTCGTGGCCATGATCGTGGTCGTGACCGTGACCGCCGCAGCAGCCATCGTGACCATGATCGTGGTCGTGATCATGACCATGCGCGCCGTGCACGTGACCGTGCTCCAGCTCTTCAGCGGTCGCTTCGCGGATGGCGACAACTTCCACATTGAACTTCAGGTTCTGGCCTGCCAGCATGTGGTTGCCATCAACCACAACGTGGTCGTCTTCAACTTCAGTAATCTCTACTGGTACCGGACCCTGATCGGTTTCCGCCAGGAAGCGCATGCCAACCTGCAGTTCATCAACGCCCATGAAGACGTCTTTCGGTACACGCTGCACCAGGTTTTCGTCATACTGACCGTAAGCGTCGTTAGCGCCAACGGCTACGTCAAATTTGTCGCCCACTTCGTGGCCATCCAGCGCGTTTTCCAGGCCGGAAATCAGGGAGCCGTGACCGTGCAGGTAATCCAGCGGCGCGCTTACCGGAGACTCATCAACCAACACACCGTCTTCTGTACGTACCTGATAGGCCAGGCTGACCACCAGGTCTTTTGCTACTTTCATGATATCTCCTGAGATGGGAAGAATAGTGGCGCAGATTGTAGCGGAATTCTGCTGCCGTGTACCCTTTAGCTTAAAAAAAGCCGACGGATAACGCTAGTCGGGATGAAAAATGCCAATCACCTGCTCCTCTTTGCGTACATGCTCACGGGCCTCTTTATCCGCCTCACGCATCTGATGACCGCACTTAACGCATTCAACAACATCGACATTATTTTCACGCCACATCGCCAGTGAATCCTGCGCCTGGCACGCCGGACATTTCGCCCCGGCAATAAAACGTTTACGTACTGCCATATGATTTACCTTTATTCAAACTCGTCCCAGCCGTCCAGCTGCCGGCTCTCTTTCTGCATTTCGCGCTGAAAAATCTCTTCCAGTTCGCGCCGGGCTTCCCGCACGCGTGATATCTGTACCGTATCAGTATGCACCGGCATTAACTCACGCAGCATTCGCATATCGAGGCGTCGGAAGTGCAGCTGCGCGCGCTGGGCCTGGTGAGGATGCATCCCGAGGGTGATGAGCGCTTTACGCCCCAGCTCCAGCGCGCTGGAGAAAGTCTCACGGGAAAACTGCGTCACGCCGGCCTGCAGAAGCTCATGCGCCTCGACGCGCCCGCGAGCGCGCGCCAGGATGTGCAGATGTGGAAAGTGTTGTTGACACATCTCCACCAGCCGCATGGTGTCTTCCGGCTCATTACAGGTAATGACGATCGACTGCGCCTCCTCCGCCCCCGCCGAGCGCAGCAGTTCCAGCTGGGTGGCGTCGCCAAAATAGACTTTATAGCCATAGTTGCGCATCAGATTCACCGCGCTGATGTCTCGCTCCAGCACCGTAATACGCATCTTATTGGCCATCAGCAGGCGACCGATGACCTGGCCGAAACGGCCAAAGCCAACAATAATCACCTGCGGTTTATCGTCCTCTACCCACGGCGCCTCATCGGTATCCTCCGCTGGATTCAGGCGTCGCGACAGTATCTTATCGATCCCTTTCATCAGCAGCGGCGTGGTCATCATCGACAAGGTGACGGCCACCAGCAGCAGCGCCATCTGGTCGTGATGGAACAACCGCTGAGAAGCGGGCAGCGAAAAGAGGACAAACGCGAACTCGCCGCCCTGGCTTAATACGCCCGCAAACTGCATACGCTCGGAACTCCGCAGGCCATAGAGACGGGCCAGCAGATAGAGCACCAGCATTTTTACCGCCACCAGCACCGCCACGCTCACTGCCACCCACAGCAGATGGGTGTACAGCACGCCAAGGTTCAGCGCCATACCGACGGAGATAAAGAACAACCCAAGCAGCAGCCCCTTGAACGGATCGATGGCGATCTCCAGTTCATGGCGATACTCACTTTCCGCCAGCAGCACGCCGGCGATAAAGGTACCCAGCGCCATCGACAGCCCCAGCGCCTCCATAAACAGGGCTGATCCAAGGACCAGCAGCAGCGTGGCGGCAGTGAACACTTCCCTGACCCCGGAGCTGGCGATAAAGCGGAACACCGGCCGCAGTAAATAGCGTCCGCCAATCAGCATCCCGGCAAACGCCAGGACCTTCATGCCGACCGTTAGCCAGTTCACATGCTCATCCGCGGAACCCGCCAGCAGAGGCACCAGCGCCAGCGCCGGGATCACCGCCAGATCCTGAAACAGCAGGACCGAAAAGCCTAACTGCCCTGATTCGCTGCGGCTCATTCCCTTCTCGCGCATCAGCTGCAGTGCCATCGCGGTAGAGGACATCGCCAGGCCGATCCCGCCGACCACCGCCGCCTGCCATGAAAATCCTGTCGTCATCAACAGACCGCCGAGGATCGCCGCGCTGAGCATCACCTGCGCCGCGCCAACGCCGAAGATGGAGCTTCGCAGCCGCCATAGCTTGGCGGGATTGAGCTCCAGGCCGATGATAAACATCAGAAACACCACGCCGAGTTCAGAGAAATGGAGAATTTCATCCACATCGCTGATAAACCCGAGCCCCCACGGACCAATGGCGATCCCGGCCAGCAGATAGCCCAGCACCGCGCCAATCCCCAGTCTTGAAGCCAGAGGGACGGCGATAACGGCCGCGAACAAAAACAGCACCCCCGCCAGCAGCAAATCAAATCCCGCCATGGACACCTCCGGCGGCAAGGGGGTTGGCCAGCCAGTCCCGATAGGCCAGGGCGCGGCTGCGTAGCTCCTCTGGCTGTTGCCGCCGGGCCCAGTAGACGATAATGGGGCTCATCCAGTGCATACGGCACATGCCGGCGGTCAGTTCAAAAGGACGTAAAATATCGTTCATCGGATAGCGATTCGCATCGCGACGGTAGGCGCTCTCAGGCTCGCCGGTGGTGATCACGCTGCGCCAGTACTTTCCCGCCAGTTCGTTCCCTCCGGCGCCGCTGGCGAAGCCGCGGCTTAAGACACGATCCAGCCACTCCTTGAGCAGCGCCGGACAGCTCCAGGTATATAAAGGATGCTGGAAAACGATCACCTCATGCTGGCGCAGCAGGTCCTGTTCGTGAGCAATATCGATAAAAAAATCCGGATAGTGCGCGTAGAGATCGTGCACGGTGACGTTTGGCAACTGTAAGGCCGGTTGTAATAAAACCCGGTTGGCCACGGAATCCTGAGATTCTGGGTGGGCATACAGCAGCAACACTTTCGCTGTCTGAGACATCATTCCCCTCCCGTAGGTCTTCTGGCGGCCTGCACAGCCCTGGCGTTTTGACACAGCCAGAATGACTTTGTGTATCGTCTTCGTTTTGGGCTACCATGGCGGCCCGGTGAAGCGATTCGCTTCCACACTACATTATCATAATGACAAATTAACATAGTCTGAACATACGGCGCCTTATGATTGTTTTCTCCTCGTTACAAATTCGTCGCGGCGTACGCGTCCTGCTGGACAACGCCACCGCTACCATCAACCCTGGCCAGAAGGTCGGTCTGGTGGGGAAAAACGGCTGCGGGAAATCGACGCTGCTATCGCTTTTGAAAAACGAGATAAGCGCTGACGGCGGCAGTATGACCTTTCCCGGCAACTGGCAGCTGGCCTGGGTGAATCAGGAAACCCCGGCCCTGCCGCAGCCGGCAATCGATTATGTCATTGACGGCGATCGCGAATATCGCCAGCTGGAAGCCGCGCTCCAGCAGGCTAACGAGCGCAACGACGGCCATGCCATCGCCACCGTCCACGGCAAGCTGGACGCCATCGACGCCTGGACCATCCACTCCCGCGCCGCCAGCCTGCTGCACGGCCTGGGTTTCAGCAATGAACAGCTCGAGCGGCCGGTCAGCGATTTCTCCGGCGGCTGGCGTATGCGTCTTAACCTCGCGCAAGCGCTGATCTGCCGCTCCGATCTGCTGCTGCTCGATGAACCGACTAACCACCTCGACCTTGATGCGGTGATCTGGCTGGAGAAGTGGCTGAAGGGCTACACGGGGACGCTGATCCTGATCTCCCACGATCGCGATTTCCTCGATCCTATCGTCGACAAAATTATCCATATCGAACAGCAGACGATGTTTGAGTACACCGGCAACTACAGCTCGTTTGAAGTGCAGCGCGCCACCCGGCTCGCTCAGCAGCAGGCGATGTACGAAAGCCAGCAGCAGCGTGTCGCGCATCTGCAAAGCTATATCGATCGCTTCCGCGCTAAAGCCACCAAAGCCAAGCAGGCGCAGAGCCGTATTAAAATGCTGGAGCGGATGGAACTCATCGCCCCGGCGCACGTGGATAACCCGTTCCACTTCAGCTTCCGCCAGCCGGAGAGCCTGCCAAACCCGCTGCTGAAGATGGAGAAAGTCAGCGCCGGCTATGGCGAGCGTATTATCCTCGACTCCATTAAGCTCAATCTGGTGCCGGGGTCGCGTATCGGCCTGCTGGGCCGCAACGGCGCAGGGAAATCGACGCTGATTAAGCTGCTGGCTGGCGAACTCCAGCCCGTGAGCGGCGAGATCGGCCTCGCCAAAGGCATCAAGCTCGGCTACTTCGCCCAGCATCAGCTGGAGTTCCTGCGCGCCGATGAGTCGCCGCTGCAGCACCTGGCGCGCCTGGCGCCGCAGGAGCTGGAGCAGAAGCTGCGCGATTATCTTGGCGGCTTTGGTTTCCAGGGGGATAAGGTCAGCGAAGAGACCCGCCGCTTCTCCGGTGGAGAAAAGGCGCGTCTGGTGCTGGCCCTGATCGTCTGGCAGCGCCCTAACCTGCTGCTGCTCGACGAACCGACCAACCATCTCGACCTCGATATGCGTCAGGCCTTAACCGAAGCGCTGATCGACTTTGAAGGGGCGCTGGTGGTCGTATCGCACGATCGCCACCTGATCCGCTCCACCACCGACGATCTGTACCTTGTCCACGATGGCAAAGTCGAACCGTTCGACGGCGATCTGGACGATTATCAGCAGTGGCTCAGCGACTCGCAAAAACAGGAGTCCCAGAGCGGCGACGTGCCAAAAGAGAGCGGCAACAGCGCGCAAGCGCGCAAAGACCAGAAGCGTCGGGAAGCGGAGCTGCGCAGCCAGACCCAACCGCTGCGCAAAGAGATCGCCCGTCTGGAGAAAGAGATGGACAAGCTCAACGCGCAGCTGGCCAGTGCGGAAGAGAAACTTGGCGACAGCGAACTGTACGACGCCTCGCGGAAAGCGGAACTGACTGAATGCCTTCAGCAGCAGGCCAGCGCGAAATCCGGGCTGGAAGAGTGCGAAATGGCCTGGCTGGAGGCTCAAGAGCAGCTGGAGCGCATGCTTCAGGAAGGCTAACGCCGCCTCATCATTCTGCCTGCGACGGCGCGGGCAGAATGGGTTTCTGCCATTCCCATGCTCAGGCCATCAATGACATCAATGGTTTGTTTTCGGTGTCACCGGGCGTCATTGGCCACAAGACCACATATTGGCTAACTCCCGCGCGCCCTGCGCGGTATAGTCATCATCACGTTTATTAATTATTCTGGTGCTATGGTTGAAATCATCCCCACAGACATGACGCCCCCCGAAAACGATTCGCGTGAGTTCCATCCCATGCGCGGCGTGGGCAATCGTCATCTGCAAACCATGCTGCCGCGGCTGATCCGCCGTAAATTGCGCTTTACCCCGCACTGGCAGCGCCTTGAGCTGCCGGACGGCGATTTTGTCGATCTCGCCTGGAGCGAAGACCCGCACCAGGCGCGCCACAAGCCGCGCCTCGTCGTCTTTCATGGTCTGGAAGGGAGTCTGCACAGCCCGTATGCCCATGGCCTGATCCACGCGGCGATGCAGCGCGGCTGGCTGGGCGTGGTCATGCACTTTCGCGGCTGCAGCGGCGAACCTAACCGCAATCACCGCATCTATCACTCCGGCGAAACGGAAGATGGCACCTGGTTTCTCCACTGGCTGCAGCGCGAGTTTGGCCCCGCGCCGACCGCCGCCGTCGGCTATTCGCTGGGCGGCAACATGCTGGGCTGCCTGCTGGCAGAAGAAGGCGACCGCTGCCCGCTGGATGCGGCGGTGATCGTTTCCGCGCCTTTCATGCTGGAAGCCTGCAGCTATCATATGGATAAGGGCTTCTCGCGAGTTTATCAGCGCTATCTGCTCAATCTGTTAAAAGCCAACGCCTCACGTAAGCTGAAAGCGTATCCTGGCTCGCTGCCCGTCGATTTACGCCAGCTCAAAGGGATGCGCCGCATCCGGGAATTTGACGACATGATCACCGCCAAAATCCATGGTTTCGCCGATGCGCTGGATTATTACCGGCAATGCAGCGCTATGCCGCGGCTCAGCGATATCACTAAGCCGACGCTCATCATCCATGCGAAAGACGACCCGTTTATGGACCACCACTCCATTCCCCCGCAGGAGCAACTGCCGGCGAACGTTGAGTATCAATTGACTGAACAAGGCGGCCACGTCGGCTTCGTCGGCGGCACCCTGCGTAAACCGGAGATGTGGCTGGAAAGACGCATTCCCGACTGGTTAAACCGCTGGCTGGAGGTTCCCGTATGATTATTCCCTGGCAGGATCTGGATCCCGAAACGCTGGATAACCTGATTGAAAGCTTTGTGTTACGCGAAGGCACCGATTATGGTGAACATGAACGTTCACTTGCCGATAAAGTCGCCGATGTAAAACAGCAGCTGAAACGCGGAGAGGCGGTCCTCGTGTGGTCGGAACTGCATGAGACAGTCAATATTATGCCGCGCGCCCTGTTTAACGGCTAAGGCGACGCCACTACATCGTTTAACCAGGGAGTTGTTATGTCTGCCAAACATCCGGTGATCGCCGTCACGGGCTCCAGCGGCGCGGGCACTACCACCACCAGCCTCGCCTTTCGCAAAATCTTCGCGCAGCTAAATCTGCACGCCGCGGAGGTGGAAGGCGACAGCTTTCATCGCTACACCCGCCCGGAAATGGACATGGCGATCCGCAAAGCGCGGGATCAGGGCAAACATATCAGCTACTTTGGCCCGGAGGCGAACGACTTCGGCCTGCTGGAGCAGACCTTTGTCGACTATGGCCGCCATGGCAAAGGCCAGTCGCGTAAATACCTGCACACCTATGACGAAGCCGTGCCGTGGAATCAGGTGCCGGGAACCTTCACCCCATGGCAGCCGCTGCCGGAGCCGACGGACGTGCTGTTCTATGAGGGGCTGCATGGCGGGGTTGTCACGCCGCAGCATGATGTCGCCAGCCATGTCGACCTGCTGGTCGGGGTCGTGCCTATCGTTAACCTGGAGTGGATCCAGAAACTCATTCGCGACACCAGCGAACGCGGCCACTCCCGGGAGGCGGTGATGGACTCCGTCGTCCGATCGATGGAAGATTACATTAACTTCATCACCCCGCAGTTTTCCCGCACCCACATCAACTTCCAGCGCGTGCCGACGGTGGACACCTCCAACCCGTTTGCCGCGAAAGCGATCCCCTCTCTGGACGAGAGCTTTGTGGTGATCCATTTCCGCAATCTGCAGAACATCGACTTCCCCTGGCTGCTGGCGATGCTACAGGGCTCGTTTATTTCGCACATGAACACCCTGGTGGTGCCGGGCGGTAAAATGGGGCTGGCGATGGAGCTTATTATGGCGCCGCTGGTCGAGCGTCTGATGGAAGGCCGAAAGATCGGCTAACAGAAAAAACCCCGGCCAGGCCGGGGTTGAGATCATTCACATCAGCAGGCGAAGACTACGCCTCGATCACTTCATAGGAGTGGGTGATCTTCACCGCTTTTTCCAGCATCAGCGCCACCGAGCAGTATTTCTCTGCCGACAGATCCACCGCACGGGAGACTGCGGCATCTTTCAGCGCCTTACCGGTGACGATAAAGTGCAGATTAATATGCGTGAACAGGCGCGGCGCCTCTTCCCGACGCTCAGAGGTCAGCTTCACTTCGCAGTTGGTCACGTCGTGACGACCTTTTTGCAAAATAGAGACCACATCGATCGCACTGCAACCGCCCGCCGCCATCAGCACCATCTCCATCGGGCTGGGCGCCTTATCTCCGGAGTTGCCATCCATCAGAATCTGGTGTCCTGACGCGGACTCCCCGATAAAGGTTAACCCTTCAACCCATTTCACACGCGCTTGCATAAAATTTAACTCCAGTATCGCAATATTCCTGTCAGATTACGCGCACATAACAATTCTCGCAACGGAAGGCGACCTGCGTCATGCTGAAGCGAGACACCAGGAGACATGCGGCGAAAGCTATGCTAAAACAGTCTGGATGCTACAGTAATACATTGATGTACTGCATGTATGCAGAGGAGTTCACATTACAGGCTGTCGAAAAATCATCAGCCAGCTTCCCAGGTATAGGGAAACAATACGATTGCATGCCCGGACGCCGTGTAGTGTCGGCGCCCGGAGATAGCTTATAACAGAGGATAACCGCGCATGGTGCTTGGCAAACCGCAAACAGACCCTACCCTTGAATGGTTCTTGTCTCATTGCCACATTCATAAGTACCCATCAAAGAGCACGCTGATCCACCAGGGTGAGAAAGCAGAAACGCTGTACTACATCGTTAAAGGCTCCGTGGCTGTACTCATCAAGGATGAAGAAGGTAAAGAGATGATCCTCTCCTACCTCAACCAGGGCGATTTCATCGGTGAATTAGGCCTGTTTGAAGAGGGTCAGGAGCGTAGCGCCTGGGTACGGGCGAAAACCGCATGTGAAGTGGCCGAGATCTCTTATAAGAAATTCCGTCAGCTGATCCAGGTGAACCCGGACATTCTGATGCGTCTCTCTTCGCAAATGGCTCGCCGTCTGCAGGTGACGTCTGAGAAAGTGGGCAACCTCGCCTTCCTCGACGTGACGGGCCGTATCGCCCAGACGCTGCTGAACCTGGCGAAGCAACCCGATGCCATGACCCACCCGGACGGTATGCAAATTAAAATTACCCGTCAGGAAATTGGTCAGATCGTCGGCTGCTCTCGTGAAACCGTTGGCCGTATTTTGAAAATGCTGGAAGATCAGAACCTGATTTCCGCCCACGGTAAAACTATCGTCGTCTACGGCACCCGTTAAGTTGCTAAGCGGCGTATTGCTCCTGCAGTACGCCGTTTTTGTTTTTCCCTCATGTGGCGCAGGCTGATTTACCACCCGGAAGTCAACTATGCACTGCGGCAAACGCTGGTGCTGTGTCTGCCTGTGGCCATCGGTCTTCTGCTCGGCCATCTCCAGCAGGGACTCCTGTTTTCCTTAGTTCCCGCCTGCTGCAACATCGCCGGTCTCGACACTCCGCATAAGCGCTTTTTTAAGCGTCTGATTATCGGCGGCTGTCTGTTTGCCGGATGCAGCCTGGTGGTGCAGCTGCTGCTCGCCCAGACCATACCTTTGCCGCTTATTCTCAGCGGCCTGGCGCTATTGCTCGGCGTCACCGCGGAAATCAGTTCGCTGCACGCGCGCCTGCTGCCCGCGTCGCTGATCGCCGCCATCTTTACCCTGAGCCTGGCGGGCAATATGCCCGTCTGGGAGCCGCTGCTGATCTACGCCTTCGGCACGCTATGGTACGGCGTGTTTAACTGGTTCTGGTTCTGGCTGTGGCGCGAACAGCCGCTGCGGGAGTCGCTCAGTCTGCTCTACCGGGAACTGGCCAATTATTGCGAAGCCAAATATAGCCTGTTGACCCAGCATACCGATCCCTCGACCGCCCTGCCGCCGCTGCTCATCCGCCAGCAGAAGGTGGTCGATTTAATCACCCAGTGCTATCAGCAGATGCATATGCTGGCCGCCAACCAACGTAACGACCACAAACGTCTTCTGCGGGCGTTCCAGATGGGGCTGGATCTACAGGAGCATATTTCGGTCAGCCTGCATCAGCCGGAAGAGGTGCAAAAGCTGGTTGAGCGCAGCCATGCCGAAGCGGTGATCCGCTGGAACGCGCAGACCGTCGCCGCCCGTCTGCGGGTGCTGGCGGATGACATGCTCTATCATCGTTTTCCGCAGCGTTTCCAGATGGATAAACAGATCGGCGCCCTGGAAAAAATCGCCCGCCAGCATCCGGATAACCCGGTCGGCCACTTCTGCGCCTGGCACTTCAGCCGCATCGCCCGGGTGCTGCATACCCAGCGCCCGCTGTATGCCCGGGATCTGATGGCTGACAAAGAGCGTCGTTTACCGTTGTTTCCCGCGCTAAAGAACTATCTGTCGCTGAAGTCGCCCGCGCTGCGCAACGCCGCCCGCATCAGCGTGATGCTGAGCATCGCCAGCCTGATGGGCAACGCCCTGCATTTGCCGAAGCCCTACTGGATCCTGATGACCGTCCTCTTCGTGACACAGAACGGCTATGGCGCCACACGGGTACGTATTGTCCACCGGGCGGCGGGGACGCTCGCCGGCCTGATCATCGCCGGGCTGACCTTGCACTTTCACGTTCCGGAGAGCTATACCCTGAGCGGGATGCTGCTGATCACCCTGCTCAGCTATCTGATCATCCGCAAACACTATGGCTGGGCGATGGTGGGGTTTACGGTGACGGCGGTATATACCCTGCAGCTGCTGACGCTTAACGGCGAACAGTTTATTATCGCCCGGCTGATCGACACGCTGATCGGCTGCCTGATCGCCTTCGGCGGGATGGTCTGGCTGTGGCCGCAGTGGCAGAGCGGCCTGCTGAAAAAAAACGCCCACGATGCGCTGGAGGCCGACCAGCAGGCGATTCGCCTGATCCTCAGTCCCGACCCCAAAGCGCCCGCGCTGGCCTACCAACGCATGCGCGTCAATCAGGCGCACAACGCGCTCTACAACTCCCTGAATCAGGCGATGCAGGAGCCCGGGTTTAATACCCACTACCTGGAAGATATGAAGCTATGGGTGACGCACAGCCAGTTTATCGTCGAACACATCAACGCCATGACCACTTTGGCCCGGGAGCATACGATGCTCACCCCGGATCTTGCCCAGCGCTATCTCGAATCCTGTGAGATTGCCCTGCAGCGCTGTCAGCAGCGGCTGGACAGCGATGGCCCCGGCAGCGCAGGGGATGTCAATATTATGGAGTCACCGGAAAGCGAGGTGCCGATCGGTCCGTTAAGCACCCTGGAGCAGCATCTGCAACGCATTCTGGGCCATCTGAACACCATGCACACCATTTCGTCAGTGGCATGGCGTCAGCGGCCGCATCACGGCATCTGGCTGCGGAAGATCAGCCGTTAATCACCTTTGCCACGGCCTGGGCAAAGCGCGCCATCCCCTCGGCAATATCCTGCTCTTCGATGATCAGCGAGGGAACAAAACGCATCACGTCCGGCCCGGCGTTAAGCACCATGACGCCGGCTTCCGCAGCGGCATAGAGGAAATCACGCGCGCGGCCCTTGTGCTGCGGCTTGAGTTCGGCGCCAATCAGCAGGCCCATCCCGCGAATATCACTGAACAGATCAAACTCGGCATCCAGCTGCTGCAGGTGTTTGACGAACAGTTCGCGTTTGGCGTTCACGCCATCCAGCACCGCCGGGGTATTGATCAGATCGAAAGCGGCGTTGGCGACCGCGCAGGCCAGCGGGTTGCCGCCGTAGGTTGAGCCATGGGAACCCGCATGGAAGGCGCTGGCGATCTCGTGGGTGGTCAACATGGCGCTGACCGGGAAACCGCCGCCCAGCGCTTTGGCGCTGGTGAGAATATCCGGGATTACGCCATAGTGCATATAGGCAAACAGCGATCCGGTACGCCCCATTCCGCACTGCACTTCATCAAAGACTAACAGCGCCTGGTGTTGATCGCACAGTTCGCGCAGCCCCTGCAGGAACGCCGGCGTCGCTGCCGTCACGCCGCCTTCGCCCTGAATCGGCTCCACCACCACCGCGCAGGTGTGGTCATCCATCACCGCTTTTACCGCCTGCAGGTCGTTGAAGGGAACATGGACAATATCCGCCGGTTTCGGGCCGAAACCATCGGAGTACTTCGGCTGCCCGCCGACGGAGACGGTAAACAGGGAGCGACCATGAAAGGCATTATGGAAAGCGATGATTTTGGTTTTGTACGGGCTATGGCGGGTCACCGCATAGTGACGCGCCAGCTTAAAGGCCGTTTCATTGGCTTCGGTACCGGAGTTCATAAACACCACTCGCTCGGCGAAGGTGGCATCGACAAGTTTACGTCCCAGGCGCAGCGCTGGCTCATTGGTAAAGACGTTGCTGGTATGCCACAGCGTTTCGCCCTGCTCGTGGAGCGCCGCCACCAGCGCCGGGTGGCAATGGCCGAGCGCCGTCACCGCGATACCGCCGGCGAAATCAACATACTCTTTGCCCTGCTGATCCCAGACGCGGCTGCCTTTTCCCTTTACCGGGATGAATTCTGCCGGTGCATAAATTGGCAAAATAACTTCATCGAATGTGGCGCGGGTGATTGCCGGTTGTTCAGTTGCCATGTCTTGCCCATCCCTCTTCGTTATGCAGATGCGATTATGATAATCTAATCACAAAATATGCATAAAAAATCAGTCAATGGCAACCGAAATCACCGCTTAATAAAGTTCGCCAGCAATTGATGGCCCTGTTCGCTGAGGATGCTTTCCGGATGGAACTGCACGCCCTCGAGATCCCAGTCGCGATGACGGATCCCCATAATCTCACCGCTGGCGCTGCGGGCGGTGACGATAAACTCAGGCGGCAGCGTCGGCGGGTCAATCACCAGCGAATGATAGCGGGTCACCGTCAAAGGATTATTCAGCCCCAGAAACACCCCTTCGCCGTTATGCTCGATAAGCGAGGTTTTTCCATGCATCACCTGCGCCGCCCGCACAATGGTCGCGCCAAACGCCTGGGCTATCGCCTGATGCCCGAGGCAGACGCCCAGCAGCGGCGTTTTCCCTGCATAGTGACGGATTACCGCGAGGGAAATCCCCGCTTCATCCGGCGTACAGGGACCAGGCGAAATCACTATCTTCTCCGGCGCCAGCGACGCTATCTCCTCCAGCGTCAACGCATCGTTGCGCCTGACCAGCACTTCCGCCCCCAGTTCGCAAAAGTACTGATACAGATTCCAGGTGAAAGAGTCATAGTTATCGATAAGCAGGATCATAGCGGCTCCGGAACAATCAAACCGGGCTATTCTACTCAGATTCCCGCGCTTCGCTTACCACTTTGCGAAAGATCGCCGCCAGCGGGTCCGGATCGCCCATCGCGCCCTGCTGACAGGCGGTGCTCCAGGCGGCAGGATCGACGTCACGCCAGTCAAGAAGGTAGCCGGCATGTATCGCCAGCTGTTCAAAGAAAATGCGCTGGGTCAGGCCATTGCCGAGACGAAAAGGGTGCAGCACATTAATTTCACCATAGAACCAGCTCAGGCGTTCGATAAAGGTATCCCGCGGCAGATCGCAGAGATAATCCTCCTGCTCCAGAGCCTGCATCAGGGCATTCCCCTCCTCTTCGATGCGGGCAAAGTGGCAGAACGGCGTATCGCCCAGGTAGAGGTTCACTTCACGCAGCCTACCCGCCCAGTCAAACAGATCCTGATACAGCTGATGATGAATAGCGCACAGATAGGGTAAGCCGCGCACCCGCGGGCCCAGCGGCAGGGTGGCCGCCCGCAGGGACGTCATCTCCAGGGCAGCCTGCTGCAGCGTTTTAGCCTGGCGGATGCCGAGGCGGTTGCGCAGGACGTTCAGCGCCGGATAGAGGTAAGGATCGCGTTCATCGCCAAATTTATCGCTCATACTCCCTCCGCAGCGTCGCGAGGCGAGCCTGCGCCTCCTCGGCAGTCAGCGTAACCAGCGGCACCGATACGCCTTCGAGGCGACGGCTGGCCTGAAAATTGCTATTACGTGTCTGTTCCCAGAGCCGGGATTTTTGCTTATCGGTGAGTGGACGCATCGTCGCCCCCCTTATCGTCCCCTGTGTGCCACAAGTATAAGCAGCAATTACAGGTTATGCCGGGAGGCAACCGGGCGCGGCGATAAACCACCGCGCCGCGGGAGGATTAGGGCAGCACTTTCGCAGAGAGGATAACAACCGGTTTAGTCGGCACATTCTGGTATGGGCCGACGTTATGAGTCTGGACCTGGGAGATCTTATCCGCAACGTCCATGCCTTTGACTACCTTGCCAAACACCGCATAGCCAAAGTCGCGCTGGCCATGGTCGAGGAAGGCGTTATCCGCCACGTTGATGAAGAACTGGCTGGTGGCGCTATCCTGATCGGCGGTACGCGCCATCGCGATGGTGCCGCGGGTGTTGCGCAGGCCGTTGTCTGCTTCATTCTTGATCGGCGGGTTAGGCTGTTTCTGCTGCATCTGCTCGTTAAAGCCGCCGCCCTGCACCATGAATCCCGGGATCACGCGGTGGAAGGTGGTGTTGTTGTAGAAGCCGCTGTTAACGTACTTCAGGAAGTTATCCACGGAAATCGGGGCTTTCTGGCTGTTTAACTCAAGCTCAATGTTACCTGCCGAGGTGGTCAGCAGCACATGCGGATCGCCCTTTGCCGCCATGGCCGGGGAGAAAGCTGAAATGGCGAAAACGGCAGCCATCGCCGCCAGTGTTGATTTGAGCATGGAAATTCCTTAACGGAGCAGAATAAAAGCGAGTGCCTTGATTCTAAAGAGCCTTTGCATCCTGGGCCAGCCTTTTACCAAATTTTACTTAGCTGTAATAATTGTAACCGCGCAAACGTTCTCCCTTGCGTCGAAAAAATCGTGATGCAAGTCACATTAAAACATGCAAAAGATAACGTATTTCACAATAAACATTTAATTACATCACCTGAACGACTAAAATCTGTCCGCCCGGCGCAGCGTCAACGCGCTTTACCTTTCTATTCACAGGCCAGTCATGACTAACAGCAACCGTATTAAGCTCACATGGATCAGCTTCTTCTCCTACGCCCTGACCGGCGCGTTGGTGATCGTCACCGGGATGGTGATGGGTAACATTGCGGATTATTTCCATCTGCCAGTTTCCAGTATGAGCAACACCTTTACCTTTCTGAACGCCGGTATTCTGATCTCCATTTTCCTCAATGCCTGGCTGATGGAGATCGTGCCGCTGAAAACTCAGCTGCGTTTTGGCTTTATTTTAATGGTGCTGGCGGTGGCCGGCCTGATGCTCAGCCACAGCCTGGCGCTGTTCTCCGCGTCGATGTTCGTTCTCGGCCTGGTCAGCGGGATCACCATGTCGATCGGGACCTTCCTGATCACCCATATGTATGAAGGCCGTCAGCGCGGGGCGCGTCTGCTGTTTACCGACTCCTTCTTTAGCATGGCGGGAATGATTTTTCCGATGGTCGCCGCGGTCCTGCTGGCGCGCAGCATCGAGTGGTACTGGGTCTACGCCTGTATCGGTCTGGTGTATGTCGCTATTTTCGTCCTGACATTCGGCTGTGACTTCCCGGTGCTCGGCAAAAAAGCGCAGAGCGAAAACAGCCAGCCGGTGGTGAAAGAGAAGTGGGGCATCGGCGTGCTGTTCCTCTCCGTCGCGGCGCTGTGCTACATCCTCGGTCAGCTGGGCTTTATCTCCTGGGTACCGGAATATGCCAAGAGCCTGGGCATGAGCCTCGGCGATGCCGGTAAACTGGTGAGCGATTTCTGGATGTCCTACATGATCGGCATGTGGTCATTCAGCTTTATCCTGCGCTTCTTCGACCTGCAGCGCATTTTAACCGTCCTCGCCGGCCTCGCGACGGTGCTGATGTACCTGTTTATAAATGGTTCGCCGGAGCATATGCCGTGGTTTATTCTGACCCTGGGCTTCTTCTCCAGCGCCATCTACACCTCGATCATTACGCTCGGTTCGCAGCAAACTAAAGTCGCTTCACCAAAGCTGGTGAACTTTATCCTCACCTGCGGCACCATCGGCACCATGCTGACTTTCGTGGTCACCGGCCCGATTGTGGCTGCCAGCGGTCCGCTGGCAGCGCTGCACACCGCTAACGGCCTCTACGCCGTGGTGTTCGTGATGTGCTTTATCCTCGGCTTCGTCTCCCGTCACCGCCAGAACAACGCGCAGGCGGCGTCTCACTAAGCCTTCGGCCCCTTTGCGTCCGCAAGGGGGCTGTTCCTCATAAAAGAGAGCGCCTCGCCACCGCGGTCGGTCTGGATCCAGGTTTGCGCCAGCTGGGTAATCGCGATCACCCTTCCCTGGCGAATTGACCAGCGCACCGGCACCTGGCAGCGTACCGCCTCAAAGCCATTCTCCGCCGGGAGGATGATCAGGTTAGCCGGGTTGCCGCTGACGATGCCGTAATCGGTCAGGCCAAACGTGCGGGCGCTGTTGTCAGTGATAAGCTGCAGGCCGTCGTTAATCTGCTGGTAGCCCATCAGCTGGCAAACGTGCAGCCCCATATGCAGGACCTGCAGCATATTACCGGTCCCCAGCGGGTACCACGGGTCAAAGACATCATCATGACCAAAACAAACGTTGATCCCCGCCGCCATCAGCTCCTTCACCCGGGTAATGCCCCGTCGCTTCGGGTAGTCGTCAAACCGGCCCTGCAGATGAATATTGACCAGCGGATTGGCGACAAAGTTGATGCCGGAGAGCTTTAGCAGGCGGAACAGGCGCGAGGTATAGGCGCCATTATAGGAGTGCATGGCGGTGGTATGGCTGGCCGTCACCCGCGGCCCTATCCCCGTCTTCAGCGCCAGCGCGGCAACGGTTTCAACAAAGCGCGACTGTTCATCGTCAATTTCATCGCAGTGAATATCCAGCGGGCGGTCATATTTCTGCGCCAGTCGAAAGGCGATATGCAGCGATTCCACCCCATATTCACGGGTGAACTCAAAGTGCGGGATCGCCCCGACGACATCCGCCCCCAGCTTCAGGGCCTCTTCCAGCAGCGCCTCGCCGTTGGGGTAAGAGAGGATCCCCTCCTGCGGAAAAGCGACAATCTGCAGCTCGACCCATGGCGCCACCTCCTTTTTGACCTCCAGCATCGCCTTCAGCGCCGTCAACGTTGGATCGGAGACATCGACATGGGTACGGACAAACTGCACGCCGTTGGCGATCTGCCACTTGAGGGTTTTCCACGCCCGGGCTTTAACGTCCTCATGGCTGAGCAGCGCTTTCCGCTCCGCCCAGCGCTCAATCCCCTCGAACAGGGTGCCGGACTGGTTCCAGTTCGGCTCACCGGCCGTCTGGGTGGTATCCAGATGGATATGCGGCTCAATAAAAGGCGGGATCGCCAGACCGCCGCGAGCGTTCAACACCTCGTAGCTTTCGTCCCGCGCCTCCCCCATCGGTGTGATCTCGCCAAAGCGGCCCTTATCTATCGCTATCTGCCACAGGCCGTCGCGGTCTGCCAGGCGTACGTTCTGAATCAACCAAAGCGGCGCTGCTGTCATATCACCCTCTCTATTCAATACGGCTTGTTTTCTACTCAACCCCAATCGCGACCTACCCAATTCTTGTACACAAAATCGGCAAAAAGGAAAAGCCAGCGTTTTCCACAACTTAGAAAATTACAGACAAATCAATTATATACCTATTAAGTGGTAGGTGAAGTTGTCATTGATTTGCATCAATAAGCCTGATGGCTGAATCGTTAAGGTAGGCGGTAATAGAAAAGAAATCGAGGCAAAAATGAGCAAAGTCAGAATCGCTATTATCGGTAACGGCATGGTTGGCCATCGCTTTATCGAAGAGCTTCTCGATAAGGCGCCTACCGGACAGTTCGACATTACCGTGTTCTGTGAAGAACCGCGTATCGCCTACGACCGTGTCCACCTGTCGTCTTATTTCTCCCACCATACCGCAGAAGAGCTGTCGCTGGTCCGCGAAGGTTTCTATGAGAAACACGGCGTCAAGGTGCTGGTCGGCGAACGGGCCATCACCATCAACCGCCAGGAGAAAGTGATCCACTCCAGCGCCGGGCGCACGGTGTTCTACGACAAGCTGATTATGGCGACCGGCTCCTACCCCTGGATCCCGCCGATTAAAGGCGCGGAAACTCAGGATTGCTTCGTCTATCGCACCATTGAAGATCTTAACGCCATTGAATCCTGCGCCCGTCGCAGCAAACGCGGCGCGGTGGTCGGTGGTGGCCTGCTCGGCCTGGAAGCCGCAGGCGCCCTGAAAAACCTCGGTGTCGAAACCCATGTTATCGAATTCGCGCCGATGCTGATGGCCGAGCAGCTCGACCAGATGGGCGGCGAGCAGCTGCGGCGCAAAATTGAAAGCATGGGCGTGAAAGTTCACACCAGCAAAAACACCAAAGAGATCGTTCAGCAGGGCACCGAGGCGCGCAAAACCATGCACTTCGCCGACGGTAGCGAGCTGCAGGTCGATTTCATCGTCTTCTCTACCGGGATCCGCCCGCGCGATAAACTGGCCACCCAGTGCGGACTGGCGGTTGCCCAGCGCGGCGGCATCATGGTCAACGATAGCTGCCAGACCTCCGACCCGGATATCTATGCCATCGGCGAATGCGCCAGCTGGAACAACCGCGTGTATGGCCTCGTCGCGCCGGGTTATAAAATGGCCCAGGTGGCCGTTGACCACCTCCTCGGCAGTGAAAACAGCTTCACCGGCGCCGACCTCAGCGCCAAGCTGAAGCTGCTGGGTGTAGACGTGGGCGGTATCGGCGATGCCCACGGCCGCACGCCGGGCGCCCGTAGCTACGTCTATCTCGACGAAAGCAAAGAAGTTTATAAGCGTCTGATCGTCAGCGCCGACAACAAAACCCTACTCGGCGCGGTGTTGGTCGGCGACACCAGCGACTACGGCAACCTGCTGCAACTGGTGCTGAACGCCATCGAGTTGCCGGAGAATCCGGATTCGCTGATCCTCCCGGCCCACGCCAGCAGCGGCAAGCCGTCGATCGGCGTCGATAAACTGCCGGACAGCGCGCAAATCTGCTCCTGCTTCGACGTCAGCAAAGGCGACCTGATCGCCGCCATCAATAAAGGCTGCCATACCGTCGCGGCGCTGAAAGCGGAAACCAAGGCCGGTACCGGCTGCGGCGGCTGTATCCCGTTGGTCACCCAGGTGCTCAACGCCGAGCTGGCGAAACAGGGTATCGAGGTCAACAACAACCTGTGCGAACATTTCGCTTACTCCCGCCAGGAGCTGTTCCACCTGATCCGCGTGGAAGGCATCAAAACCTTCGACGAACTGCTGGCCAAACACGGCCAGGGCTACGGCTGTGAAGTGTGTAAACCGACCGTCGGCTCCCTGCTGGCCTCCTGCTGGAATGAGTACGTCCTCAAGCCTCAGCACACGCCGCTGCAGGACAGCAACGACAACTTCCTCGCCAATATCCAGAAAGATGGCACCTACTCGGTCATTCCGCGCTCCGCGGGCGGCGAAATCACGCCGGAAGGGCTGGTCGCCGTGGGCCGTATCGCTCGTGAATTCAATCTGTACACCAAAATCACCGGTTCCCAGCGCATCGGCCTGTTTGGCGCGCAGAAAGACGACCTGCCGGAGATCTGGCGGCAGCTGATTGAAGCGGGCTTCGAAACCGGCCACGCCTACGCCAAAGCGCTGCGTATGGCGAAAACCTGCGTCGGCAGCACCTGGTGCCGCTACGGGGTCGGCGACAGCGTCGGCTTCGGCGTCGAACTGGAAAATCGCTACAAAGGCATCCGTACGCCGCACAAAATGAAGTTCGGCGTCTCCGGCTGTACCCGCGAATGTGCGGAAGCCCAGGGCAAAGACGTCGGGATCATCGCCACCGAGAAAGGCTGGAACCTGTACGTGTGCGGTAACGGCGGGATGAAGCCGCGCCACGCCGATCTGCTGGCCGCGGACCTCGATCGCGAGACGCTGATTAAGTATCTCGACCGCTTTATGATGTTCTACATCCGCACCGCCGATAAGCTGACCCGCACCGCGCCGTGGCTGGACAACATGGAAGGCGGGATCGACTATCTGCGCAGCGTCATCATCGATGACAAGCTCGGTCTGAACGACCATCTGGAAGAGGAGCTGGCTCGCCTGCGCGCCGCCTTCGCCTGCGAGTGGACCGAGACCGTCAATAACCCGGCGGCGCAGACCCGCTTCAAACACTTTATCAACAGCGACCAGCGCGACCCGAACGTTCAGGTGGTGCCGGAACGTGACCAGCATCGCCCGGCCACGCCGTATGAGCGCATCCCGGTTACTCTGGTGGAGGAAAAAGCATGAGCCAGTGGGTAAACATCTGCAACATTGACGACATCCTGCCCGCCACCGGCGTCTGCGCCCTGCTCGGTCAGCAGCAGGTGGCGATCTTCCGTCCCTATCATGACGACAGGGTGTTCGCCATCAGCAACATTGATCCGTTCTTTAACGCCAGCGTACTGTCTCGCGGCATTATCGCCGAGCATGACGGCGCCCTGTGGGTTGCCAGCCCGCTGAAAAAACAACGTTTCCGCCTAAGCGACGGCCTGTGTATGGAAGATGCCAGCCACTCTATCGCCCGTTTCGACGCCCGGGTAAAAGACGGCCACGTTCAGCTTAAGGCGTGAGTCCCGCATCCTCCCCCCGGCCACGGGGGGAGATATAAGTAACACTTCTGACCGACAGCGCATGAGTGCGGGATATGTCGCATGTTTTGTATTACCTTTGCTGCTATTCTACGACCACTCATTTTCTACCCCTTATTTTTATGAGGTTATTCTGTGGATCACTTACCCATATTCTGCCAGTTGCGCCAGCGTGATTGTTTACTGGTTGGCGGCGGGGATGTCGCCGAACGCAAGGCCCGTCTGCTGCTGGATGCTGGCGCAAACGTCACGGTCAATGCGCTCGACTTTACCCCGCAGTTTCATGTGTGGGCCGATTCACAGATGCTAACCCTGGTGCAGGGGGAGTTTATCCCCTCGCTGCTGGACAACTGCTGGCTGGCCATCGCCGCTACCGATAATGAGACGGTGAACCAGCAGGTCAGCGACGCGGCCGAAGCGCGGCGTATCTTCTGTAACGTGGTGGATGCCCCGCGCCAGGCCAGCTTTATCATGCCGTCCATCATCGACCGCTCGCCGCTGATGGTCGCCGTCTCCTCGGGCGGGACATCCCCGGTGCTGGCGCGCCTGTTGCGCGAGAAGCTGGAGTCAGTCTTACCCCTGCATCTTGGCCAGCTGGCCCGCTACGCCGGCCATCTGCGCGCGCGCGTGAAGCAGCAGTTTGCCACCGTAGGCGAACGCCGCCGCTTCTGGGAGAAGCTGTTCGTTAACGACCGGCTGGCGCAGTCGCTGGCCAATGACGATCGGCAGGCGGTGGCGGATACCACCGAGCAGCTGCTGACCGAGCCGTTAGAGCATCGCGGCGAGGTCGTCCTGGTTGGCGCCGGCCCTGGTGACGCCGGGCTGCTCACGCTCAAGGGCCTGCAGCAGATCCAGCAGGCCGACGTGGTGGTCTATGACCGGCTGGTCTCCGACGACATTATGAATCTGGTGCGCCGCGATGCCGACCGGGTGTTCGTCGGCAAGCGCTCAGGCTATCACTGCGTGCCGCAGGAGGAGATCAACCAGATCCTGCTGCGCGAAGCGCAAAAAGGAAGACGCGTGGTCCGGCTGAAAGGCGGCGATCCCTTTATCTTTGGCCGCGGCGGAGAGGAGCTGGAGACCCTCTGCGAGGCGGGGATCCCCTTCTCGGTTGTGCCCGGCATCACCGCCGCCTCCGGCTGCTCTGCCTACTCGGGGATCCCGTTGACCCATCGCGATTTCGCCCAGGGCGTCCGCCTGGTCACCGGCCATCTGAAAACCGGCGGCGAGCTGGACTGGGCGAACCTGGCGGTGGAGAAGCAGACCCTGGTGTTCTACATGGGTCTGAACCAGGCGCCGGCGATCCGCGAGAAGCTTATCGCCCACGGCATGGCGGAAGATATTCCTGCCGCCATCGTCGAGAACGGCACCGCCGTGACGCAAAAAGTGGTCAGCGGCACCTTAGGACAGCTGGATATTCTGGCGCAGCAGATGGCCAGCCCGGCGCTGATCATTGTCGGCCGCGTGGTCGGTCTGCGGGATAAACTGAACTGGTTTTCGAACCATTAACCTTCGCCTGACGGCGTGAACGACAGGCATAAAAAAGGGCGGGATAATCCCGCCCTTTTTAGCTGTTGCGTCGCTTACGGCTTGGCGACAAAGCCAATCGCTTCGTATACCGCTTTCAGAGTTTGAGAAGCCCGCGCGCTGGCCTTTTCTGCGCCGTCCTTCATCACCTGATTGAGAAACGCTTCGTCGTTACGGAAACGGTGATAGCGCTCCTGCAGGTCAATCAGCATGCCCGATACCGCTTCGGCGACTTCGCCTTTCAGGTGGCCATACATTTTGCCTTCGAAATGCTGCTCCAGCTCAGGAATGGTTTTCCCGGTGACCGCGGAGAGGATATCCAGCAGGTTGGAGACGCCCGCTTTCTCTTTCAGGTCGTAGCGCACCACCGGCGGCTCGTCGGAGTCGGTGACCGCACGTTTGATCTTCTTGACCACCGATTTCGGGTCTTCCAGCAGGCCGATGACGTTGTTGCGGTTGTCGTCGGACTTGGACATCTTTTTCGTCGGCTCCAGCAGCGACATCACGCGCGCGCCGGATTTAGGGATAAACGGCTCAGGCACTTTAAAAATATCGCCGTAGATGGCGTTAAAACGCTGGGCGATATCGCGGCTCAGTTCAAGGTGCTGTTTCTGATCTTCGCCCACCGGAACCTGGTTGGTCTGGTACAGCAGAATGTCAGCGGCCATCAGTACCGGATAATCAAACAGACCGGCGTTGATGTTCTCCGCGTAGCGCGCGGACTTGTCTTTAAACTGGGTCATGCGGCTCAGTTCGCCGAAATAGGTGTAGCAGTTCAGCGCCCAGCCTAACTGGGCATGTTCCGGCACGTGAGACTGAACGAAAATAGTGCTTTTCTGCGGGTCGATGCCGCAGGCCAGATACAGCGCCAGGGTGTCCAGCGTCGCCTTACGCAGCTGCTGCGGATCCTGGCGCACGGTGATGGCGTGCTGGTCCACGATGCAATAGATGCAGTGGTAATCGTCCTGCATGTTTACCCACTGACGCAGCGCACCCATGTAGTTGCCAATGGTCAGTTCACCTGAGGGCTGTGCGCCACTAAAAACGATGGGCTTAGTCATGTTTCAATTCCTGAGTTTCACTGTGCGGTAACCCGAGAGCGGGTAAGAGTTCATTAAACTGGTCGAAGAGATAGTCCGGCTCGCTCAGCGCAAGCGGTTCGCCATAGTTATAGCCGTAGGTCAGGCCAACAGAGCAGCAGCCTGCCGCTTTGGCCGCCTGAATATCATTACGGGAATCGCCGACGAACAGCAGCGCCTCCGGCGTCAGGCCGAGCTTTTGCGCCACCAGCAGCAGCGGTTCCGGATGCGGCTTTTTGTTCTGTACGTCATCGCCGCCGATCACCACGGTAAAGTATTTCGCAATATCGAGCGCGTCCAGCAGCGGGGCGACGAACGGCGTCGGCTTATTGGTCACCAGCGCCAGCGGCAGGCCTTTGGCCTGCAGCGCGCCGAGCGTATCGGCCACTGCCGGAAACAGGAAACTGCCCTCTTCCGCCGCTTCGGCGTAATAGCGGTCAAACAGTTTACGCAAAATGCGCAGCTGTTCGTCTTGCGGAATATCATGATCGTCGACGGAAGGCTTGCCCATCGCCGCACGTAACGTTGCACGCTCCTGACGAGCCCAGGTCAGCGCCCGCTCCATCAGAACATCGGCGCCGTTGCCGATCCAGGTCACGACGCGTTCTTCTCCCGCCACCGGCAGCTCCAGGGCGTAGAGGGCGTTATCAACGGCGGCGGTCAGACCCGGCGCGCTGTCCACCAGCGTGCCGTCGAGATCAAACGCGATGCCGCGGATCGCCTGTAATTTATCCATGACTTACCTTCGCTAATTCATTACGCATGTGATCAATGACTTTCTTGTAGTCCGGCTGGCCGAAGATCGCCGAACCGGCAACGAACATATCCGCACCCGCCGCGGCGATTTCGCCGATATTGCTCGCTTTCACTCCGCCATCCACTTCCAGGCGAATATCGTAGCCGGACGCATCGATGCGCTGGCGCACTTCACGCAGTTTATCCAGCGTCTGCGGAATAAAGGACTGGCCGCCAAAGCCCGGGTTAACCGACATCAGCAGGATCACGTCCAGCTTATCCATCACGTAATCGAGATAGCTCAGCGGCGTCGCGGGGTTAAACACCAGGCCCGCTTTACAGCCGTGCTCTTTGATAAGCTGCAGGCTGCGGTCGACGTGTTCGGAGGCTTCCGGGTGGAAGGTGATGATGCTGGCGCCAGCTTCGGCAAAATCAGGAATGATGCGGTCGACCGGCTTCACCATCAGGTGGACGTCGATCGGCGCGGTAATACCGTAGTTACGCAGCGACTTCAGCACCATCGGGCCAATCGTCAGGTTCGGCACGTAGTGGTTGTCCATGACGTCGAAGTGCACGACATCCGCACCCGCCGCCAGCGCCTTCGCGGTATCCTCACCCAGACGGGCAAAATCAGCCGACAGAATCGAAGGGGCAATCAAATACTGCTTCATCCGCATCTCCTTGAAATTTATTTGGTCTTAGGCGGACGGTAGAGCGCTAAGAGCTCGTCCACCTTTTTACGCGTACCACCGTTGCTGCTGATGCTGCGCCGAACCTTCACAATATGCGTTTCTGCCGCGTTTTTATACCACTCCTGCGTCAACGGCGTGCGGTGGTTGGAAATCAGCACCGGGATCCGTTTCTTCATCAGCGATTCCGCCTTTTGCGCCAGCAGCACCTGTTGCTCCAGGTTGAAGCTGTTGGTGTGGTAGGCGGTAAAGTTCGCCGTCGCCGTCAATGGCGCATAGGGCGGATCGCAATACACCACCGTGCGGCTATCCGCACGCTGCATGCACTCTTCATAAGATTCGCAGTAAAACTCAGCGTTTTGCGCCTTGTCGGCAAAATGATAGAGCTCAGCCTCGGGGAAATAGGGCTTCTTATAGCGGCCAAACGGCACATTGAATTCGCCGCGCAAATTGTAGCGACACAGGCCGTTGTAGCCGTGACGGTTCAGATACAGGAACAGCACCGCGCGACGCAGCGGATCCTGGCTCTGGTTGAATTCATCTCGGTACTGGTAGTAGCGCTCAGCGACGTTGTTTTCCGGGGTAAACATCTCGCGGGCGGCAGCGACATACTCGTCGGTGCGCAATTTGACGATGTTGTACAGGCCGATTAAATCACTGTTGATATCCGCGAGGATATAACGAGAAAAGTCGGTATTGAGAAATACCGACCCGGCGCCCACAAAGGGCTCGATTAAGCACTCACCTTCCGGCAAATGCTTTTTAATATCGTCAAGCAGGGGGTACTTCCCCCCTGCCCACTTTAGAAAAGCGCGATTCTTTTTCATGCTGCCTAACTAATTACACATTCTCCGGCTGTGGAGAAAGCTCCGACAGCATCCTGCGCTTAAGACTACCCCACGGCATTATTTCAGATCAGCCTGAACCTGATGCAGTGGTTTTGCCCATGGATTTTTCGCCTGCACGTCCGGCGGCAGCGAGGTGACCGCGCGTTTCGCTTCATCTTTCGATGAATAGATACCGCTCACCAGCACGTACCACGGTTGGCCGTTACGCGACGTTTCATAGACAACATATCTGTCCAGCTTCTCTTTCTTCGCCCAGTTGTTCAGGTTTTCATAGTTAGAGGAGCTGCTGAGCTGCAGGGTATAGTTACCCGACGGCGCAGATTTCATCGAGCTGACGTCACCTGCCGTTTTACCGCTCTTCGTCGCCGGCGCTGCCGCGGCTGCCGTTGCGGCTGGCGCTGCGGTCGTCGCGGTCGTGGCTGGTTTGCTCTGCGCGGTGGCTGCCGGTTTACTTTCGCTGACGGTCGTTTTCGCCGGAGCGGTAGTGGCCGCGCTTTCAACATGCTTCGGCTGGACCGGTTTCGTTTCTACCGGCGCTTTCGCCACCGCCTGTGGTTTCGGCTGCGGCTTCGCTTCGATGACGGTGTGCTTACGCTCGGCCGGACGCGGCGTTGCAGCCGTCTGACGTTCGGTCGTCTGGCGCGGCGCCGCAGCGCCACTGGCGCCATTACGGATCGGAGCGACGGTTGCCGGTTCAGTTGGCAGCGTCGAGTTAGCTACGGCGCCGTCCAGCTGGCCCTGCTGCTGGGTCAGCGCGTTATTCAGATCGCCCTGAACTTCAACACGCTGCTGGCCCTGCGGCTCTGCCGCTGCCTGGCCCTGGGTCGGGTTCGCGGCAATAGGCGGTACCGTGACGTCCTGCTGTGTGGTGGTATTGGCGGCTGTCTGATCCTGGCCGGCAGCTGGCGTGCTGGCGGACTGGTCGTCAGACAGATTAATGCTCTTCTCGCCGGAAGCGGTCTGCTGGCTGGACGAAGATGGCGATTTCAGCGCGGAACCGATACCTACGATTAACAGCAACAGCACCAGAATCCCCACGCCCATCATGATGTACTGGCGGGAAGCGGGTTTCGCCGGCGCTTTTTTACGCTTACGCGGACGACGCTCTACAGGCTGCTCTTCGAGCATCTCCTCATCTTCCGCATCCAGTTCTTCTTCGAACTCTTCCTCTTCACGCTCACGACGGGCCTTGCCGGCGCGCGTCGGACGGCCTTCATCGGCATCAAGATCAACATCGTCAAAATTGATCTGCGGATCGGCATCACGCTCGGAAGACTGACGGGAACGACCAGCACGACGATCGTTGCGATCGGCTTTCATATCGTCTTCTGGTTTGAAATCATCCATTTAACACCCCACTAAAAGGCTTATGCTCACGATTATTGCACATCACCCGAAATGATAACGCCGCGCGAACGCGGCCAGACCTTCTTATTGTTGCGCCTGCTGAGTATCAGCAATCGCGCCAAGAACCACATCATGCGGCACTCCGCCGCGCAGCTCGCTGCTTCCTATTGCGAGCGGGAGCACCAGCCGCATTTCGCCAGCCAGTACTTTCTTATCGCGCATCATATGGGGCAAATACGCCTGCGCACTCATTTCCTGCGGGCCGCGTACCGGTAAACCTGCACGCTTGAGCAGATCGATAAGGCGCTGAGTATCCTGCGAGCGGAACTGCCCCAGCCGCTCGGACGTATGCGCCGCCATCACCATACCTGCCGCCACCGCTTCGCCGTGCAGCCAGTTACCGTAGCCCATTTCAGCCTCGATAGCATGGCCGAAGGTATGTCCAAGATTGAGTAAAGCACGTAACCCGGTTTCACGCTCGTCGGCAGCCACAACTTCCGCTTTCAGCTCACAGCAACGGCGAATGCAGTACGCCATGGCCTTTTCATCCAGCGCCAGCAGGGCATCAATGTTGTTTTCCAGCCAGCTGAAGAATGCGCCGTCGAGGATCACCCCATACTTGATGACCTCAGCCAGTCCGGAAGCGAGTTCGCGTTTCGGAAGCGTCTTCAGACAGTTAAGATCAACCACCACGGAAACCGGCTGCCAGAAGGCGCCAATCATGTTTTTGCCGAGAGGGTGGTTCACTGCGGTTTTGCCGCCGACCGACGAGTCGACCTGCGACAGCAAGGTGGTAGGGACCTGGATAAAACGCACGCCGCGCTGATAGCTTGCCGCGGCGAAACCGGTTAAATCACCGATAACACCGCCGCCGAGCGCCACCAGCGTGGTGTCGCGGCCATGGGGTTTTTGTAACAGCGCGGTAAATACGGTATCCATCACCGCCAGGCTTTTATACTGCTCGCCGTCGGGCAGGATCACGCTGTCAACGTTGACCCCTGCCTGCTCCAGCGCAGAGCGGACGGTATCCAGATAAAGCGGCGCCAGCGTTTCGTTGGTGACCAGCATAGCCTGGTCGCCCGACTTGAGTGGCAGGAAGGAAGCTGGATCGTTAAACAAACCAGCCGCGATGGTAATCGGGTAACTACGTTCCCCGAGGGTAACAGTAAGCCTCTCCATAACGCGACATCCACCTCAATGACTTTTACTCTGACGCACTTTTATTAAGCCAGAATCAGTTGCTTTCCAGCATATGAATAATCTGGTTCGCGACGACTTTCGCACTCTGATCGTCTGTGCGGATAGTCACATCGGCGATCTCTTCATACAGCGGGTTACGCTCGTCAGCCAGCGCTTCCAGTACTTCACGAGGCGGCGCATCGACTTGTAGCAAAGGACGCTTTTTATCACGCTGCGTACGGGCCAACTGCTTCTCGATCGTTGTTTCCAGGTAGACCACCACGCCGCGGGCGGAGAGACGGTTACGCGTTTCACGGGATTTTACAGAGCCGCCGCCAGTCGCCAGCACAATCCCCTGTTTTTCCGTCAACTCATTGATAATTTTTTCTTCACGGTCGCGGAAGCCTTCTTCGCCTTCAACATCGAAGACCCAGCCCACATCAGCGCCAGTGCGTTTCTCAATCTCTTGATCAGAATCGTAAAATTCCATGTTGAGCTGTTGGGCTAACTGGCGCCCAATAGTGCTTTTGCCGGCACCCATAGGCCCAACCAGAAAGATATTGCGTTTCTCTGCCATTTTTTCGGTACTACTAAGACTATTCGTTAATGATAAACCCGCTTCGCAGACACCCAGCGCCGCAGGGCATGAACTGAAACCTCATATGCAATAGAGCGAGAGTCAGACTAAAAATTATCTCAATACTCCGGCTGGTTTGGCAACTGAATAAAATCGCCGGACAATAAAGGGAGGATTGATGTCGTACCCGACTCTCAAATCGGTACCCCTTGTATGCTAAATCCGTCCTCACGTCAAACACCTGAAACGTGTTTAGCATGAAAAACCTGCTTAACGTACTGCCAGAATCCGTGGCGTAATAAAGACAACCAGTTCACGGCGTTCATTATCTTTCCCGTCGCGGCGAAACAGACGCCCCAGCACCGGGATATCGCCAAGCAGCGGGACGCTGTCGCGGGCGGTTTTGTTTTTCTGCGAAAAGATGCCGCCCAACGCCAGGGTCTCGCCGCTGCGGACTTCCACCAGGGTCTCGATCTCCTGTTTATCAATGGCCAGCGCCTCGCCGTTATCCTGCTTCAGCACCTGGCCTGGCGTGTTCTCGCTTATTCGCAGCTTCAACCGCACTCTCCCCTGCTGCAGCACCGTCGGCGTCACCTCCATGCCCAGCACCGCCTCTTTAAACTCCACCGACGTGGCGCCGCTTTCACCACTGGAGACCTGATAGGGGATCTCGCTCCCCTGCTTGATGCTGGCGGGCTGCATATGGGAGGCGAGCAAACGAGGACTGGCGATAATCTCGACCTGCTGCTTGCGCTCCAGCGCGGAAAGCTCCAGCTCAAGCAAGCGCCCGTTAATTTTGCCGATGTTAAAGCCTGCGCGGGTGCTGGCATCGTTGACCGACACATCGCTGCTTAGGGTGGTGATGTGCCCGGATCCCGGGGTGCTTTCAGCCTCCGCCAGCCGCCACTTCACCCCCAGTTCACGCAGGCTGGTTTCGCTCATCGACACGATATGGGCGGCCAGCTCCACCTGTCCGACCGGCAGATCCATCTCCTGCGCCCAGGCCTTCAGCGCCGGCAGATGCCGCGCATCATCGCGGATCAGCAGCCGATTGGTCCGCTTGTCCGCCATCAGGTTTCCCCGGGCGCTAAGCAACTTACCGCCGCTTTTAGCCAGCTCCTCGGCATCGGCATAGTGCAGCGTCACGCTCTCCGCCAGCAGCGGCAGGTTCTGCAGACGTTTCGCCTGTTCAGCTTCGCGCTGCGCCAGATTGGCTTTTTGCCAGGCCTGCGTATGCGCGTAGATGACCGTCCCCTGCTGTTGCAAAGAGAGGCCTGCGCTATCCGCCACTGCCCGCAGCGCCTGGGTCCAGGGGACCTTCTGCAGGCGCAGGGAGAGCGTGCCGCTGACGTCCGGTGCGACAACGAGGTTCTTATGGTTCATTTCGGCCAGGGCTTGCAGCACCTGGGCCACTGGCGCGTCGTCAACGACCAGCGAAACCGGCTTGTCATTTCGCGCGGCGACCACCGCCAGCGGTAGCAGCAGAAGCAGCAGGCTTATCCATCGCATCATCTTGTTTTCCTTCACGTTGCCAGCGCCACGCTGGCGGTTCACATCCCGGGGGCGTGACGATGTCCAGCTCGCCGGCCGTCAGCCGACTCACCCGCCAGCCCGTGGGCAATTGCTCATCCAGGCGTACCCGTCGCCACATGCCGCTTCCGTCCTGCAAAAACCCCGTCCAGCCTGCGCCATCGCCGGCCGCGCCGCCATAGCGCCATTGCGACAGCTGCGCCGTGCGGCAAGGATCTTCAACCGGCAGGAAAGGATCGCGCCCGGCCGCCAGCAGCGACAGCGGCAACCACAGCAAAATCCAGCATTTACCGCCCATCTTCCGCCTCCAGCTGCAGCCGCATGCGCAGCGCCTGCCCCTCGCGCTCCAGCGAGAACGAACGCGGGTTCATCCCGCAGCGCGCCAGCCATGAGAACAGGGCGGGTACCGTCGGCCAGGGGAGAGACAGCGCCATCTCACCGCCGCTCCCCTGCGGATGCCAGGCGATTAGCTTCGCGCCGGCGAGCGGAATGGCGATGGGCGAGAACGGCTGCTTGTCGATGCGTTCCCCGGAACTTTCACCGCCGGGGATGCGCAGCGCCATGATCCGCCGCCACTGCGTTTGCAGAGCGCCATCGCGGGACAGCGCCGCCAGCGGCTGGGGGGCATCGCGCCAGAGCGCCACGCCGCCCCCCATCAGCCCCATCGCGAGCAGGATCAACAGCCCCGCCCGGGTGCGCCGGGTGTTAATCCGCATCGGCGCGCGCTCCCGACAGGGTAAAACTGAACCGCCAGCGCCCCTCGGCGTCGCGCTGCGTTCCGCCGGCTTTAGCCGGCGCGAATCCCGCGACGCTGGCCAGAGCAGCCTCCACCCGGGCCAGCGCCTGCAGGTTGAGGGCCAGACCATCCAGCGTCAGGCGCGCCCCCTGGTACTCCAGCCGCGTCAGCCATGCCTGAGCGGGCAGGCCTGCCGCGAGCGCCATTAGTCGGGGTTGCCAGGCGGCGATCGTCGATCTGCGCTGGCGCTGCTCGCGCTGGCGTTGATGCTGCTGCCATGCCTCGCGCATCGCCTGTTCACGCTGTTTGAGCGAGGCGAGCAACGATGCGTCGGCTGTCGTGTGGATCCTCGCCAGGGCGTCGCGCTGTAGACCCGCTGTTTGCCCCGCCTGCAGGGTCGTTCCCACCAGCAGCACGATACCGGTGGCTAACAACAGGGCGTAGCGCAGGCGCTGGCGGCGACGCAGGTCACGCCAGGGGAGAAGATTAACGACATGCGTCATGGCGCCCGCCTCCCAGCGCCAGCCCAAGGGCAATGGCGTAGCGATCGCCGTCGGCTGGCAGCGGAGGCTGCCGGCGGTGAACCACCTGCCAGACATCAAAACGACTGCCCTCGTCGCCCGCATCAGCGCACAGGCGCAAAGGAACCTGAAGTTGCCCCGCCAGCTGGCTTAAGGACCCTATCGCATCGCAGGCGTCACAGCCCCAGGCCTCCTGGGTCGCCCATAGCCAGTACTTTTCATCCCGCCACGCCAGGCCTTGATCTGCTGCCGTCACCCAGGGGAAAAAGGCGCCGAGCGCGCTGGCATCCGGTACGATGGCCGCCACCCGCAGCCGCAGCCGCCCTGCCAGCTCCCGCAAAACATTGATATCCAGCCGCTGCGCCGCCGTCACCTGCCAGCCGTCATCCCGCGAGGTGGGCGCATAATCAATACATAGAGAGGAGGCGGGCATCGCCAGCTGCTGGGTCATGGCGCTGGCTATCCACGTCGCCTGTTCCCGCTCTCGCAGGGCGAACTGGGGATAAGGCAGACGTTTTTGCAGCGTGCGAGCCGCGGGAAAGGCGATACTGATCTGATGCTGCGCCGGTAGCTCCCGCCGCCAGGCGGCCAGCCGTGAGCCGAGGGCGCTAACGTCCGCCACCATCCCCTGCCGCACCAGACCTGGCGGCAGCGGAATGCGCCACCAGCGGCGCAGTGCCCAGTGTGAGCGCTCATGCAGTAGCGCGACAATGGCAATGCTATCCTGTTGGATATGCATTCCGATCCGCCAGTTTCTGAAAGCCATGCTTACGATCTCCTTATCCGGCAAAACTGTCCGGCTATATCAATGCACCTGGCTTGCCTTTATACTACCGCGCGTTTGTTTATAAACTGCCCAAATAAAACTAAATGGGAAAACACCGGTGAAGTTCGTAAAGTATCTATTGATCCTTGCAGTCTGTTGCGTACTGCTGGGAGCAGGCTCGATTTTTGGCCTCTACAAATACATAGAGCCGCAACTCCCCGACGTCGCAACCCTGAAGGATGTGCGTTTGCAGATCCCGATGCAGGTCTATAGCGCCGACGGTGAGCTTATTGCGCAGTACGGCGAAAAGCGCCGTATCCCTGTAACGTTGCAGCAAATTCCCCCCGAGCTGGTGAAAGCGTTTATCGCCACCGAAGACAGTCGTTTCTATGAGCATCACGGCGTCGATCCGGTGGGTATTTTCCGCGCCGCCAGCGTGGCGATGTTCTCAGGCCACGCCTCGCAGGGCGCCAGCACCATCACCCAGCAGTTAGCGCGTAACTTCTTCCTCAGCCCCGAGAAGACGTTGATGCGTAAGATTAAAGAGGCCTTTCTGGCCATCCGCATCGAGCAGTTGCTGAACAAAGATGAAATCCTTGAGCTGTATCTGAACAAGATTTACCTCGGCTACCGCGCCTATGGCGTCGGCGCCGCGGCGCAGGTCTATTTTGGCAAACCTATCGACCAGCTGACCCTCAGCGAAATGGCGGTGATTGCCGGTCTGCCGAAAGCCCCGTCCACCTTTAACCCGCTCTATTCGATGGATCGCGCCACAGCCCGTCGCAACGTGGTGCTGTCGCGTATGCTGAGCGAGGGGTACATCACCCAGGCGCAATACGATGAAGCGCGCAGCGAACCCATCGACGCCAGCTACCACGCGCCGAAAATCGCCTTCTCAGCGCCTTATCTGAGCGAAATGGTGCGCCAGGAGATGGTGAATCGCTATGGCGAGCAGGCCTATGAAGATGGCTACCGGGTGTACACCACGATTACCCGCAAAAACCAGCAGGCGGCCCAGCAGGCGGTCCGCAATAACGTGCTGGATTACGATATGCGTCACGGCTACCGCGGCCCGGCCAGCGTGCTGTGGAAGGTCGGCGAAACGCCGTGGGAGGCGAAAAAGATCGTCGACGCCCTGAAGCGCCAGCCTGGCTTAGGCCCGCTTTCTCCTGCGGTGGTCACCTCCGCGAATGCCCAGGAGGCCGTCGCGCTGTTGGCTAACGGCGACTCCGTTTCACTGACGATGGACGGCGTGCGCTGGGCTCGTCGCTTTATCTCCGATACGCAGCAGGGAGCGACTCCGCGTAAAGTCAACGACGTCGTGCAGGCCGGGCAGCAGATCTTGGTTCGCAAAGTGGGTGACAGCTGGTGGTTGTCGCAGGTCCCGGACGTCAACTCGGCGCTGGTCTCCATTAACCCGCAAAACGGCGCGATTATTGCCCTTGTCGGTGGGTTTGACTTCAACCAGAGCAAGTTTAACCGCGCCACCCAGGCGCTGCGCCAGGTCGGCTCCAACATCAAGCCGTTCCTCTACACCGCTGCGATGGATAAAGGCTTAACTCTGGCAAGCATGCTCAACGATGTGCCAATCTCGCGCTGGGACGCCGGGGCCGGCTCCGACTGGCGGCCGAAAAACTCGCCGCCGCAGTATGCCGGTCCGATTCGTTTACGCCAGGGCCTGGGGCAGTCGAAAAACGTGGTAATGGTGCGCGCCATGCGCGCCATGGGCGTTGACTATGCCGCCGAGTATCTGCAGCGCTTTGGTTTCCCGGCGCAAAACATTGTCCACACCGAATCGCTGGCGCTGGGCTCCGCCTCCTTTACGCCTCTGCAGGTCGCCCGCGGGTATTCGGTGATGGCCAACGGCGGCTTCCTGGTCAACCCGTTCTTTATCAGTAAGATTGAGAATGATCAGGGTGGGGTCCTCTTCGAGGAGCGCCCGAAAATCGCCTGCCCGCAGTGTGATTTACCGGTGATTTACGGCGATACGCCAAAATCCAATGTGCTGGAAAACAAAGATGTGGAAGATGTCGCCACCTCGACGGAACCGCAGAATGGCAACGTGCCGCCGCAGCCGCAGCTGGAGCAGGCCAATCAGTCACTGGTGGCGCAGAGCGGCGCCCAGGAATACGCGCCGCATGTGATCAATACCCCGCTGGCCTTCCTGATCAAGAGCGCGCTGAACAGCAACATCTTTGGCGAACCGGGCTGGATGGGAACCGGCTGGCGCGCCGGACGGGATCTGCAGCGGCATGACATCGGCGGCAAAACCGGAACCACCAACAGCTCGAAGGACGCCTGGTTCTCAGGCTACGGGCCGGGCGTGGTGACCTCGGTTTGGATCGGCTTTGACGATCATCGTCGCGATCTTGGCCGGACCACCGCATCAGGGGCGATTAAAGATCAGATCTCCGGCTACGAAGGCGGCGCCAAAAGCGCCCAACCGGCCTGGGACAGCTTTATGAAGAGCGTGCTGGAAGGCGTTGCGGAAGAGCCGTTAACGCCGCCGCCGGGAATCGTCACGGTGAATATCGATCGCAGCACCGGTCAGCTGGCGAACGGGGGCAACAGCCGGGCGGAATACTTTATTGAGGGTACCCAGCCCACGCAGCAGGCGGTCCATGAGGTGGGCACCACCCTGACGGACGGCGGCGGTGAAACCCACGAGCTGTTCTGACAAAAAAAGCGCCTGCGGGCGCTTTTTTATTGCTGCTTAGCGTGAACGCTCGTTCAGAGTCTCCCCTGGGCCTGCAGCCATTCCCGCACTAAAAACAGCGCGCTGACGTTGCGGGCCTCGTTAAAATCTTCTTCATCCAGCAGCGACATCAGCTGCGCCAGCGGCCAGCGCACCTGCGGCAGCGGCTCAGGCTCATCGCCCGGCAGCGACTCCGGATAGAGATCTTCCGCCACCAGGATATTCATTTTGCTGGAGAAGTAAGAGGGAGCCATACTGAGCTTCTTCAGGAACGTCAGCTTATTGGCGCCGAAGCCAACCTCTTCTTTCAGCTCGCGATTGGCCGCTTCATCCACGGTTTCACCCGGATCAATCAGCCCTTTGGAGAAGCCCAGCTCGTAGGATTCCGTCCCGACGGCATACTCGCGAATCAAAATAATATGATCATCCACAATCGGCACAATCATTACCGCTTCGCGGGTGGAAGGCCGCATACGTTCATAAACACGACGCACACCGTTGCTGAATTCCAGATCGACGCTTTCGACATTAAAGAGGCGCGAACGGGCGACAGTTTCAACATTGAGAATGGTGGGTTTTTGTAATGATTTGCTCATTGTCATCGGTCTATGCTGTGATTAAGCAGTCATTGTGCGATACGCAACACGCTTTCGGCAATCCAAATCGCCACTTATTTACAGAGTTGTAACCTTTTCCCTGCAAAGGTGAAAGTAATAAAGATAAAAAAGTCAATAGCTTGAATTCTGTTTGAGAATTTACCGATTTCTGCGCTTTAACGTTTTTGGTAAGCTTATACACTGCTGCATGACATATTCACTACCCTGCAAGCAGGTGCGCCGCTAACACTGCAGCTTGACGTTAGTCTTCACGTTCACCGACGATTTCGTAAGAAAAATATAACTATGATGGGATGGGCATGGGCACCTTTCTGATATTCCTTACAGCTCTGCTAATCTGCGTATTGCTCATTGGATGGTGGTATCGCACGCACGCCAGACGCCGCCGGCTCCCCCTACTGCACGCCTTTAGCGATGCCACCACGCGGCCGCTCCCTGCCGATGAGCGCCAGGCCATCGAAAAGTATCTTGCCGAACTGAGCCGCGCCCAGCAGGTGCCCGCGTCCGGCGCCACCAGCGCGCCCGTCGCTCTGGCGCTAAACGAACAGAGCGATACCGTCTATGGGTTGACGCGAGCTATCACCCGCTACGGGATCACCACCGACGCGCCGAATAAATGGCGCTATTTTCTCGATTCGGTGGAGGTACATCTGCCGCCGTTCTGGGAACAGCATATCAACGATGAAAACAGCGTTGAGCTGATCCCCACCGACAGCCTGCCGCTGGTTATCACCCTTAACGGTCATACCCTGAGCGACTATCGTCAGGAAGCGCAAAGCTACGCTCTGGAACGCGCCTCGGCCACCCAGGCCTCGATTCGCGGCGAAGAGAGCGAACAGGTAGAGCTGCGGCAGATCCGGCGGGAAAGCCCGGAAGAGCACGCCCTGAATCGCCCGGACGGTCTGCGGGAAGCGATCCTGATCGTCGCCTCTTTCCTGTTCTTTTATTTCAGCCTGATTGGGCCAGCCGTCTTTACCCCGTGGCTGGTAGCCGCCGGTTTGCTGCTGCTCGCCGCCGGCCTGTGGGGGATCTATGCCCCGCCGCGCCGCGCCGCGCTGCGCGAAATCCACTGCCTGCGCGGCGTCCCGAAGCGCTGGGGGCTGTTCGGCGAAAACGATCAGGAACATATCAATAATATCTCGCTGGGCATTATCGATCTCATCTATCCGCGCCACTGGCAGCCCTGGATCGCCCAGGACCTCGGACAGCAGACCGATATTGATATCTATCTCAACCGCCATGTGGCCCGTCAGGGACGCTACTTGTCGCTTCATGATGAAGTGAAAAATTTCCCGCTGCAGTACTGGCTGCGCAGCGCGATTATCGCCGCCGGCGCTCTTGTGGTGGTGATCATGCTATGGGCCAGCGTACCGCTGAATATGCCGTTTAAGTTCACCCTGTCGTGGCTGAAGGGGGCGCAGACGATTGAAGCCACGACCGTCAGCCAGCTGGAAAAGGCCCATGTGCGCATTGGCGATACGCTGCGCCTGACCGGTACCGGGATGTGCAACATCCGCACGCCGGGCAGTTGGACGGCCAAAGAGGATTCGCCGTTCCTGCCTTTCGATTGTTCGCAGATTGTGTGGAACGATGCCCCTCCTCTGCCGCTGCCGGAGTCTGACATTGTCAGCAAAGCGACCGCCCTGATGGAGTCCGTCCAGCGTCAGCTGCACCCGGAAACCGACGACGACTCCCGCGTCAGCCCGGCGCTGCGCTCCGCCATTCAAAAATCAGGCATGGTGCTGCTGGATGATTTCGGCGATATCGTTCAGAAAACCAACGATCTCTGTTCGGCTGCCGATGATTGCCTGCGCCTGAAGAACGCGCTGGTTAATCTCGGCAATACCCGTAACTGGGAGACGTTAACCAAGCGCGCGTCCGCCGGGAAACTGGATGGTGTGAACGTGCTCCTGCGACCAGTCAGCGCCGAGTCGCTGGAGAATCTGGTGACCACCTCAACCGCCCCCTTTGTAATGCGTGAAACCTCGCGAGCGGCGCAGGCGCTCAACAGCCCGGCCCCGGGCGGCTTCCTCATCGCCAGCGACGAGGGCAGCGTGCTGGTCAATCAGCCGTGGCCGGCGGTAAGCCTGTATGATTACCCGGCGCATGAGCAATGGGGCGAACTGCGGCGGCTGGCCGGTATGCTGATGCATACCCCCTTCCACGCCGAAGGGATCGTCACCAATCTGTTTACTGACGCCAACGGCACCCAGCATATCAACCTGCACCGCATTCCCGACCGCAGCGGCCTGTGGCGCTATCTGGGCATCACTCTTCTGCTGCTGTCGATGGTGGGATGCATGGCTTACCACGGCGTGCAGGCGCTGCGTCGTTATCAACGCCATCGCCAGCGTATGGAAGAAATTCAGAAATATTACGAAAGCTGCCTGAACCCGGTGCTGCTCCCCTCGTCTGACCCGCAAGATTAATTTCCCCGGCGGCAGGGTGTGATACCCTGTCGCCCATTTCCCGCTCGCTGGAGAGTCATCATGCATTTTGATATCGCCTGGCAGGAGGTCGATACCGTTCTGCTGGATATGGACGGCACGCTCCTGGATCTCGCTTTCGATAACTATTTCTGGCAAACGCTGGTGCCGGAAACCTGGGGGGCCGCCCGCGGCCTCAATCTGCAACAGGCGAAAGAGGCCATGCACCAGGAGTATCATGCCGTGCAGCATACGCTAAACTGGTACTGTCTGGATTACTGGAGCGAGCGCCTGGGTTTGGATATTTGTGCGATGACCAGCGAACAGGGTCCGCGCGCCACGCTGCGTGAGGATACCGTGCCGTTCCTTGATGCGCTCAAGGCCAGCGGTAAGCGACGTATTCTGTTGACCAATGCCCATCCCCACAATCTGGCGGTGAAACTCAAACACACCGGCCTGGATGCGCACCTTGATTTATTACTTTCCACCCACACATTTGGTTATCCGAAAGAGGATCAGCGTCTGTGGCGCGCCGTGGCGGAGGAAACCGGCCTTGAGGCGCATAAAACGCTGTTTGTCGACGACAGCGAGGCGATTCTGGATGCCGCGAGGGAGTTTGGCATTCGCTACTGCCTGGGCATTACCAATCCCGACTCCGGGCTGGCGGAAAAGCAGTATCTGCGCCATCCGGGGCTGAATGATTACCGACGACTGATCCCTTCGCTTACCCCGAAGGAGAGGCGATGAAAGAGAAGCCTGCCGAAACCGTCAGACTGGATAAATGGCTTTGGGCCGCCCGCTTTTACAAGACCCGCGCGCTGGCGCGGGAGATGATTGAAGGCGGCAAGGTGCATTACAACGGACAACGCAGCAAACCAGGGAAAATCGTCGAACTGGACGCCATGCTGACGCTGCGTCAGGGCAACGACGAGCGGACGGTGCGCATCGTCGGTATCACCGAGCAGCGCCGCCCGGCAAGCGAAGCCGTCACCCTGTATGAAGAGACGGCGGAGAGTATCGAGAAGCGTGAAAAAATGGCCCTGGCGCGCAAAATGAACGCCCTGACCATGCCGCACCCTGACAGACGTCCGGACAAGAAAGAGCGCCGCGACCTGATGAGATTTAAACACGGCGAGAGTGAGTAACTCGCGCCAGAAAGAGAGATGATTATGACTCAACACGATCAATTACATCGTTATCTGTTTGAAAACTATGCCGTGCGCGGCGAGCTGGTGACGGTGTCGGAAACCCTGGAACAGATTCTGGCGAATCACACTTATCCCCAGCCGGTGAAAACGGTGCTGGCGGAGCTGCTGGTCGCCACCAGTCTGCTGACTGCGACCCTGAAGTTTGCCGGCGACATTACCGTGCAGCTGCAGGGCGATGGGCCTTTACAGCTGGCGGTGATCAACGGCAATAACCAGCAGCAGCTGCGCGGCGTCGCGCGCGTGCAGGGCGAGATTGCGGACGATGCGGATCTAAAAGCGATGGTCGGCAACGGTTATCTGGTCATTACCATCTCCCCAGAAGAGGGTGAGCGCTATCAGGGCGTGGTCGGTCTGGAAGGCGATACGCTGGCCGCCTGCCTGGAAGATTACTTCCAGCGTTCAGAGCAGCTGCCGACGCGCCTTATCATCCGCACCGGCGAACATGAAGGCCAGCCGATGGCGGGCGGGATGCTGCTGCAGGTGATGCCGGCCCAGGATGCCCAGACTGCCGACTTTGAACACCTGGCGACGCTCACCGAGACCATCAAGGCGGAAGAGCTGTTCACCCTGCCGGCGAACGATGTGCTGTGGCGTCTGTACCATGAAGAAGAAGTCACGGTCTACGATCCGCAGAGCGTGGAGTTCAAGTGCACCTGCTCCCGCGAACGCTGCGCCGGCGCGCTGAAGACGCTGCCGGACGAAGAGATAGATAGCATCCTTGCCGACGAAGGCGAGATTGATATGCACTGCGACTACTGCGGTAACCACTATATCTTCAACGCCATGGACATCGCCGAGATCCGTAACAACGCCTCTCCGGCCGACCCGCAGGTCCATTAATCCTCACTTCTTCTTCAGGCACCGGGCGGCGATGTGGTTTGTCGCCCGGTGCCTGACTTTTATTTATTCACGAGTTGAATCGATTCTCGCTGAAAGAGTTACGTAATTTTATTCCAGGAAAGCGATTACATTCACATTTCAGCAGTTTTTTTAATTACTTTTTAACCATTGAGAAACATCTAACCCCACCATCCGGCCATTTCCTGAGATAATCCACTTCACTTCGTGACAGGAGTCACCGTTTTTTTCGTCATTCTGCGGAATGTCGAGATACGTAAATCTATGAGCCTGGTCGCGGTCAATACCCGGTAATAAACCCTACAATTTACAGCAGTACATCTTGGCTAAGGAGCAGTGACATGCGCGTTAATCATGGTTTAACCCCGCAGGATCTCAAGGCTTATGGTATCAATGACGTTCAGGATATCGTCCACAACCCCAGCTACGACATGTTGTTTCAGGAAGAGCTCGACCCCAACCTGGAAGGCTACGAACGTGGCGTATTAACCAGTCTGGGTGCTATCGCCGTCGACACGGGCATTTTTACCGGTCGTTCTCCGAAAGATAAGTACCTCGTGCGCGACGACACCACCCGCGATACCGTCTGGTGGTCCGATAAAGGCAAGGGTAAAAACGACAACAAGCCGCTTTCGCAGGAAACCTGGCAGCATCTGAAAGGGCTGGTGACACAGCAGCTGTCCGGTAAACGCCTGTTTATCGTCGACGCCTTCTGCGGCGCTAACGCCGATACTCGTCTCAGCGTACGTTTCATTACCGAAGTGGCCTGGCAGGCGCACTTCGTGAAGAACATGTTCATTCGCCCGAGCGACGAAGAGCTGGCGGAATTCGCGCCCGACTTCATCGTGATGAACGGCGCGAAGTGCACCAACCCGCAGTGGAAAGAGCAGGGCCTGAACTCGGAAAACTTCATCGCTTTCAACCTCACCGAGCGCATTCAGCTGATCGGCGGCACCTGGTACGGCGGCGAAATGAAGAAAGGGATGTTCTCGATCATGAACTATCTGCTGCCGCTGAAGGGCATCGCCTCCATGCACTGTTCTGCCAACGTCGGCGAGAAAGGCGATGTCGCCATTTTCTTCGGCCTCTCAGGCACCGGCAAAACCACCCTTTCCACCGATCCGAAACGCCGCCTGATTGGCGATGACGAACATGGCTGGGATGACGATGGGGTGTTTAACTTCGAAGGGGGCTGCTACGCCAAGACCATCAAGCTCTCTGAAGCGGCCGAGCCGGATATCTATCACGCCATCCGCCGCAACGCCCTGCTGGAAAACGTGGTGGTGCGCGCCGACGGCACAATCGATTTCGATGACGGTTCAAAAACCGAAAACACCCGCGTCTCCTACCCCATCGACCATATCGATAATATCGTCAAACCGGTCTCCAAAGCGGGTCACGCCACCAAAGTGATCTTCCTGACGGCCGATGCGTTCGGCGTACTGCCGCCGGTCTCCCGCCTGACCGCCGATCAGACGCAGTACCATTTCCTGTCCGGGTTTACCGCCAAACTGGCCGGCACCGAGCGCGGCGTGACCGAACCCACGCCAACCTTCTCCGCCTGCTTCGGCGCCGCCTTCCTGTCGCTGCACCCGACGCAGTACGCCGAAGTGCTGGTCAAACGTATGCAGGCGGCTGGCGCGCAGGCTTATCTGGTCAATACCGGCTGGAACGGCACCGGCAAGCGCATCTCGATTAAAGATACCCGCGCCATCATCGACGCCATCCTCAATGGCTCGCTGGACAACGCGGAGACCTTTACCCTGCCGATGTTTAATCTGCAGATCCCGACGGCGCTCCCGGGCGTGGATACCCAGATCCTCGATCCGCGCAGCACCTATGGTTCCCCGGAGCAGTGGCAGGAAAAAGCCGACCAGCTGGCGAAGCTGTTTATTGAGAACTTTGAGAAGTATACCGATACGCCAGCGGGCGCCGCGCTGGTGGCGGCAGGGCCGCAGCGCTAACGGACGCAGAGATGAAAAAGCCGGGCTTGCCCGGCTTTTTATTGCGCAACGTTTTGACCAGCCAACCGCGGGCGCGATCAGCTCTCTTTGGCCGGTTTCATCGGCGTCAGCGCCCGGTGCACCGGCAGCCAGGCGCGGATCAGTAACCCGCCGCGTTCGCTGGAGCCAATCTCCAGCCGGCCGTTGTGATTGTCGATAATACGCTGAACAATCGCCAACCCCAGCCCGGTTCCGCTGGTGCTGCGGGCGCTGTCGCCGCGCACAAACGGCTGAAACAGGTGCTCCCGCTGCTCAGGTTTAATCCCCGGTCCGTCATCTTCAACCTGGAACCACGCCCGGCTCGCTTCGCTGCCGCTGCTGACCTTGATCCAGCCATTGCCATAGCGGGCCGCGTTGACCACCATATTCGCCAGCGCGCGCTTGATAGACAGAGGATGCATGCGTACCGGAATTTCGCCGGCCTGCAGGGCGGTGGCGATCTCCCGCTCATAGCCGCTCTCCGCAGCGATCACTTCCCCCAGCACCGCATTCAGATCCGCCAGCTCCAGCGGCATCTCCTGCCCGGTGCGCAGGTAGTCGATAAACTGCTCGATGATGGCATTGCACTCTTCGATATCTTTGTTGATCGACTCCGCGAGATAGCCGTCCTGCTCGCCCATCATCTCGGTGGCCAGACGAATGCGGGTCAGCGGAGTACGTAAATCATGGCTGACCCCGGCCATCAGCAGCGTACGGTCGTCGGCCAGCTGCTTCACGCCCGCGGCCATGTGGTTGAAGGCGCGGGTCACCGATCGCACCTCAGAGGCGCCGTACTCGCGCAGCGGCGGCGGGATGATGCCGCGCCCGACCTGCAGCGCCGCATGCTCCAGATCCACCAGCGGGCGGTTCTGAATACGGATAAACAGCCAGGCGCCGCCTATCGCCAGCAGCATGATCGCCAGGGTATAGCGGAACAGCGGCGAGAAGTCGCCCTGATGGATCTCGGTCAGCGGCACCCGCACCCAGATATTGGGCGACAGCCAGGTCTTCAGCCACACCACGGGGGAGCTTTTATTGACCTCCACCCGCACCTCAGTGGGGCCGCCAAGCTGATGAGCCATCTGCTGGCTCAAGAATTCATAATGCTGCGCCCAGCGCAGGCCTGCGTCTTCCGCCGCTTCATTGGAATAGAGCGAAATCCCCAGCTCGCGATAAATTTCACGACGAAACGCCGGGGGCACCACCAGTTGGGTGCCATCCTCCAGCTGCAGCTTATCGGTCATCAGCATACGCACTTCGTAGGCCAATACTTTATTAAACTGCTGGAGGCTCGGCAGGATCGCGAAATTCAGTACCACCAGATAGGTCGTCACCAGGCTGACGAACAGCAAGGTGACGATCAGGAGCAGCGTGCGAGCAAAGGAGCTGCGCGGCGAAAAGCGCACGCGTTTCATGCCTTAGAACCGTCCGGGACGAAGACGTAGCCCAGACCCCAGACGGTCTGGATATAGCGCGGATGCGCCGGGTCCTCTTCCACCATGCGGCGCAGGCGGGAGATCTGTACGTCGATGGAACGCTCCATCGCCGAGTATTCGCGGCCGCGAGCGAGGTTCATTAACTTATCGCGCGACAGCGGCTCACGAGGATGGCTCACCAGCGCCTTCAGGACCGCGAACTCGCCGCTGGTCAACGGCATCGGCTCGTCTTCACGGAACATTTCGCGGGTGCCCAGGTTCAGTTTGAATTTACCAAAGGCGATAACCGCCTCTTCCTGCGACGGCGCGCCCGGCAGCTCGTTCGCCTGACGGCGCAGCACCGCGCGGATGCGGGCCAGCAGTTCGCGCGGGTTGAACGGCTTCGGAATATAGTCGTCAGCCCCAATCTCCAGGCCCACGATCCGATCGACCTCTTCGCCTTTCGCCGTCACCATAATGATCGGCATCGGGTTGCTCTGGCTGCGCAGACGGCGGCAAATCGAGAGACCATCTTCCCCGGGCAGCATCAGATCCAGCACCATCAGGTGGAAGGATTCGCGGGTTAACAGACGATCCATCTGTTCGGCGTTCGCCACGCTACGAACCTGGAAGCCCTGCTCGGTCAGATAACGTTCGAGCAGCGCACGCAGGCGCATGTCGTCATCCACAACCAGAATCTTATAATTCTCTTGCATTGTTTGTACTCCCAAAGGTTCACTGCAATAGTCAGTGCGTATTCTCAAAAAAGCCCGGCGCGCTCACCAGCTAAATCTGGTATACATTCCAGGCTAAATTGTTACAAAGCATATTTAACAGCAGGTTAAGTATACATTTAATCATAAGACACAGTATTTATCCTGTCGGTATTATTGCGCGCTACAAATTGTGCGCAACGACAGACTGTCAGAAGGTTGAACTCACGATGAAAACGCCGCTGATCACCCGCGAGGGATATGAAAAACTGAAGCAGGAGATGGACTACCTGTGGCGCCAGGAGCGCCCGGAAGTGACCAAAAAGGTGACCTGGGCCGCCAGCCTTGGCGACCGCAGCGAGAACGCGGATTACCAGTACAACAAAAAGCGCCTGCGCGAGATCGATCGCCGGGTCCGCTATCTGACCAAATGTCTGGAACAGTTAAAGATCGTCGATTACTCCCCGCAGCAGGAGGGCAAAGTCTTCTTCGGCGCCTGGGTAGAAATTGAAAACGATGAAGGCGATATCAAGCGCTTTCGCATCGTCGGTTACGATGAAATTTTTGGCCGTAAAGACTATATCTCCATCGACTCGCCGATGGCGCGCGCGCTGTTAAAAAAAGAGGTCGGCGATCTGGCCATCGTTAACACGCCGGCGGGGGAAGCCAGCTGGTATGTCAACGAGATCGAATACGTAAAATAGACAAGAACTTTCCGAGAGACGCCGGGCGCGGCTGGCATTTTCAGCCGCCAGTCCGTATAACTAGTCCCTGTTTTTTTGACCCTAAAGATGAATTAAAAGCCATGATGAATGATTCGCTCTGCCGCATTATTGCGGGTGAACTTCAGGCCAGAGCCGAACAGGTAGAAGCTGCCGTTCGCCTGCTTGATGAAGGGAACACCGTGCCGTTTATTGCACGATATCGTAAAGAAGTCACCGGCGGTCTGGATGACACGCAGCTGCGTAATCTGGAAACCCGCCTCGGCTACCTGCGCGAACTCGAAGACCGTCGTCAGGCGATCCTCAAATCCATCGCTGAACAGGGCAAACTGACCGACGCGCTGGAAAAAGCCATCAATACCACGCTCAGCAAAACCGAACTGGAAGACCTCTACCTGCCGTACAAGCCGAAGCGCCGTACCCGCGGACAGATCGCCATCGAAGCCGGGCTGGAGCCGCTGGCTGACCTGCTGTGGAACGAACCGTCCCACGATCCGGAAACGGAAGCCGCAAAATATATTGACGCCGATAAAGGCGTGGCCGACAGCAAAGCGGCGCTGGATGGCGCGCGCTATATTCTGATGGAGCGTTTTGCCGAAGACGCCGCGCTGCTGGCGAAGGTCCGTGACTATCTGTGGAAAAACGCCCACCTGGTCTCCACCGTCGTCAGCGGCAAAGAAGAGGAAGGCGCCAAATTCCGCGACTACTTCGATCACCACGAACCGATCACCGCCGTGCCGTCGCATCGTGCGCTGGCGATGTTCCGCGGCCGCAATGAAGGCGTCCTGCAGCTCTCTTTAAACGCCGACCCGCAGTTTGACGAGCCGCCGAAAGAGAGCCACGGCGAGCAGATTATTATCGACCACCTGGGCCTGCGCCTGAACAACGCCCCGGCGGACAGCTGGCGTAAAGGCGTCGTCAGCTGGACCTGGCGGATCAAAGTCCTGATGCACCTCGAAACCGAGCTGATGGGCACCGTGCGCGAGCGCGCCGAAGACGAAGCCATTAACGTCTTCGCCCGCAACCTGCACGACCTGCTGATGGCCGCGCCCGCCGGGCTGCGCGCCACCATGGGCCTTGACCCGGGCCTGCGCACCGGGGTGAAAGTGGCCGTGGTTGACGGTACCGGCAAACTGGTGGCGACGGACACCATTTACCCCCACACCGGCCAGGCCGCCAAAGCGGCCGTCGCCGTCGCCGCGCTGTGTGAGAAATACAACGTTGAGCTGGTGGCCATCGGCAACGGTACCGCCTCGCGTGAAACCGAGCGTTTCTTCCTCGACGTGCAGAAGCAGTTCCCGAAGGTCACCGCCCAGAAGGTGATCGTCAGCGAAGCCGGGGCTTCCGTTTACTCCGCCTCCGAGCTGGCGGCGCAGGAGTTCCCGGACCTCGACGTGTCGCTGCGCGGCGCGGTCTCCATCGCCCGCCGTCTGCAGGATCCTCTGGCCGAGCTGGTGAAAATCGACCCGAAATCCATCGGCGTCGGTCAGTATCAGCATGATGTCAGCCAGACCCAGCTGGCGCGTAAGCTGGACGCGGTGGTGGAAGACTGCGTGAACGCCGTCGGCGTTGACCTGAACACCGCCTCCGTGCCGCTGCTGACCCGCGTTGCCGGCCTGACCCGCATGATGGCGCAGAACATCGTCGCCTGGCGCGACGAGAACGGCCAGTTCCAGAACCGTCAGCAGCTGCTGAAGGTCAGCCGTCTGGGGCCGAAAGCCTTTGAACAGTGCGCCGGCTTCCTGCGTATCAACCACGGCGACAACCCGCTGGACGCCTCCACCGTTCACCCGGAAGCCTATCCGGTGGTGGAGCGCATTCTGGCGGCGACTCAGCAGGCGCTGAAAGATCTGATGGGCAACAGCAGCGAGCTACGGAACCTGAAAGCCGTCGATTTCACCGATGAGAAGTTCGGCGTACCGACCGTTACCGACATCATCAAAGAGCTGGAAAAACCGGGCCGCGACCCGCGTCCTGAGTTCAAAACCGCTCAGTTCGCCGACGGCGTGGAGACTATGAACGACCTGCTGCCGGGGATGATCCTCGAAGGCGCGGTGACCAACGTCACCAACTTCGGCGCGTTTGTTGATATCGGCGTTCACCAGGACGGCCTGGTGCATATCTCTTCCCTTTCGAACAAGTTCGTTGAAGACCCGCATACGGTGGTGAAAGCGGGCGACATCGTGAAGGTCAAGGTCATGGAAGTCGATCTGCCGCGTAAGCGTATCGCCCTGACCATGCGTCTCGACGAGCAGCCGGGCGACAGCAACGCCCGCCGCGGCGGCGGTCAGGATCGCCCGCAGGGCAATCGCCCGGCCGCGAAAGCCGCCAAACCCCGCGGTCGCGACGCGCAGCCTGCCGGCAACAGCGCGATGATGGATGCCCTCGCCGCGGCGATGGGTAAAAAACGCTAATCCCTCCCTGCCCCTTTTCAGGGGCAGTTTTCCTTTTCATTGTCACTGACCTATAGCCGCCTTTTCGCGCAAATGGCTCTCAGTTATTTCTGATAACCTGCATTTATTCCGCGCCGGGCAGATAGCGAAATTAATATTTTCATTTCGTTAACTTAAGAAACCTTAATTAAACATTAGAGCGACGAAATAATATTTCGCATATTTTCGATCACAGGCGGACTTTGCGGCATATCAATAAAAAGGTGAATTCCACTTTAAAAATGGCATAAAGCGCATCATATGTATTGATGATAAAAACCATTCTCATTATCATCGCTTGCAGAATGTTTTTTCTTTTTCGTTGGCTACGGTCCCCGGCGCAACTGCCTCCAGGCGTCCGGAAAATTCTTCTTCGGTTAGCGATAGACAAGTAGGCCCTATGCAATTCACACCTGATAGTGCGTGGAAAATTACCGGATTTTCCCGCGATATTAGCCCAGCATACCGTCAGAAATTGCTCTCCCTCGGCATGCTGCCCGGATCCTCTTTTCATGTGGTGCGCGTGGCGCCGCTCGGCGATCCTGTTCATATTGAAACCCGACGCGTCAGTCTGGTATTACGCAAAAAAGATCTCGCCTTAATCGAACTGGAAGCGGTTGCACAATAACGGCTGACCCGGCACAAGAGTTTGAAATATGAAAAAATTAACCGTTGGTTTAATTGGTAATCCTAATTCCGGCAAGACTACCCTGTTTAATCAGCTGACCGGCGCCCGCCAGCGCGTGGGCAACTGGGCCGGGGTCACCGTTGAGCGTAAAGAGGGCGTGTTCGCCACCACTGACCACCAGGTCACGCTGGTCGACCTCCCGGGAACCTACTCTCTGACCACCATCTCTTCGCAAACCTCGCTGGACGAGCAGATCGCCTGCCACTACATCCTCAGCGGCGACGCCGACATGCTGATTAACGTGGTCGATGCCTCCAACCTCGAGCGAAACCTCTATTTGACGCTGCAGCTGCTCGAGCTGGGGATCCCCTGCGTCGTGGCGCTGAACATGCTGGATATTGCCGAAAAGCAGCAGGTGCGTATCGATATCGATGCCCTCGCCGCACGCCTCGGCTGCCCGGTCATTCCGCTGGTTTCGACCCGCGGACGCGGGATCGAAGCGCTGAAGATTGCCCTCGACCGTCATCAGGCGAACAGCGATATCGAGCTGGTCCACTATCCACAGCCGCTGCTGCGCGAAGCCGACCTGCTGGCGCAGCAGATGTCAGCGCAGATCCCGGCCCGGCAGCGGCGCTGGCTCGGTCTGCAGATGCTGGAGGGCGACATCTACAGCCGGGCCTATGCCGGCGACGCCGCCGATAAACTGGATATCGCCCTGGCGAATCTCAGCGACGAGATCGACGACCCGGCCCTGCATATCGCTGACGCGCGCTATCAGACCATCGCCGCCATTTGCGACGCCGTCAGCAACACCCTGACCGCCGAGCCGAGCCGTTTCACCGCGGCGATGGACAAAGTGATCCTCAACCGCTTCCTCGGGTTGCCGATTTTTCTCTTTGTTATGTACCTGATGTTCCTGCTGGCCATCAACATCGGCGGCGCGCTGCAGCCGATTTTCGACGCCGGCTCGGTCGCGGTCTTTATTCACGGTATTCAATGGCTGGGCTACACCCTGCACTTCCCGGACTGGCTGACCGTCTTCCTCGCCCAGGGGATCGGCGGCGGTATCAACACCGTACTGCCGCTGGTGCCGCAGATCGGCATGATGTATCTGTTCCTCTCCTTCCTCGAGGACTCCGGCTACATGGCGCGCGCCGCCTTTGTCATGGACCGCCTGATGCAAGCTCTCGGCCTGCCGGGGAAATCCTTTGTCCCGTTGATTGTCGGTTTCGGCTGCAACGTGCCGTCGGTGATGGGCGCCCGCACCCTCGACGCCCCGCGCGAACGTCTGATGACCATTATGATGGCGCCGTTTATGTCCTGCGGCGCGCGGCTGGCGATCTTCGCCGTCTTCGCGGCCGCCTTCTTTGGTCAGAACGGCGCGCTGGCGGTCTTCTCGCTCTACGTGCTGGGCATTGTGATGGCCATTCTCACCGGCCTGATGCTGAAGCACACCATTATGCGCGGCGAAGCCTCGCCGTTCGTGATGGAGCTGCCGGTGTACCACGTCCCGCATATTAAGAGCCTGATTATCCAGACCTGGCAGCGCCTGAAAGGCTTTGTGCTGCGCGCCGGGAAGGTGATCGTCATTGTCAGCATCTTCCTCAGCGCGCTGAACAGCTTCTCGCTGAGCGGTAAGGTCGTCGACAACATCAACGACTCCGCGCTGGCCTCGGTGAGCCGGGTCATCACTCCGCTGTTTAAGCCGATCGGCGTGCATGAAGATAACTGGCAGGCCACCGTGGGCCTGTTTACCGGCGCGATGGCGAAGGAGGTGGTGGTCGGTACGCTGAACACCCTTTATACCGCCGAAGATATCCAGAACGAGGAGTTCAATCCGCAGACCTTCAGCCTCGGCGAGGAACTGCTGGCCGCCGTCGACGAAACATGGCAGGGACTGAAAGACACCTTCAGCCTCAGCGTCCTGGCCAACCCCATCGAAGCCAGCAAAGGCGATGGCGAAATGGCCACCGGCGCGATGGGCGTGATGGGCAGTAAATTTGGCAGCGCCGCGGCGGCTTACAGCTACCTGATCTTCGTTCTTCTCTATATCCCCTGCATCTCGGTGATGGGGGCCATCGCCCGCGAATCGAGCCGCGGCTGGATGACCTTCTCCATTCTGTGGGGACTGAATATCGCCTATTCGCTCTCGACGCTCTACTACCAGACCGTCAGCTTTAGCGACCATCCGCGCTACAGCCTGGTGTGTATCCTGGCGGTGATATTGTTCAACGTGGTGCTCTTCGGTCTGCTGCGTCGGGCGCGCAGCCGGGTTGACGTCTCGCTGCTGGCCACCCGGAAAACGCCGGCCTCCTGCTGTTCCAGCCCGGCTGGCGATTGCCACTAAGGAGGATCTGTGGCGTCGTTAATGGAAGTCCGCGATATGCTGGCCCTGCAGGGCCGCATGGAGGCGAAACAGCTCAGCGCCCGCCTGCGGACGCCTCAGCCGCTGATTGACGCCATGCTCGAACGCATGGAAGCCATGGGTAAGGTGGTACGGATCAGCGAAACCAGCGAGGGCTGTCTCTCCGGCAGCTGTAAAAGCTGTCCTGAAGGGAAAGCGGCGTGCCAGCAGGAGTGGTGGGCGCTGCGATGAAGGGAGTAAGGCCTGCCAGCGCCACGGGATAAAACGAGTGCGACAGCAGGGAAAAACGGGCCAGCAGGCCCGTTTTTTATGACTGGATTATTTATACACGTCAGCGTTAGCGTGAACGGTTTTTTCGTTTTTCTGCCCGGCAATCACCACAAAGTATTTTCCACCCAGCTCATCGGCTTTTTTCGACAGATCGCGTCGGGCGTCCATCGGCGAGGTCGTCCTTGAGGTCGTGATGCTGCCGACCTTGGTCAGATTCATCTTCGCCACGTCCTCTTTTTGGATCTCTTTCGCTGCGAATGCGCCAAAAGACAGACAGCCAATCACCAGAGATGCAACCATTCCTGTAACAAGTTTCATAGCCTCTACTCTCCATTAGGTTGTTATTTTAGGTCACGGTGGCGGAATGAAATAATCAACCACCGTAACAACCTAAGTATTGCTGTGAATGGCCCTTTTACCATGGCGCGGCAAAAAAAATTACCCCAGCCGTTTTTTCAACGCCAGCAGCGGCTCGCAGAAGGCTGCGGGATGGGAAACAAACGGCGCATGCGCTGCCTTGTCAAAGAGAATGGACTCACTTTCCGGCCATAGCTTATCCAGCAGCGGGACAATCTTGCGCGGCACCAGCCCGTCCAGCCGACCGTACAGCCGCAGAAACGGCATCGGCAGTCCGACCAGCGCCTGACGCAGATCGACGGTTCTGAGGATCTCCAGACCGCCGTTCAGCGCCTCAGCGGAAGGCATCGGCAGCGAGAGCACCGCCTGCTTTAACGCCCGCGCGTCCTGACGAGCGCTCTCCGTTCCCATGGTTTGCAGGGCGAGGAACCGCTCGACGGTACGCTGGAAATCCTCGCTCAGCTGCTGCTGAAATCCGGCCAGCACCTCCGGCTTGATGCCCGGCCAGTCCTCATGGGCCGCGAAACAGGGGGAAGAGGCGACCGTTACCAGCGCCTGCACCCGTTGCGGGCACCTTATCGCTATCTGGCTGGCCACCAGCCCGCCCAGGCTCCAGCCCAGCCATACCGCCTGAGGCGGAGCCTGCTCCAGCACCCGCTGCGCCATCGCCTCCAGCGACATCGCCCCAAACCCGCCGCTACGGCCATAGCCCGGCAGGTCCACCAGGTGAAGGGTAAAATGCGAAGCCAGCTGCGGCGTGATGCAATCCCAGACCTGAGCGTTCAGCCCCCAACCGTGCAGCAGCACAAGATGACAATCACCTTCGCCGATTGTTTGCCACCAGATGTCGTTCATCCGTTACCGTTCTCTTTTTTACTGGACAGAAGGCCAAATATGCTAACAGCACACAGCTTATGCTGGCTATGCCAAATGCCGCTGGCGGTCGCCCGCTGGGGGATCTGCTCTCGCTGCAGCCGCGCCCTGCTCGCCTGCCCCCCGCTCTGCCCGCAATGCGGCCTGCCGTCGGCAATGTCCCGGCATCCCTGCGGCCGCTGCCTGCAAAAGCCGCCTCCCTGGCATCGGATGGTGGCGGTCAATGACTATCGTCCGCCGCTGAGCGATCTGGTGCGGCAGCTGAAGTTTCACCATCGTCCGGAACTGGGCCCCGCCCTGGCGCGCCTGCTGCTGCTGCGCCTTAAACAGCGTGACGATTTGCCGCCGGTAGACGCGCTGGTCGGCGTGCCGCTGGGGCATCGCCGCCGCTGGCGCCGGGGTTATAATCAGTGCGATGAGCTGTGCCGACCGTTAGCCCGCTGGCGTGGGTGCGTCTGGCGTCGCGACGGCCTGACGCGCCAGCGAGCGGGCGCCGTGCAGCATTCGCTTAATGCCCGCCTGCGCAGGCAGAACCTGAAAAATGCCTTTCAGCTTGAATTTGCCGTGCAGGGACTCCATATCGCTCTGGTGGATGATGTCGTCACGACCGGCAGCACCGTCGCCGAGATATCCCGCCTGCTTTTGCGAAACGGCGCCGCGACGGTTCAGGTATGGTGTGTATGCCGTACCTTGTAGACCCCCGCTGATGGGCGTATTATAACCCAGTAAAATAGTCAACTATTAGGCCAACGCTATGATCCGTATTTCCGATGCTGCACAAGCGCACTTTGCCAAACTGCTGGCAAATCAGGAAGAAGGGACGCAAATTCGCGTATTTGTGATTAATCCCGGCACCCCAAACGCTGAGTGCGGCGTATCCTACTGCCCACCGGATGCGGTGGAAGACACCGACACGGCGCTGAAATTTGAACAGCTGACCGCCTATGTCGATGAGCTCAGCGCGCCCTATCTGGAAGACGCTGAAATTGATTTCGTCACCGACCAGCTTGGCTCGCAGCTGACCCTGAAAGCGCCGAACGCCAAAATGCGCAAAGTCGCTGACGATGCCCCGCTGATGGAGCGCGTCGAGTACCTGCTGCAGTCGCAGATTAACCCGCAGCTGGCCGGGCACGGCGGCCGCGTGTCGCTGATGGAGATCACCGACGACGGTCTGGCTATCCTGCAGTTCGGCGGCGGATGCAACGGCTGCTCGATGGTCGATGTGACCCTGAAAGAAGGTATTGAAAAACAGCTGCTGAACGAGTTTCCGGAGCTGAAAGGGGTTCGCGATCTGACCGAGCACCAGCGCGGCGAGCACTCCTACTACTAAGCCTTCCCTCCGGCGGCAGCCTGTCGCCGGCTCTCCTTTCTCCTTTCTGTGTTACCGCGCAACATCTCCCGCTACACGACCGGCAAAAACCGGGGAAAGAGTATGACTTAAGTCTCATATTTAACATTTTCCCCCGCCAGGTGATTCTCAACCCTCACATGTTACCCGTATCATCCCCTTCAGGCGCCACCGGCAAAAAAATAGCCAGCTATCCTTTCTCTGGGTAAGGATAATGCAAGCGTTTACGGTGCCAGACTATTTTGCTCCCTGACGGAGCGAATGTTGTAAAGGTTGAAACTTTGACGTTACCCATAACAAATTAAGGCCAGGTAAATCATGCCATTAATCATCGTTGCTATCGGGGTTGCCCTGTTATTGCTGTTAATGATCCGTTTCAAAATGAACGGCTTCATTGCGCTGGTTCTGGTGGCGCTCGCCGTCGGATTAATGCAGGGTATGCCGCTGGATAAAGTGATCGTCTCCATCAAGAACGGCGTCGGCGGTACCCTTGGCAGCCTCGCGCTGATCATGGGCTTCGGCGCTATGCTCGGTAAGCTGCTGGCAGACTGCGGCGGCGCTCAGCGTATCGCCACCACGCTTATCAATAAATTCGGTAAGAAGCATATTCAATGGGCCGTGGTCCTGACCGGCTTCACCGTCGGTTTCGCCCTGTTCTATGAGGTGGGCTTCGTGCTGATGCTGCCGCTGGTGTTTACCATCGCCGCCTCGGCCCGTATTCCGCTGCTGTACGTCGGCGTACCGATGGCCGCCGCGCTCTCCGTCACCCATGGCTTCCTGCCGCCGCACCCGGGTCCGACCGCGATCGCCACCATCTTCCACGCCGATATGGGTAAAACGCTGCTCTACGGCACCATTCTGGCTATCCCGACGGTTATTCTCGCCGGCCCGGTTTTCGCCCGATTCCTGAAAGGCATTGATAAGCCGATCCCGGAAGGCCTGCATAACCCGAAAGTGTTCACTGAAGAAGAGATGCCTGGCTTTGGCGTCAGCGTCTGGACCTCGCTGGTTCCGGTGATCCTGATGGCGATGCGCGCCGTTGCCGAGATGATCCTGCCGAAGGGCCACGCCTTCCTGCCGATTGCCGAGTTCTTCGGCGACCCGGTCATGGCCACCCTGATTGCGGTACTGATCGCGCTGTTCACCTTCGGTTTGAACCGCGGCCGCTCCATGGAGCAGATCAACGATACCCTGACCTCTTCGATTAAAATCATCGCCATGATGCTGTTGATCATCGGCGGCGGCGGCGCCTTCAAACAGGTGCTAGTGGATAGCGGCATGGATAAATATATCGCTTCTATCATGCACGAATCGAATATGTCTCCGCTGTTTATGGCCTGGTCCATCGCCGCGGTGCTGCGTATCGCGCTGGGTTCGGCGACCGTTGCCGCCATCACCGCGGGCGGGATCGCCGCGCCGCTGATCGCCACCACCGGCGTCAGCCCGGAGCTGATGGTTATCGCGGTCGGCTCCGGCAGCGTTATCTTCTCCCACGTGAACGATCCGGGCTTCTGGCTGTTCAAAGAGTACTTTAACCTGACCATTGGCGAGACCATCAGGTCCTGGTCGGTGCTGGAAACCATTATCTCGGTCTGCGGCCTGGTAGGCTGTCTGCTGCTGGGGATGGTGGTGTAAGGTTACTCCCGCCATAGAAAAAGGCCGGTCCGCATCATGCGGACCGGCCTTTTTTATCGGACATACTCTTCGCCGCGCTGAGGTGCGCGCGGCGGGGAGTCATCAGGAGGCGGCTTTTTTGCTCGCCGCCTTGCGCCGTTTATCCAGATCCTTAATCAGCTTATTGACCTGTTCATCGGCAAACATCTGCTCAAGGGTGACGGACAGCTTCCGGCGCCAGTTTGGGTACTCAGTGCTGGTGCCCGGAATATTGACCGGCGACGCCATCTCCAGCCAGTCTTCCGGCTGCAGGCCCAGCAGGGCGCTGTTGCTGTCGGCAATATAACGTTGCATCCCCCGGTTGAGGATCCCCGTCATGCTCATCAGGGAGGCCTTATGGCCGGCACGCTTGGGCAGACAGCCGTACTTATGCAGCGCATCCAGCAGCCCTTGCTTCGCCAGCTCACGGTCCTGGTACAGCCCGCGCAGCACCACCTCATCAGGATAGAGACCCAGCGCTTTGCCTAACGTTAGATCGCCGCTTTCCCAGTAGCCGCGGAGGGTGGGCAGGTCGTGCGTCGTCGCCACAGCCATTGATTGCTCCGGGTACAGCGCCGGCGCGCGGAACGTTTTCTCTGCATCACTCTCAAAATAGAGCACCTTATACGAATAGACGCCGCTGTTGCGTAACTTGCTGACGATCTCCACCGGTACCGTGCCCAGATCTTCGCCGATCACCATGCAGCGATGACGCTGGCTTTCCAGCGCCAGAAGCGACAGCAGATCGTCGACGGGATACTGAACGTAAGCGCCATGGTCGGCGGTTTCACCATAGGGGATCCACCACAGACGCAGCACCGACATCACGTGATCGATACGCAGCGCGCCGCAGTTCTGCATATTGGCGCGCAGCAGGTCGATAAACGGCTCATAGGCGCGAGCGGCAATAATATGCGGATCCATCGGCGGCAGGCCCCAGTTCTGGCCCAGCGGGCCCAGAATATCCGGCGGCGCGCCCACGGACGCTTTCAGACAGTACAGCTCACGGTCGCACCAGGTCTCCGACCCGCCTTCGGCGACGCCCACCGCCAGATCGCGGTAGAGGCCGATCGGCATCCCGTCGCGCTGGCTGGTTTCCCAGCAGGCGGCAAACTGGCTCCAGGCCAGCCACTGTAGCCAGAGATAGAAACTGACGTCGTCCTCATGCTCGACGCAGAAGGCTTTCACCTCCGGGCTGTCGATATCCTGAAAGGCCTTCGGCCAGGCCGGCCAGCCCCAGCGCAGCGGGTCCTGTTGAACCTGCCAGGCGTGCAGCGCATCGAAAGCGGCCTGCCAGTAGAGGCTTTCCCCTTCGCGCAGAACAAACTCGCGGAACGCCGTCATCTGTTCATCTTCACGACGGGAGAATCGTTTCCACGCCATACGCAGCGCGGTCATTTTCAGCGTGGTGACGGCGGTGTAATCCACATCATCCGTTTGCCGCGCCGCCTGCAAGGCCTGCTGGGTCGCAGCGGACTGCCACCACGCCTGCGCCTCTTCGCTACGCTGGAAATCTTCAACCGCGTTGACGTCGATGTAGATGACGTTCAGCCAGCGCCGTGAAGACGGGCTATACGGACTGGCGCTCTCCGGGTTCGCCGGATAGAGGGCATGGATCGGGTTGAGGCCAATAAACGACCCGCCGCGGCGGGCGATTTCCGGGAGCATGGCGCGCAGATCGCCAAAATCGCCGATCCCCCAGTTTTTCTCCGAACGCAGGGTATACAGCTGCACGCAGGTGCCCCACAGCTTTTTCCCCTCTTTCAGCGGCTGCGGCTCATAGCAGCGGGCCGGGGCGACGATGGTCCGGCAGTGCCAGCGCTCCCCCTCCTGGGTGAGCGTCAGGGAGTGATACCCCTCCGGCAGTCTGGCCGGCAGCGGCAGCGTCTCGCCGCCGCGGGTTTTACCCTGATACTGCTTACCGTCCTCAGTGGTCAGGATCCACTGATACTCACCGCGTCCTGCCACCGGCAGCGACATTTTTTTGCCGTGGGTGAAGATCTTCACGTTCGGCAGCGGGTTAACCGCCACTTTCGTGGCGGCGGTTGAGCGATGCATCGCATCCAGCAGACGCTGTTTGGTGACAGCCGCGATAGACTGCGGCTTGCCGTGCGCGTTGATATAGCTGGGGCTGATGCCCGCCGCCAGCGCGGCATTATCGAGGCGTTTACTCTCCATAGGCCTTCCTTTAGCGTTTCGCCTGCCAGATACGTTGCTGATAATCGCGGATCGAGCGGTCGGAGCTGAACATGCCGCAGCGCGCGGTGTTGAGGATTGTCGCGCGGGTCCAGGCCTCCTGGTCGCGATACAGCTCATCTACCCGTTTTTGCGCCGCCACGTAGGCTTCGAAATCGGCCAGCACCAGATACGGGTCGCCGCCCTGCAGCAGACTATGCAGCATCTGGTCGAAGGCATGCTTATCGCCGTTGCTATAGGTGCCGTTCTCCAGCTCCTTAAGCACTGCATCGAGCAGTTTGTCTTTTTTACGCCATTTCAGCGGATCGTAGCCTTTCGCTTTCAGGGCTTTCACTTCTTCTACCGTGTGGCCGAAGATAAAGATGTTCTCTTCACCGACCTGCTCGGCGATTTCCACGTTGGCGCCATCCAGCGTCCCGACGGTCAGCGCGCCGTTCAGCGCCAGCTTCATGTTGCCGGTGCCAGAGGCTTCTTTGCCCGCGGTGGAGATCTGCTCGGAGATATCCGCCGCCGGGATCAGTTTTTCCGCAGCCGATACACAATAGTCTGGCAGGAAGACCACTTTCAGCTTATCGCCGACTTTCGGGTCGTTGTTGATCGCTTCCGCTACCTTGTTGATGGCAAAAATAATGTTTTTCGCCAGATAGTAGCCCGGCGCCGCTTTCGCGCCGAACAGGAAGACGCGCGGAACGCGGTCGGTCTGCGGGTTTTCGCGGATCTCTTTGTACAGCGCAAGGATATGCAGCAGGTTGAGGTGCTGACGCTTGTACTCGTGCAGACGTTTGATCTGAATGTCGAAAATCGCCTGCGGGTTGATCTCAATCCCGGTACGTTGCTTCACAAACTCAGCCAGATGAACTTTGTTGGCCTGCTTGATATCGCGATAAGTCTGACGGAATGCCGCATCGTCAGCGTATTTTTCCAGATTGATCAGCTGGTCGAGGTCATTGGCCCACTCTTTTTTCAGCGTCTCATCCAGCAGCGTGGCCAGCGCCGGGTTGCACTGCTTGATCCAGCGGCGCGGCGTGATGCCGTTGGTCACGTTATGGAATTTGTTCGGCCACAGCTGGTTATATTCCGGGAACAGATCTTTCACCACCAGGTCCGAGTGCAGCGCCGCCACGCCGTTGACGGCAAAACCGCCCACCACGCACATGTTGGCCATCCGCACCTGCTTGTCATGCACCACCGCCAGTTTCGCCCAGACCTGCTTATCGCCCGGCCAGGTTTTGTCCACCAGCAGTTTAAATTTGTCGTTAATCGCGTTGATGATCTGCATATGGCGCGGCAGCAGCGCTTTCACCAGCTTCTCATCCCAGCACTCCAGCGCTTCCGGCATCAGGGTATGGTTGGTGTAAGCAAAGGTTTTGCTGGTGATCGCCCAGGCGTCGTCCCAGCTCAGCTGGTGCTCGTCGATCAGCACGCGCAGCAGTTCCGGGATGGCGATGGTCGGGTGCGTATCGTTCAGCTGGATCACTTCGTAATCCGCCAGCTCGGCCAGCTTGCGGCCTGCCAGATGATGACGACGCAGGATATCGGCCACTGAGCAGGCGCACTGGAAGTACTGCTGCATCAGGCGCAGTTTTTTACCGGCCTGATGGTTGTCGTTCGGGTACAGCACCTTAGTCAGTTTTTCCGCGTCGATGCCCTGCTGCTCGGCGCGCAGGAAATCACCGTCGTTGAATTTGGTCAGGTTAAACGGATGGGCATGTTTGGCCTGCCACAGACGCAGCGGCTGGGCGACGTTGTTGCGATAGCCGAGCACCGGCAGATCCCAGGCTTCGCCGGTAATGACGAACGCCGGCTGCCATTCGCCGTTTTTGCTGACTTTGCCGCCGATGCCGACCTGGACATCCAGCGCCTCGTTATGGCGGAACCACGGGTAGCTGCTGCGACCCCAGTCGTCCGGGGCTTCCTTCTGCTGGCCATCGTCAAAGGATTGGCGGAACAGACCATACTGGTAATTGAGGCCGTAGCCGGTCGCCGACTGCCCCACGGTCGCCATGGAGTCGAGGAAGCAGGCTGCCAGACGGCCCAGGCCGCCGTTACCCAGCGCCGGGTCGGTCTCTTCTTCCAGCAGATCGGTGAGGTTGACGTCATAGCCTTTCAGCGCGTCGCTTACGCCCTCGTACCAGCCCAGGTTGAGCAGGTTGTTGCCGGTCAGGCGACCAATCAGAAACTCCATCGAGATGTAGTTAACGTGACGTTGTCCTTGCGCTGGTTTTGCCACCGGCTGCGCCGACAGAAGTTCCGCCAGCGCTCCGCTGACGGCGCGCCACCATTGACGCTGCGTCATCTCGGAAGCGGACTGTAAACCAAAACGCTGCCACTGACGCGTCAGTGCAGCCTGAAACTGAGCTTTGTTAAATGAAGTCTGTGACATAATGAGATCCGGGTCCTTTACTAAAACGATGGCGCTAGTGTGCCGACCTCCCGATTCATCGTCCTCATCCCGACGGGGATTAGACAGGGAGGAGTACCGGGGATGAGCGAAAAGTGTGATCCTGGCCACTATAGTGTGGGTGAGAAGGCCAAAATATGCTGTAAAAATCACCGCTGTATGACAGTCGAGATGTCACCTGTGCAGGGTAAAAATTTGTTACAGGCCACTACGCGGCAAAACGCTTCCCGCCTTTCGCCTGGTTATTAAAAAAATGAATTGCGACCTCCGGGAAAATAAGCACATTTCATCACATTAATCCGCAAAAAAGATTACTTCTAAGAAATCACTGACAATAATTTAATAAAAACAAACAACTACTCCCGATATAAAATAAATCTCTCCCCGCTCCGCCAGCTGCCGGCTAAAAACCGCTGAGGACGAGTCCTGCCTGCGATTTTTACCCATTCGCAACCAATGTCGAAATTTGTGACATAGAGCAAATTCAAGAGCATAAACTTCGGACATAACTTGCAATAAATTTCATAATCACCGACCTTATTAGATATTAATTACGAAGCGCAAAAAAAATCGCAACCTCTCTCTTGCACAGCGAAATGTAGAACTATGTTGATTCCGTCCAAATTAAGTCGTCCGGTTCGCCTTGAACACACCGTGGTTCGTGAGCGTTTACTGGCGAAACTTTCCGGCGCGAACAATTATCGTCTCGTGCTGATCACCAGTCCTGCCGGGTACGGTAAAACAACGCTCATTTCTCAGTGGGCCGCAGGTAAAAACGATCTTGGGTGGTTTTCGCTGGACGAAGGCGACAACCAGCAGGAGCGTTTTGCCAGCTATCTGATCGCGGCGATCCAGCAGGCCACCGGCAACCACTGCGCGGCCAGTGAAGCGATGGTGCAAAAGCGCCAGTACGCCAGCCTCTCCTCTCTTTTTGCGCAGCTGTTTATTGAACTCGCCGACTGGCAGCGCCCGCTGTACCTCGTCATTGATGATTATCACCTGATCAATAATCCGGTGATCCATGACGCGATGCGCTTTTTCCTGCGCCATCAGCCGGAGAATATGACCCTCGTGGTCCTGTCGCGGAACCTGCCGCAGCTGGGTATTGCCAACCTGCGCGTCCGCGATCAGCTGCTGGAGATTGGCAGCCAGCAGCTGGCCTTTACCCACCAGGAAGCGAAACAATTTTTCGACTGTCGTCTGACGTCGCCTATCGAAGCCGACGACAGCAGTCGGCTGTGCGACGACGTCGCCGGGTGGGCCACCGCGCTGCAGCTCATCGCCCTCTCCGCCCGCCAGAATAACTCCTCCGCCCAACACTCCGCCCGTCGCCTCGCCGGGATTAACGCCAGCCATCTGTCGGATTATCTGGTGGATGAAGTGCTGGATAACGTCGACGCCCGCACGCGCAACTTTTTGCTGAAGAGCTCTCTGCTGCGCTCAATGAACGACGCGTTAATCGTGCGCGTCACCGGCGAAGAGAATGGCCAGATGCAGCTGGAGGAGATCGAACGTCAAGGGCTGTTCCTGCAGCGGATGGATGATTCCGGCGAATGGTTCCGCTATCACCCGCTGTTTGGCAGTTTCCTGCGCCAGCGCTGTCAGTGGGAGCTGGCGGTTGAACTGCCGGAGATCCACCGCGCCGCGGCGGAGAGCTGGATGGCGCAAGGCTTCCCCAGCGAGGCCATCCACCATGCGCTGGCGGCCGGCGATGCCAAAATGCTGCGCGATATCTTGCTCAATCACGCCTGGGGCATGTTCAACCATAGCGAACTGGGTCTGCTGGAGCAGTCGCTGTCGGCGCTGCCCTGGTCAAATCTGCTGGAAAATCCGCGCCTGATCCTGCTGCAGGCCTGGCTGATGCAGAGCCAGCATCGCTACAGCGAAGTCAACACCCTGCTGGCGCGCGCCGAGCAGGAGATGAGCGTCGAAATGGATACCGCGATGCATGGCGACTTCAACGCCCTGCGCGCGCAGGTGGCGATTAACGACGGCGACCAGGACGAAGCGGAACGTCTGTCGATGGTGGCGCTGGAAGAGCTGCCGCTGGCCAACTATTACAGCCGCATCGTCGCCACCTCAGTACATGGCGAAGTCCTCCACTGTAAGGGGAAACTGACCAAATCTCTCGCCGTGATGCAGCAGACCGAACAGATGGCCCGCCGTCACGACGTCTGGCATTACGCCCTGTGGAGCATCATTCAGCAAAGCGAAATTCTGTTCGCCCAGGGCTTCCTGCAGGCCGCCTGGGAGAGCCAGGAGAAAGCCTTCCATCTGGTACGCGAACAGCATCTTGAGCAGCTGCCGATGCATGAGTTCCTGCTGCGCATCCGCTCTCAGCTGCTGTGGGCATGGGCGCGCCTCGACGAGGCTGAAGCCTGCGCCCGCCAGGGGATGGCGGTTCTCTCAACTTATCAACCGCAGCAGCAGCTGCAGTGTCTGGCGCTGATGGTGCAATGCTCGCTGGCGCGCGGCGATCTGGATAATGCCCGTAGCCACCTGAACCGGCTGGAAAACCTGCTCGGTAACGGTCACTACCACAGCGACTGGGTCTCCAACGCCGACAAGGTGCGGGTGATCTACTGGCAGATGACCGGCGATAAAACCGCGGCGGCCAACTGGCTGCGCCAGACGCCGAAGCCGGAATTCGCCAATAACCACTTCCTGCAGAGCCAGTGGCGCAATATTGCCCGCGCGCAGATCCTGCTGGGCGATTTCGAACCGGCGGAAATGGTGCTGGAAGAGCTGAACGAAAATGCGCGCTCACTGCGTTTGATGAGCGATCTCAACCGCAACCTGCTGCTGCTCAACCAGCTGTACTGGCAGGCAGGACGCAAGAGCGAAGCGCAGAAAGCCCTGCTGGAAGCCCTGACGCTCGCCAACCGCACCGGCTTTATCAACCACTTTGTGATTGAAGGCGAGGCGATGGCCCAGCAGCTGCGCCAGCTGATCCAGCTGAACACCCTGCCGGAGCTGGAGCAGCATCGCGCCCAGCGCATTCTGCGCGACATCAACCAGCATCATCGCCACAAATTCGCCCACTTTGACGAAGGGTTCGTCGAGCGGCTGCTGAATCACCCCGAGGTGCCGGAGCTTATCCGCACCAGCCCGCTGACCCAGCGCGAATGGCAGGTGCTTGGCTTAATCTATTCCGGCTACAGCAACGAGCAGATTGCCGGCGAGCTTGACGTGGCGGCCACCACCATCAAGACCCATATTCGCAACCTGTATCAGAAACTGGGCGTCGCCCACCGTCAGGACGCGGTGCAGCATGCCCAGCAGTTGCTTAAGATGATGGGATACGGCGTCTGACGACGCCGTTGTCGCTTAGCACAGCTCGAGCTGGAGGTTGTTATCGGTGATGACTTTGAGCACGCCCGCCGGGGGCAGCACATCGGTATAGACCGCATCGACCATGCTGATGCTGCCCATGTTGACCATCGCGTTACGGCCAAACTTGGTATGATCCACCACCAGCATCACGTGGCGTGAATTCTCAATAATCGCGCGCTTGGTGCGCACTTCATGATAATCAAACTCCAGCAGCGAGCCATCGCTGTCGACGCCGCTGATGCCGAGAATGCCGAAGTCGAGACGGAACTGCGAGATAAAGTCGAGGGTGGCTTCCCCGATGATCCCGCCGTCGCGGCTGCGCAGTTCGCCGCCGGCGAGAATAATGCGGAAGTCCTCTTTCACCATCAGCGTGTTGGCGACGTTCAGGTTATTGGTCACAATCCGCAAATCGTTGTGATCGAGCAGGGCGTGCGCCACCGCTTCCGGCGTGGTGCCGATATCGATAAACAGCGTCGCCCCGTCCGGGATCTCGCTGGCCACCCGCCGGGCGATACGCTCTTTCTCCGCCGTCTGGGTCGCTTTGCGATCGTGCCAGGAGGTGTTCACCGAGCTGGAGGGCAGCGCCGCGCCGCCGTGATGACGGAGGATCATTTTCTGTTCGGCTAAATCGTTCAGGTCGCGGCGGATGGTCTGCGGGCTGACCGCGAACTGCTCAACCAGCTCTTCCGTGCTGACGTAACCCTGTTTTTTTACCAGCTCGATAATGGCGTCATGACGTTGTGTTTGTTTCATGAAATATCCCTGGAAAAATGTCGCCTACCCGACCCCTGTCGGTAAGTCTTTATGCGCGTTTTCGCCCATGCAAGGTATCGACAAACGCCATCGCCAGGCCGGTCGCCAGACCAGCCACGTGCGCGCCGTTAGCGATCGCCATGCCGAAAACGTCAAACCAGCCAGCAATTAACCATACTAAAGAGAAGAGTATCAACCCGCGCTGCAGATAAATACCGCTCTGCGGATCGCGCTCGCCCCGCAGCCAGACATAGCCCATCAGCGCGTAAACCACGCCCGACAGCCCGCCAAACCACGGGCCGCTAAACTGGTGCTGCACAAAGCCGCTCAGCAGGGCGCTGATGACGGTGATCACCACCAGCTTGCCGCTGCCGATGCGCTTTTCCACCGCGCCGCCGAGATACCACCACCATAGCAGGTTGAAGAGAATATGCATCAGCGAGAAATGCATGAAAGCATGGCTGAAATAGCGCCAGGCTTCGAACTGCAGCGAAGGATCGTAGGGCCAGGCCAGCCAAATCATCACCGGCTGATCGCCCAGCAGATTTTGCAGGATGAACACCGCGATGCAGATCAGCAGAATCGCCCAGGTGAACGGGCCGGCGTTATGTCGCAGCGTGGCAAAGAAAGGAAAGCGCTGATAGCGCAACCCGCTGTTGGTCTGACCGGACTGCCAGCTCGCCGCCAGATAGCGCGGGTCCGCCGGGTTTTCGAGAAAACGCGCCAGCTCAGCCCTGACGCGCCCGGCCTGACTCTCATCAGCCAGCCAGACGTCGCTCTGGGTGTGCTGCTGGATAGTCAGGATAATCCCCTGCGTCGCCATATAATCGACAAACGCCTGGGCCACACGCGGGTTGGCAAAAGAGGTAATCATTAACATGCAGCGAATCGCTTATTCCACACAAAGGGAGATAGTATACCTGCCAGTCGTTAAAACGTCCCGTGCGCCACTTCCGCCGGGAAATGGCGATGCCAGGCGTCGAACCCGCCGTCAACGCTGTAGACCTTATCAAACCCCTGCTGCAGCAGATACTGCGCGGCGCCCTTGCTGCTGTTGCCGTGATAGCACATCACCATCACCGCCGTGTCAAAGTCGTTGTCACGCATAAACGCGCCCAGGGTATCGTTGGTCAGATGAAACGCGCCCGGCGTATGGCCCATCGCATAGCTTTGCGGATCGCGGATATCGACCAAAACCGCCGTCTGCTGATGCAGTTTCTGGTGCGCTTCTTCAACGTTGATACATTCAAACTGTTCCATGGTTCTCTTCTCTTTCTCGTCATGACGGGCAGTGGCCGGCCCAATTTTACCCTGTAGTGTACCGTCAGGCGGTAAAGAAACGCCAATATGTTACACCCATCACTCCAAAATGTTTTTTTGATGTTACCAAAAGCGCGTTTGTTTGCTATAGTGAGCGATATCGAGCATTTGTGAGCTTAAACGAAAGTGTGAGAGGGTAAGAACGTGGAAACCAAAGATCTGATTGTGATAGGCGGAGGCATCAACGGTGCCGGTATCGCGGCAGATGCCGCCGGGCGTGGTTTATCCGTACTGATGCTGGAAGCGCGCGATCTCGCCTGCGCCACCTCCAGCGCCAGTTCCAAACTGATCCACGGCGGGCTACGCTACCTCGAACACTATGAGTTCCGCCTGGTCAGCGAAGCGCTGGCCGAACGCGAAGTGCTGTTAAAAATGGCCCCGCATATCGCCTTCCCGATGCGCTTTCGTCTCCCGCATCGCCCGCATCTGCGTCCGGCATGGATGATCCGCATCGGCTTGTTTATGTACGATCATCTGGGCAAACGCACCAGTCTGCCGGGATCCACCGGCTTGCGTTTTGGCGCAGAATCGGTACTTAAGCCGGAAATTGTGCGCGGTTTCGAATATTCCGACTGCTGGGTCGACGATGCCCGCCTGGTGCTGGCCAACGCGCAGATGGTCGTCCGCAAAGGCGGCGAGGTGCGGACCCGCACTCGCGCCATCTCGGCAAAACGGGAGAACGGCCTGTGGGTGGTGGAAGCGGAAGATATCGATAGCGGCGAGAAGTTTACCTGGAAGGCGCGCGGTCTGGTCAATGCCACCGGTCCATGGGTCAAACAGTTCTTCGACGAAGGGATGCATCTCCGCTCGCCTTACGGTATCCGCCTGATCAAGGGCAGCCACATCGTGGTGCCGCGGGTGCATACCCAGAAGCAGGCCTACATTCTGCAAAACGAAGATAAACGTATTGTGTTTGTTATCCCGTGGATGGATGAGTTCTCCATCATCGGCACGACGGACGTCGAGTATAAGGGCGATCCGAAAGCGGTGGCCATTGATGATAAAGAGATTAATTACCTGCTGAACGTCTATAACGCGCACTTTAAAAAGACCCTCAGCCGGGATGATATCGTCTGGACCTACTCCGGCGTCCGTCCGCTGTGCGACGACGAGTCGGATTCACCGCAGGCGATCACCCGCGACTACACGCTGGATATTCACGATGAGAACGGCCAGGCGCCGCTGCTCTCCGTCTTCGGCGGGAAGCTGACCACCTATCGCAAACTGGCCGAGCATGCGCTGGAAAAACTGACCCCCTATTACAAAGGGATCGGCCCGGCATGGACCAAAACCGCGGTGCTCCCAGGCGGCGATATCGGCGGCGACCGCGACGACTACGCGGCAAAACTGCGCCGTCGCTTCCCGTTCATCAGTGAATCACTGGCCCGCCATTATGCCCGCACCTACGGGAGCAACAGCGAGTGGATCCTCAAGGAAGCCAGCGCCCTGAGCGATCTGGGGGAAGATTTCGGCCATGAGTTTTATGAAGCCGAGCTGAAGTATCTGGTTGAGCATGAATGGGTGCGCAGCCTGGATGACGCCATCTGGCGTCGAACCAAACAGGGCATGTGGCTGAATGGCGAGCAGCAGGCGCGCATCAGCGAATGGCTGGCGCAGCATGCGGGAAAGTCTGAGCTGTCGTTAGCGTCTTAACGCGCCCGGCTGCGCGGGCCTGGGGAAACGCCTGAGGCCGGATCCAACCGCAATAATGAAACAACGGGGCCAAATGGCCCCGTTGTGTTGCGTTGACTGGCTTACAGCCTTACCGGGTCGATATGCCAGATATATTTCGCGTACTCCTGGATCGTCCGGTCGGAAGAGAAGTAGCCCATATTGGCAATATTCAGCATCGCCTTGTAGGCCCACTCTTCCGGATGTTGATACAGCTCGTCGACGCGATCCTGGCAGTCCACATAGCTACGATAGTCCGCCAGCACCTGGTAGTGGTCGCCAAAGTTAATCAGCGAATCCAGCAGGTCGCGGTAGCGCCCCGGTTCCGCCGGACTGAAAACGCCGGTACCGATCTGCGTCAGCGCCTGGTGAAGCTCTTCATCCTGCTCGTAATATTCGCGAGGTTTATAGCCGCTGCGACGCAGCTCCTCCACCTCTTCCGCGGTGTTGCCGAAGATAAAGATATTCTCTTCGCCCACGTGCTCCTGCATCTCCACGTTCGCCCCGTCGAGGGTGCCGATCGTCAGCGCGCCGTTAAGGGCAAACTTCATATTACTGGTGCCGGAGGCTTCCGTGCCTGCGAGCGAGATCTGTTCCGACAGGTCTGCCGCCGGAATGATCAGCTGCGCCAGGCTGACGCTGTAGTTGGGGATAAAAACGACCTTCAGCTTGTCGCCAATCTGCGGATCGTTATTGATCACCGCCGCCACATCGTTGATCAGGTGAATAATATGCTTGGCCATGTAGTAGGCTGAAGCCGCCTTACCGGCGAAAATGTTCACCCGCGGCACCCACTCCGCCTGCGGATCGGCTTTGATCCGGTTATAGCGGGTAATGACGTGCAGCACATTCATCAGCTGGCGTTTGTACTCGTGAATGCGTTTGATCTGCACATCAAACAGCGCCTTCGGATTCACCACCACATTAAGCTGCTGCGCAATATAGCTGGCCAGCCGCTGTTTGTTTTCCAGTTTAGCCTGACGCACTGCCTGATTGACCGTCGGATAGTCGATATGCTGCTTCAGCTCGTCAAGCTGGCTCAGATCGGTCCGCCAGGTGCGGCCGATATGCTCATCCAGCACTTTGGAGAGCGGCGGGTTGGCCAGCGCCAGCCAGCGGCGCGGCGTGACGCCGTTGGTCACGTTGATAAAGCGCATCGGGAAAATTTTGGCGAATTCGGCAAACAGCGACTCCACCATCAATCGGGAATGTAGCTCCGACACCCCATTGACCTTGTGGCTGACCACCACCGCCAGCCAGGCCATCCGCACGCGACGGCCGTTTGACTCGTCGATAATCGAGGTCCGGCTGAGCAGCGCGGTATCGTTGGGATACTGCTCCTGCAGGGTCTTGAGGAAGTAGTCGTTAATCTCAAAGATAATCTGCAGATGGCGCGGGAGAATTTTGCCCAGCATATCCACCGGCCAGGTCTCGAGCGCTTCGCTCATCAGGGTATGGTTGGTATAGGAGAAGACCTGACAGGTCACCTCGAACGCCTCGTCCCAGCTGAATTTATGCTCGTCGATAAGCAGGCGCATCAGCTCCGGTATCGACAGCACCGGGTGGGTGTCATTCAGGTGGATGGCTATCTTGTCCGCCAGGTTGTCATAGGTCTTATGCAACAGATAGTGGCGGTTCAGAATATCCTGCACCGTGGCCGAGACGAGGAAATACTCCTGGCGCAGGCGCAGCTCGCGGCCGGAGTAGGTCGAGTCGTCCGGATAGAGGACGCGGGAGACGTTTTCGGAGTGGTTCTTATCCTCTACCGCGGCGAAGTAGTCGCCCTGGTTGAACTTACCGAGGTTAATTTCGCTACTGGCCTGCGCGCTCCACAGACGCAGCGTGTTGGTGGCGTCGGTGTCAAAGCCGGGGATAATCTGATCGTAGGCTTCGGCAATGATCTCTTCCGTCTCTATCCAGCGGGTTTTCTTCCCCTCCTGCTGAATGCGGCCGCCGAAGCGCACTTTATAGCGGGTGTTGTGGCGCTCAAACTCCCACGGGTTACCGTACTCCAGCCAGTAGTCAGGGGACTCTTTTTGTCGGCCATCGACGATATTCTGTTTAAACATCCCGTAGTCGTAGCGGATCCCGTAGCCACGTCCCGGCAGCCCCAGCGCCGCCAGGGAGTCAAGGAAGCAGGCCGCCAGGCGGCCCAGACCGCCGTTGCCAAGCCCCGGGTCGTTCTCTTCATCGATCAGCTCTTCAAGATCGAGCCCCATCTCCGCCAGCGCGCTGCTCACATCGTCATAGATGCCGAGCGACAACAGGGCATTCGAGAGGGTACGGCCGATCAGGAACTCCATCGACAGATAGTATACCTGGCGCACTTCCTGCGAGAGCTGCGCGCGGTTGGAGCGCAGCCAGCGCTCCACCATGCGATCGCGAACGGCAAACAGCGTGGCGTTAAGCCATTCATGCTTGTTGGCGATGGCCGGATCTTTACCGATGATAAACATCAGCTTATAGGCAATAGAATGTTTTAACGCCTCAACGCTCAGCGTCGGTGATGCATAGCTAAAGGGTACATTCATAACAATGACTCCAGTGATTACATCAAGCGTTGATAAAGTTCGCGATAGGAGTTCGCGGCAACCTGCCAGCTAAAATCCATATTCATCGCCTGACGCTGCACATAGCGCCAGAGCGATGGGCGCGACCAGAGGACAAAGGCGCGACGTATAGCGCGCAGCAATGACAGCGCATTGCTGTCCTCAAAGACAAAACCTGTCGCCAGACCATCGGCAAGGTTCTCCAGCGAACTGTCAGAGACCGTGTCCGCCAGCCCGCCGGTGCGGCGCACCAGCGGCAGCGTACCGTACTTCAGACCGTACAGCTGGGTCAGGCCGCAGGGTTCAAAGCGGCTCGGGACCAGAATGACGTCGGCGCCCCCCATAATGCGGTGGGAGAAGGCCTCATGATAGCCAATCTGCACCCCCACCTTGCCCGGGTGTTCGGCAGCGGCGGCGAGGAACCCTTCCTGCAGCACCGGGTCGCCGGCGCCCAGCAGCGCCAGCTGGCCGCCCTGCTCAAGCAGGCCCGGCAGCGCTTCAAGCACCAGATCGAGCCCTTTCTGGCTGGTGAGACGGCTGACGACGGCAAACAGCGGCGCTTTATCATCGACCTTCAGGCCCATGGCGATCTGCAGCTGACGCTTGTTCTCCGCCTTCTCCTCCAGCGTGTCGCGATCGTAGCGCATCGGCAGCAGGAGGTCGTTTTGCGGGCTCCAGATACCGTCGTCAACGCCGTTGAGAATTCCCGACAGCCGCCCTTCATGATGGCGCTGACGCAGCAGCCCCTCCATGCCGTAGGCGTACTGCGGCTCGGTGATCTCGCGCGCGTAGGTCGGGCTCACCGCCGTAATATGGTCGGCGTAGTAAAGGCCGGCCTTCAGAAACGAGATCTGGCCATTAAACTCGAGGCCATGCATGTTGTAAAACGACCACGGCAGCTCGATATCATTCATATGCCAGGAGTAAAACATCCCCTGGTACGCCAGGTTGTGCACGGTAAAGACCGATTTAGCCGGACGCCCGCGCGCCGCCAGGTAGGCCGGCGTCAGGCCGGCGTGCCAGTCGTGGGCATGGACCACATCCGGGCGCCAGAACGGATCCAGTCCGCTGGCCATTTCGCTTCCCACCCAGCCCAGCAGCGCAAAGCGCAGAACGTTGTCGGTATAAGCGTGCTGGTTGGTATCGTGGTAAGGGCTCCCCGGCCGGTCATAGAGATGCGGGGCGTCTATCAGATAGATCCCCACGCCGTTAAAGTGGCCGTACAGCAGCGTGATCCGCCCGGCGAACGTATCCCGGCGGGTCACCACCTGGGCATCCACCACGCCGCGGCGGATATCGGGAAACGCCGGCAACAGCACGCGCGTATCGATACCCTCCGCGATTTGCGCCGCCGGCAGCGCGCCGATGACGTCCGCCAGACCGCCCGTCTTTAACAGCGGGAACATCTCAGAACATACATGTAAGACCTGCATTAGCGCTCCTGTTTGTGCCCCAATTTCCGCAGCATGTCGCGGGTCACCAGCACGATACCTTCCTCTGAGCGATAGAAGCGGCGTGCATCCTCTTCCGCGTTCTCACCAATCACCATACCTTCCGGGATGACGCAGGCGCGGTCAATCACGCAGCGACGCAGGCGGCATGAGCGCCCCACCCAGACATCTGGCAACAAGACTGCCGAATCAATGTTACAGAATGAGTTCACCCGCACGCGCGGGAACAGCACCGACTGCACCACCACCGACCCGGAGATAATGCAGCCCCCGGAGACCAGCGAGTTCAGGGTCATGCCGTGGCTTCCGGAACGGTCCTGCACGAACTTCGCCGGCGGCAGCGATTCCATATGGGTACGGATCGGCCAGTTCTGGTCGTACATATCCAGCTCCGGCGTGACTGACGCCAGATCGAGGTTGGCCTTCCAGTAGGCCTCAAGCGTCCCCACGTCGCGCCAGTACGGCTCGGCGTTCGGGTCGGACTGCACGCAGGAGAGCGGGAAAGGATGTGCATAAGCCATGCCAGCTTCGGTGATCTTCGGAATGATGTCTTTGCCGAAATCATGGCTGGAGTTCTCGTTGCGATCGTCTTCCTCCAGCAGCTCATAAAGATAGGCGGCGTCGAAGACATAAATGCCCATGCTGGCCAGCGATTTGGTCGGGTCGGTCGGCATCGCCGGCGGGTTGGCGGGTTTCTCGACAAACTCAATGATTTTTTCGTTTTCGTCGACCGCCATGACGCCGAAGGCGGATGCCTCTTCAATGGGCACCGGCATGCAGGCCACGGTGCAACGCGCCCCTTTTTCGACATGGTCGATCAGCATGCGCGAGTAGTCCTGCTTATAAATATGGTCGCCCGCGAGGATCACCACGTACTCGGCCTTGTAGCGGCTGATGATGTCCAGGTTCTGCGTCACCGCGTCCGCCGTGCCGCGATACCAGTTTTCGCCGTGTACGCGCTGTTGGGCCGGCAGCAGATCGACAAACTCGTTCATCTCTTCGCTGAAGAACGACCAGCCGCGCTGGATGTGCTGCACCAGCGTATGCGACTGATACTGGGTAATAACGCCGATGCGGCGGATCCCTGAGTTAATGCAGTTAGATAATGCGAAATCGATAATACGGAACTTGCCGCCGAAGTGAACGGCAGGTTTCGCACGCTTAATGGTGAGATCCTTAAGCCGGGTGCCACGGCCGCCCGCAAGGATCAACGCCACGGATTTGATAGGTAATTGACGCGCCAGCATCAGCGGATCGTTTTTTTCAAGCCTAACCATGATTAACTCCTTTTTACACCCCCGCTTTCCTGCTCATCCCGCCGCGCCGCCGCCACGGGTTCAACCGGAAGCTTCAGGGCTTACGACCTTTGAAATACGCACACTCCGTGCGCGGGCCCATGCCAGACAGCCATGATGACCGGATTATCCTCTCCGGCGAATGGAGGAACGGCGCGCCATTCCCCCTCGGGTAAAACCATATCGACCACCTCTGCGGTGGCGTTCAGCGTGAGCAGCCAGCGATCCGACAACTGGATCTGCATACACGCTGCCCCCTGCTGCCACTCCCCGGCAGTCAGCGGCTGGGCATGGCGATTAAGCCAGCGGACGCTGCCATCCCCCTCCTGCCACCAGCGGTTGCGGGTGAGCGCCGGAATGCGCCGGCGCAGGTGGATCAGCGCCGCGGTAAAGGCGGTTAATCCCGGGTTCGCCTGGCGCCAGTCGAGCCAGGTCAGGGCGTTGTCCTGACAGTAGGCATTATTGTTGCCGTGCTGGCTGTGACCCTGCTCATCGCCCGCCAGCAGCATCGGCGTCCCCTGAGCCAGCAGCAGCGTCGTCAGCAGCGCATGCACGCTGGCGCGTCGCCGTTCAATCACCGCAAAATTAGCTTCTAATCCTTCTATACCATGATTGTTGCTGTAGTTATTGTTAGTCCCATCGCGATTCTCCTCCCCGTTCGCCTCATTGTGTTTCTGATTGAAACAAACGCAGTCGCGCAGCGTGAAGCCATCGTGGGCCGTCACCAGATTGACCGTCGCCGATGGCGGCTTGCCATCACGGGCAAAGAGATCGCTGGAGGCCGCGAAGCGTTGCGCGAAATCCCCCAGGGAGACGTTTTGCTGCAGCCAGAAGCGGCGGGCGCTATCGCGAAAATGGTCGTTCCACTCAGCGAACAGCGGGGGAAAATTGCCCACCTGGTAGCCCCCCGGGCCGATATCCCAGGGTTCGGCGATCAGTTTCACCTGCGACAGCACGCTGTCGTGGCGGATAGCCTCGAACAGCGGCGCATCCTGGCGGAATTCCGGCGTCCGTCCCATCACTGAGGCGAGATCGAAGCGAAAACCGTCGACATGGCACTCATCCACCCAGAAGCGCAAACACTGGCGCGCCAGTTCCACTACCCCCGGGTGGCTGAGATTGAGCGTATTCCCGCACCCGGTCCAGTTGTGATAATCGCCATCTTCCCTTACCCAATAATAGCTACGGTTGTCGATTCCGCGCAGGGAGACGGTGGGACCTTCAAGATCGATTTCCGCGCTATGGTTGAGCACGATATCCAGAATCACCTCGATACCGGCGGCATGTAGCGCCTTAACCGCATCGCGAAACTCATCCAGGGCGCGCGTCGGGTCGCTGGCATAGCGCGGATCCAGCGCGAACCAGGCCAGCGGGTTGTAGCCCCAGTAGTTGCTCAACCCCATCCGCTGCAGTCGCGGCTCGCTGGCGAACTGCGCCACCGGCAACAGTTCAAGGGCGCTGATGCCCAGCGATTTGAAGTAAGCGATCATCACCGGGTGGCCCAGCGCCTTATACGTTCCGCGAATGGCTTCCGGCAGCTGCGGATTAAGCAGGGTGAGCCCTTTCACGTGCGCTTCATAAATCACCGTTTCCCCCCATGGGGTACGCGGCGGTTTATCGCCCAGCCAGTCGTAACGCAGATCCACTACCTGCGATTTTGGCGCTATCGCGGCGCTATCGCGATGATCCGGCTGCCACATTCCGCCGTGCAGGCGCTCGTCGTCCGGCAGATCGCCCTCAACCCGATGAGCGCAGGGATCGAGCAGCAGCTTGGCCGGGTTAAAGCGGTGTCCCTGCGCCGGATCCCAGGGGCCATGCACCCGGTAGCCGTAGCGCAGGCCCGGCCCGACGGCAGCCAGCCAGCCGTGCCAGATGTCGCCGCTGCGCGCCGGGAGATCGAAGCGTTGCTCGTTGCCCTGCTCGTCGAACACGCACAGCTCCACCCGCTCCGCGTGGGCGGAGAAGAGGGCGAAGTTCACCCCCTTGCCGTCATAGCTGGCGCCCAACGGCGCAGGCTTGCCTGCCGCGAGGTTGGTCATTGCGCCTCCCGGACCAGCCAGATCGTCGCCAGCGGCGGCAGGGTCAGGGACAGCGAATGTTCGCGACCGTGGCTGGGGATGGCATCGCTTTCCACCACCCCGCCGTTGCCCTGGTTGCTGCCGTGATAGTGCATTGAGTCGGTATTCAACGCCTCGCGCCAGCGGCCCGGCTGGTTGATGCCGAAGCGGTAGTCGTGGCGCGGCACCGGCGTGAAGTTGCTGGCGACGATAATCTCGTTCCCCGCCCGGTCGCGGCGCACAAAGACAAACACTGAGCGCTCGTGGTCGTCCACCACCAGCCATTCGAAGCCGTACGGGTCAAAGTCCAGCTCGTGCAGCGCCTTATGGTGGCGATAGGTATGGTTCAGGTCGCGCACCAGCCGCTGGACGCCGTGGTGCCAGTTGTCGCCGCCCTCCAGCAGATGCCAGTCGAGGCTGCCGTCGTGGTTCCACTCGCGGCCCTGGGCGAACTCATTGCCCATAAACAGCAGCTTTTTCCCCGGGAAGGCGAACAGCCAGCCGTAGTAGGCGCGCAGGTTGGCGAACTTCTGCCAGGCGTCCCCCGGCATGCGGTCGAGAATCGATTTTTTGCCGTGCACCACTTCATCGTGGGAGAGCGGCAGCACAAAGTTCTCGGTGTAGTTGTAGAGCATGCCGAAGGTCATTTTGTCGTGATGGAAGCGGCGGTGCACCGGATCGAGTTTCATGTAATCCAGGGTGTCGTGCATCCAGCCGAGGTTCCATTTGAACCAGAAACCGAGGCCCCCGCCGGCTGGCGGACGGGTTACCCCGGCGAAATCGGTGGACTCTTCCGCCATGGTGACCGCGCCCGGCGTCTGTTCGCCAAGGATGCGGTTGGTGTTGCGCAGAAACTCAATGGCTTCCAGATTTTCCCGGCCGCCGTATTCATTGGGGATCCACTCCCCCGCCTTGCGGCTATAGTCGCGATAGATCATCGAGGCCACCGCGTCGACGCGCAGAGCATCGATGCCGAAGCGTTCGATCCAGTACAGCGCATTTCCCACCAGGAAGTTGCTGACTTCGCGGCGTCCGTAGTTGTAGATCAGGGTATTCCAGTCCTGGTGATACCCCTCGCGCGGATCGCTGTGCTCATACAGCGCGGTGCCATCGAAAGAGGCAAGGGCAAAATCATCCGCCGGGAAGTGGCCAGGCACCCAGTCCAGAATGACGTTTAGCCCGGCGGCGTGCGCGGCGTTGATAAAGTAACGGAAATCATCGCGGGTGCCGAATCGGCGGGTCGGCGCATAGAGGCCGGTGGGTTGATAGCCCCAGCTGCCGTCGAACGGGTGCTCGTTAACCGGCAGCAGCTCGAGATGGGTGAAGCCCATCCATTTCGCGTAGGGCACCAGCTGGTCGGCCAGCTCGCGGTAGCTCAGCCAGAAATTATTGTCGGTATGACGACGCCATGAGCCAAGATGCACTTCATAGATAGAGACAGGGGCATCGAACTGGTTCGCCGCTTTGCGGTCCGCCGGCTGTTCGACTTTAGGCGGCAGGTCGCAGATAAGCGAGGCGCTTTCCGGACGCATTTGCGATTCAAAGGCGTAAGGGTCGGCTTTGACCCGCAGATGGCCGTGGGCGTCAATCAGCTCGAATTTATACAGCTGGCCATTGTGCGCGCCGGGGACGAACAGTTCCCAGATGCCGGACTCTTTGCGGAATCGCATCGGGTGGCGCCGGCCGTCCCAGTAGTTAAACTGCCCCACCACTGAGACGCGACGGGCGTTCGGCGCCCATACCGAGAAACGGGTGCCGGTGACGCCGTCCATGGTGGCGGCGTGCGCGCCCAGCGTTTCGTAAGGGCGTAGGTGGGTCCCTTCCGACAGCAGCCAGACGTCAAGATCCTGCAGCAGCGGACCAAAGCGATAAGGGTCATCAATCAGATTCTGCTGCCCGTGCCAGGTGACGGCCAGCTGATAGCGAAAGGCGTTTTTACGCCGCGGCAGAACGCCGCTGAAGAAACCACGCGAGTCGAGGCATTCGAGCTTGCCGACTTTGCGTCCGGTTTTCGGTTCAATAACCCACACATCGGTGGCATCGGGTAATAATGCGCGCACTTCCAGCCCGGCGTCGGTACGGTGCATGCCGAGCACGGAAAAAGGGTCCGCGAAATGACCGGCGATTAGCGCATTAATCACGTCTCTATCGATATGATTAGACATGCTTTCATCCTGTTGTAAGTGTCGCTCATTCCTGTAACTGGCGACTTTTTTTGACCTGAACGGCGCAGCGCTTTCTGCATCCTTCTGCTCCGTCCCACCTTCAGGTAAGGAATTCCTTACTTAAAGCATAGCCAAGGCTGAGTTACCTCCGTGGGGAAAAATCTAACATCCGCGTTTACTCCTTGTATTACGCAAAAAAAAAGGGGGCTCGAAGACCCCCTTTCTGTTCATCCTGCGCTTACGCCAGCTGGCGAAGCATCCGGCGCAGCGGCTCCGCGGCGCCCCACAGCAGCTGGTCGCCAACGGTAAAGGCCGACAGATACTCCGGCCCCATATTCAGTTTACGCAGGCGACCTACCGGGGTGGTCAGGGTGCCAGTCACCGCGGCTGGGGTCAGCTCGCGCATGGTAATGTCGCGATCGTTCGGTACCACTTTGGCCCACGGGTTGTGCGCGGCCAGCAGCTCCTCAACGGTCGGGATAGAGACATCTTTTTTCAGCTTGATGGTGAACGCCTGGCTGTGGCAGCGCAGCGCGCCAACGCGGACGCACAGGCCGTCTACCGGGATAACGGACGAGGTGGCGAGGATCTTGTTGGTCTCCGCCTGGCCTTTCCACTCTTCGCGGCTCTGGCCGTTATCCAGCTGTTTGTCGATCCACGGGATCAGGCTGCCCGCCAGCGGTACGCCGAAGTTATCCACCGGCAGCTCGCCGCTGCGGGTCAGCGACGTCACTTTGCGCTCGATATCCAGAATGGCGGAAGCCGGGTCCGCCAGCTCTGCCGCGACGTGGTTGTGCAGCTGGCCCATCTGGCTCAGCAGTTCGCGCATATGACGCGCGCCGCCGCCGGAAGCCGCCTGGTATGTCGCCACGCTGACCCACTCCACCAGATCCTGGGCAAACAGGCCGCCGAGGGACATCAGCATCAGGCTGACGGTACAGTTGCCGCCGACAAAGGTTTTTACGCCGTTGTTCAGGCCGGCGGTGATCACGTCCTGGTTAACCGGGTCGAGGATAATGATCGCATCGTCCTTCATGCGCAGCGAAGAGGCGGCGTCAATCCAGTAACCCTGCCAGCCGCTTTCGCGCAGCTTCGGGTAAATCTCGTTGGTGTAATCGCCGCCCTGGCACGTGACAATAATGTCCAGTGCCTTCAGCGCGTCCAGATCGAACGCATCCTGGAGCGTGCCACCGGTGCTACCGCCGAAAGACGGCGCTGGCTGTCCCAGCTGGGAGGTAGAGAAGAACACCGGGCGAATGGCGTCGAAATCGCGCTCTTCAACCATGCGTTGCATGAGAACAGAGCCGACCATTCCGCGCCAGCCGATAAAACCAACATTTTTCATAACGTATTCCTGCGAGGTGTGTGCTGTTTGTGCCTGACCAGTTTCCAACTGGATTATCCCTCACCTTACAAAATGCAGCTAAAGTCGCAAGTGAAATTAATCAATGATTGCTGAACAATCAGAAAAGCAACTTATCCTGCACATTGTCCACCGTCGCTGGTCGTCGTCAAAGCGCAATGATTATCGGGGAAATCACCCAGGGAATGGAACATTTTCCGTCGCGATTTTATTGATCCTGATTATGGATTAAGCGCGAAATCCGCTGATTTTCCCCTTGCCAAAAAGAGGCAACAAACCCAGGTGCAGCAAGGCTTGCCGAAGGATACGAGCATCGTCGTAGCGCTAATAAGGGCGAGGAGCGGGAAGAGAAAAGAGGGAAAAAGCGCGGCTTATCGCCGGGAAGCCAGGGTAAACGGCGTTACCCTGGCTTTTGGCCACCCGCGAGCGGGTGGCGAACAGACTTAGCTCAGCAGCTGGAAGGCGATCATGCCGACAATCGCCCCGGTGGTGCCGAGGATGGTTTCCATCATCGTCCAGGTTTTCAGCGTCTGGGCTTCGGTGGCGCCGGTAAATTTACCGAACAGCCAGAAGCCGGCGTCGTTCACATGGCTCACGACAATCGAGCCGCCGGCGATACAGATAGACAAGGCCGCCATCTGCGCGCCGCTGTAGTTCAGCTGCTCAATCACCGGCATCACCAGGCCGACCGCCGTCAGGCACGCCACGGTGGCGGAGCCCTGGATGATACGCACCGCCGCCGCCAGCACGAAGCAGGTAATGGCGATCGGCAGCCCCATACCGGTCAGCGCTTCACCCAGCGCCGGGCCGACGCCGGAGTCAACCAACACCTGCTTGAAGACGCCGCCTGCCCCGATCACCAGCAGGATAATGCCCGCCGGCTGCAGCGCATGACCGCAGATCTCCATCACCCGGTCTTTCGCCATCCCCTGACGTACCGCCAGGCCGTAGATTGCCACCAGGCAGGCTACCAGGATCGCGGTGAATGGGTGACCGATAAATTCAAACCATTCGTAAGCGGTCGACCCCACCGGCACAAAGCGCGCGGCGATGGTTTTCAGGCCTACCAGCACCAGCGGCAGCAGGATCAGCGACAGGCTGAAGCCGAAGGAGGGCATTTTGCCTTCGCCGAGATGCGGCTCCGTCACGTCGTCAGGAATATGCAGCTCAACGTAGCGGCTGATGAAGTTGCCCCACAGCGGCCCGGCGATAATCATTCCCGGAATGGCCGCGCACAGGCCAATCAGGATCATCCAGCCAAAGTCGGCGTGCATTTGCGACGCCAGCAGCATCGGCGCCGGTCCCGGCAGCAGGAACGCCGCGGCGGCGGCCACCCCGGCAAACAGCGGGATCACCAGCTTCACGAGGTTAGTGCCAGTATGGCGCGCCATCGAGAAGGCGACGCTGATCAGTAGCACGATCGCCACTTCGAAAAACAGCGGCAGCGCGCAGATGAGGCCGGCGAGACCAATCGCATAGTGCGCGCGATTGTGGCCGAAGGATTTGAGCATCTTGACGGCAATCTGATCGACCGCCCCCGTTTCATGCAGGATCTTCCCGAACATCGCGCCCAGCGCGACGACGATCGCCAGGAAGCCCAGCGTACCGCCCATCCCCTTTTCCATCGTCGCCGCGATTTTATCCAGCGGCATGCCGGAGAAGAGACCTGCGCCAATAGAAACCACCATCAAAGCCACGAAGGCGTGCATCCGCGCCTTCATGACTAAAAACAGCAGCAGCAATACCGAGCCGACTGCTGTTAAAACAAGCGTTAAAGTACTCACTAGTGACTGCCTTTGTTGATCACCTCAATGGTGCTGGCCACCACGCCTTCCAGCGGCTGGTCGATATCGACGATAAGCACATCGCTCTCGTCGGCGCCTGGTTCCTGCAGCGTTTCAAACTGCGTCACCAACATTTGGGTTTTGAAGAAGTGCCCTTTACGCGCCTTCAGACGGTTTTCGATCACCTCGAAGTCGCCTTTCAGGTAGATGAAGGAGAGGTTCGGGTTGCCCTTGCGCAGAATGTCGCGATAGCTCTTCTTCAGCGCCGAACAGACGATCAGCGACACCTTATTGGTACGCTGCATGGCAAACGCGGCGTCATTTAGCGCCTGCAGCCACGGGGTACGGTCGTCATCGTTGAGCGGCTCACCGGAGGCCATCTTGGTGATATTGCTGCGCGGATGCAGAAAGTCGCCGTCGAGAAACGCGGCATGCAGCTGATGCGCCACTTCGCTGGCGACAGCGGATTTCCCGCTGCCGGAAACGCCCATCAGAACGTAGACGTGGTGATCATGATTAGTCGTGCTCAAAGCATCCTCCCACCGGACAGGTACGCCGCGCCGGGGCTGACTCATTGAGCGCGAAGGCGGCGTATCGGTTAATTGTTACGGGTAACTGTTATCGGTAACATTGTCATGCCGGACCTGTGGAGAAGCAATATCCATTCGTGCCAGATGTGAATATGTGTGATCTACTTCAAACTTGTCAGTTTAAATTGATCCGCCCGGTGACAATGTGAAACCTAAATCTAACATCTTAGGGGTAATCGCTTCGCCACGAATGCGCGCCAGCAGACGTTCGGCGCCAATGCGCCCCATCCGCTCGCGCGGGGTCAGGACGCTGGCCAGCCGCGGCTCCATCACCTGGCCGATATCGTGGCCGTGGAAACCGGCTATCGCCATGTCGTCCGGGATCTTCAGCCCCAGGCGCTGGCACTCAAAGGCCGCGCCGACCGCGAGGTCATCGTTGGTGCAAAAGATGCCGTCAAGCTGCGGGTATTCGCGGCGCGCCTGGCGCATCAGCTCAATCCCGGATGAATAGGACGAGGACTGCTCCACCATCACGCTGTAGGGCGTCATGCCCGCATCGAGCATCGCCTGCTCGTACCCCTTCTGTTTGATGATAGTACGTTCATCAAGACGCGCGCCGAGATAAGCAACGTGGCGGTGGCCGCGGGCGATAATCGCCGCCGTCATCTGCCGCGCCGCTTCGAAGTTATCGAAACCGACCGCGATATCAAGGCACGGTGACTGGCTGTCCATTAGCTCCACCACCGGAATGCCGGCGACTTCAATCATCTTCAGGGTGCGGGGCGTATGGGTGCGTTCGGTGAGGATCAGGCCGTCAATGTTCCAGGAGAGCATCGATTCGAGGCGTTTCTCTTCCATTTCCGGCTTGTAGCCGTAGTGCGCCAGCATGGTTTGATAGCCGAAGGCGTCAGTGACGCTTTCAATCCCGCGCAGCACTTCCGAGAACACCTGGTTGGTTAACGATGGCAGCAGCACGCCAATGGCGCGGCTGGTGGCGTTGGAGAGAATGTCAGGGGCGCGATTGGGAATATAACCCAGTTCATCGAGGGCAACGGCAATCTTGCCACGCAGCGCTTCGGAGACCTGCTCCGGGTTGCGTAAATAGCGACTGACCGTCATTTTGGTCACGCCGACAAGATCGGCTACATCCTGAAGTACGGGTCTTTTCTTTTTCATCGTCCTGACTGTGATCAACGGGGAACATTTTCTCAGTTTATCACGGACAAAGCGCAACCTTCCCTAACATGAGGGAAGGCTACGCAATTTATTTATACCCATCATACTTCGAGTTGCATGCGCGTTGGCTTTCCTCGCTCACCCCTGGTCACTTACTTAACGAAGCTCCTGGGGATTCTCCGCGTCGCCGCCTTTCTGCAACTCGAATTATTTTGGGTATAGACGACCTCAGATAACGATCAAACCGGCGGCAGATCGAACAGCAGGATTTCGCTATCGCTGTCGGCATGAACCGAAATCGCCTGCTCGTCCCAGATAGCCAGACCATCGCTGGTAGAGGCTTTGGTACCGTTGATGGTCACTTCGCCTTTGACGACCTGGATCCAGACGCGACGTTCCGCGGCAATCTGGTGAACCGACTGCTCATCTTTCAGCAGCGCCCAGCGATACAGCTCCATATCCTGATAGACCTTCAGCGAGCCATCCCGTGCATCCGGCGACAGCACCAGCTGTTTGCCCTGGGCGGCGTCGAAGCGGCGCTGCTCGTAGCGCGGGGTAATGCCGGTTTCTTCCGGAATAATCCAGATCTGGTACAGACGCAGACGATCGGTTTTGCTCGGGTTGTACTCAGAGTGACGCACCCCGGTACCCGCGCTCATGATCTGGAACTCGCCCGCCGGCACCTGCTCTTTGTTGCCCATGCTGTCCTGGTGCTCCACCGCCCCTTCCAGCACATAGGTCAGGATCTCCATATCTTTATGTGGGTGGGTACCGAAGCCCTGACCGGCGTCGATGACGTCGTCGTTAATCACCCGCAGGGCGGAGAAGCCCATAAAGTTCGGGTCGTAGTAGTTGGCGAAAGAGAAAGTATGCCAGGAATCCAGCCAGCCATGGTTAGCGTGGCCACGTTCGTTCGCTTTGCGTAAGTAGATCATGTTGCACCCCCATATGTTTTCGATGGAGTCAGTGTGGACCCATTTCGCCGACGATCATAGAGGGTGAAAATTGACTCCTCTGTTCAAAAAATATGAACAAGCGCAGAGGAGCCGACTGGGCTTATTTCACCAGAGTAATGGTGACCGGTGAGGGCTGCTCAAAGCCGCGCTGCAGGATCTCCATATTGGTAAGAACGTCAGATTCCTTGACGTAATTTGGCTGGCCGTTGACGAGGGTGTCGTACAGCGCGTCGTAGACCCGGCCATAGTCGCCGCTCTCCAGCGGGACCGCTTCGCGCACCGTCTCCCCCGCCTCGTTGACATACACCAGCTCGCCGACGCTGTCGTCCGCGCCAAAGCCCGGCTCGCCCGGCATGATATTGGCTTTCAGGCTGGTCTCCTGCTGGTCGATACCATATTTCACAAACGAGCCTTTATGGCCGTGGACGATGAATTTCGGGTAGTCGATCTGCACCAGGTGGCTGGTCTTAACGATGGCCTTCAGATCGCCGTAGAACAGCTGGGCCTCAAAGGTATCATCCGGGTTAGCTTTGTTGCGCAGCGAGCGCAGATCGTAAGCGACATGGTCCGGGCGGCCGAACAGCGAAATAATCTGGTCCAGGGTATGCACACCAAGGCCATAGAACTCGCCGTTTTGCGGGCCGCCGGGGTTGGTCTCCGCCAGCGGACGGTAGTTGTCAAAATGGCTTTCGATCTCCACCAGTTCGCCAAGTTTGCCGCTCTCAATCACCTTTTTAGTGGTCAGGAAGCAGGAGTCGAAGCGGCGGTTCTGGTAGGGCGTCACCGTCAGGCCTTTGCTGTTCGCCAGCGCAAACAGGGTCTTGGCTTCCTCCAGCGTCGGGGTGAACGGCTTTTCCACCAGCACGTTTTTCCCCGCCTCCAGCGCCTTTTTCGCATAGTCAAAATGGCTGTCGGCATGGGTGCAGACCACCACCAGCCTGACCTGCGGGTCGTTTAATACTTCATCGAGATCGCTGGTGAAATGGATGTGGGAATACTGCGGCGCCTGCTCCTCGGGCTTCGCCCGACGGCGATAGATGTGCGCCACCTGCCAGCGGTCCTGGCGGTGTAACACGTAAGGAAGATGGTAGCGGGTGGTGCTTTTGCCGAAGCCAATAAATGCGCAGTGCAGAGTCATAACGCTGTCCTTAGTTAATGAGCTACCTTCAACCATAGCGCAAGCCGGGACATGACTTCATCCTCTCAGTCCGTTTTCCGTGAAGATTCGTCAAAAAAATAGGTCGCGTACCATCCATACGCAATTATTAATAACTCATTGATTAACAACAGATTAAATCGACATTTTTCGGTTAAATATCTTGATCTCAATGGCGAAACTGCGGATAAGTGGAGGGCAAACCAGGACGTTGCTGATGACTAACGGAGTAGCCAGCCGCTACGGATGGACAAACAGTATCTCGCCTTAAACGGCGCCCTTTTTTTCTGGCTTCTCGCGCTGATCGCCTGGTCTGTCGATGCGATCGTGCCGGCGCGCCTGGCGGCCGCCTGCGCACTGGTCGCCTTTCTCCTCCATAGCCAACGGAACAAAATTAACGCGATGTTTATTAAGAAAAATAAAACGGAACCTCAGACGTCAGAAGTGGCCACGCCTCCGGCAAACAACCCAGAACCCCAGGCGGTCGCCAGCAAAAAACAAGAGACTACGGTCATCGCCAGCGGGGTGCATTTCGTCGGCAATATTGTCGCCAGCGGCCATGTCTATATTCACGGCCAGCTTACCGGCAACATCGAGGCGAAAGAACATCTGATTAAGGTGATGCGTGAAGGTCAGGTCGAGGGCAACATCAGCTGCCGTGAGCTGATTATTGATGGCAGGGTTCAGGGCCAGTGCCGCGGCGACAGCATCACCATTGAGGAACACGGCAATCTGGATGGCACCCTCGCCTATCGCTCGCTGGCGATTAAAAAGGGCGGCCAGTTCACCGGCAGCGCCGAGGTGCTGGCCGCGGCGGAAAGCAAAAGTCATCTCATCGGCCTGGTTGCGGAAGACGGCGTGATGTCCGCCAGGCCGCAAAGCGCCTGAGGTTGCAGCAAAAAAAAAGCCAGCACCCGGCTGGCTAAAGTAATACTGGAAGCAATGTGAGCAATGTCGTGCTTTCAGGCTTTCCGCAAGGGTCTTCCTGAATGCAGGACAATAATAATCATTCTCATTCGCACTTGTCTATCTTTTTTTTGCAAAAAACGGCATTGACTCCCCGGCTGCCGTCAGAGATGGTGAAGGAGAATCAACCACCAAAAAGAGGACAAGGGAATGAGTGACATAGTGATACGCCATGCCGAACCGCGCGATGCTGAACCTTTACGTATGCTGATGGCGCACCCGGAGGTCTATCATGACACGCTACAGATCCCTTACCCCGCCATGGAAGCCTGGCAGGAGAAGCTACAGCCCAAACCCCATACCTTCCATCTGGTGGCGACGCTGGACGATCGGGTTACCGGGCATCTGTCGCTCCATGTCGAACCGCGCCCTCGTCGCAGCCACGTGGCGACCTTTGGCATGGCGGTTGCCGCCGGCCATCAGGGGCGCGGTATCGGCAGCGCGCTGATGCGCGAGATGATCGACCTGTGCGATAACTGGCTGCGCGTTGACCGCATTGAGCTGACGGTGTTCGCTGATAACAAGCCGGCGATTGCGGTGTACAAAAAACACGGATTTGAGATCGAAGGCACAGGCAAGCGTTACGCGCTGCGCAACGGTGAATATGTGGATGCATATTATATGGCGAGAATGAAGTAGCATGTTGCCGGGTGGCGGCTTCGCCTTACCCGACCTGCGTTCGTGCAGTGGTTGGCCCGGTAAGCGCAGCAGCGCCACCGGGCAACATATCAATACCCCGCCGTTAAATCATCCGGCGAACGCGGGTCGGAGGCGCCATACAGCATCCCGTCCGGCCCCACCATAATGCTCTGAGTGCTGCCCATCGCCTCTTTCAGCGCCACTTTCTGCCCTTTCGCCTCCAGCAGCTTCAGGGTATCCGGACTAAAGCCTTTCTCCACCCGCAGCTCATCCGGCAACCATTGATGATGGAAGCGCGGGGCGTTGGTGGCTTCTGCGACGTTCATCCCGAAATCGATGGTATTGACCACCATCTGCAGCACAGTGGTGATGATCCGGCTGCCGCCCGGGCTGCCGGTCACCAGCCAGGTTTTGCCGTCTTTCACCACAATGGTCGGCGACATCGACGACAGCGGGCGTTTTTTCGGCTCCACCGCATTGGCGTCGCCGCCCACCAGGCCATAGACGTTAGGTACGCCGGGCTTCGCCGAGAAATCATCCATCTGGTTATTCAGCAGAATGCCGGAGTCCCCCGCCACAATGCCGGTGCCGAAGGTGGTATTCAACGTATAGGTCACCGCCACCGCATTGCCGTCTTTATCGACCACCGAGAAGTGGGTGGTCTGGTTGCTTTCATAGGGCGCCAGCTTGCCCGGGCGGATCTGGCTGGAAGGCTTCGCCTTATTGACGTCGATCTCGGCGGCAATCGCTTTGGCGTAGGCTTTGCTGGTCAGCGCCTGCCACGGCACTTTGACGAAGTCAGGGTCGCCGAGATATTCAGAGCGGTCGGCATAGGCGTGTTTCTCCGCCTCCGCCATCACCTGCATAGCGTCGGCGCTGCCAAAGCCATATTTCTGCAGATCGAAGTTTTCGAGGATATTGAGGATCTGCACGATGTGGATCCCGCCGGAGGAGGGCGGCGGCATAGAGTAGATCTCATACCCGCGATATTCGCCGCTAATCGGCGTGCGCTCCACGGCCTTATAGTTAGCGAGGTCGGCTTTGGTGATAAGCCCGCCGTGCTTTTTCATCTCGTCCGCGATCTGGTCGGCAATAGCGCCTTTATAGAAGGCATCCGGACCGTGCTCGGCAATCAGCTCGAGGCTTTTCCCCAGGTTCTTCTGTACCAGCCGGTCGCCCTTCTTCAGCGGCTCGCCGTTCTTCCAGAAGATCGCTTTACTGTTTTCGTGCTGCGGGATCACTTCGCTGCCGTAGGTCTTCAGATCGTCCGCCAGCGCATCGTTAACAATAAAGCCCTCTTCCGCCAGCTTGATTGCCGGGCGGATCACTTTGTTCAGCGGCATGGTGCCGTATTTTTCCAGGGCAAGAGAGAAGCCCGCCACGCTGCCCGGCGTACCGGAGGCCAGATGCGAGGTGAGCGATTTTTTACTGTCCGGGTTACCCTGGTCGTCGAGGAACATGTCGCGGGTGGCCTGCTCTGGCGCCATTTCGCGGAAATCGATCGCCGTAGTCTTGCCGTCTTTCGTCCGCAGCATCATAAAACCGCCGCCGCCGATATTCCCCGCCTGCGGATGAGTGACCGCCAGCGCGTAGCCAACCGCCACCGCCGCATCGACAGCGTTGCCGCCCTGGCGCAGAATATCCACCCCGACGCGGGTGGCCAGCGCATCCACCGAGGCCACCATGCCCTGCCGGGCGCGCACCGGGTGGAATACATCCTCCTCTACGCCATAAGAGACCGGCGGCGGCGGCGGTGGACTGGCGGCGACGGTAAAACTACCGCCCGCCAGCAACGCAGCGATGACCACCTGACGCCAGATTGTTGTTTTTATCATTGTCTTACTCCTGATAGGTAGGTTTCATTCCCCGCTTAAGCCTGGTTGATAACTCCTAAAAAATCATTGTTATGGCGGATTCGAGGTACACTTAAGTGATCCCACGCACGGGAGGAGAAAACCATGAAAGCGATGTTATTTCTGGCGGCGCTGATGCCGCTCGGCGTTTTAGCCCAGCCAATCAATATTGATAACAACCCCAACCAGCCGGGTTACGTGGTCCCCAGCCAGCAGCGCATGCAAAATGAGATGAAGGTTCAGCAACAGCAGCAACAGAGCATGCTGAAGCAGAATCTGAACAATCAGACTCGCTCCCAGCAGCAGCATTTGCAAAACCAGCTGCAGACCAATCAGCAGCGCGCGGCGCAGGGCGGGAATCTCAATCCGCCGCAGCAGGTGCTGCCGAACAATAACGGAGGGATGCTGCGGCAGACCAACCCGTAAAGGCCAGCCGCCGCGCAGCGGTTATTAAGGCTGGAAATGGGGCCCGATGACGTCAATGGCATCGGTGCAGATGCAGTCTACGCCCCAGCGCAGCAGCTCGGCGGCGCGCTGGGGTTTGTTAACGGTATACACCAGGATATGCAGGCCGGCCTGTTTCAGGCTTGCCACCCGCCCGGCGTCCAGCAGCTTGTGGTTAAGGTGAATGGAGACGCAGCCCAGCCGGGTGGTCAACTCCCGCCAGTCCTCACGCCACTCATCCAGCAGCAGCCCACGCGGTAGCTCGGGGGCGGCTTCCTGCGCCGCTTCCAGGGCATCGATTTCAAACGACGACAGCAGCGGCGCGGTCATTCCCGCCCACAGCTCCCGCGCCGCCAGGGCCACCACGTTGCCGGTCTGCGGCCCAAGGCCGGTGGTCGGTTTAATTTCGATATTCGCCATCATGCCGTGACGGCGGCAGCGCTCCGCCACCTGGGAGAGCAGCGGCAGCGGCTCGCCCTTAAATTCACGGCTGAACCAGCTACCGGCATCCACCTTCAGCAGATCGTCCCATGGCAGCTCCCCCGCCACGCCCCAGCCGTTGCTGGTGCGTTCGAGATTATCGTCATGCAGCAGAAAGATCTGCCCGTCCTTTGACAGCTTGGCGTCAAATTCAATCATCGTGTGCCCGTAGCGAGCGCCGACGTCGATAGCCGCCAGGGTGTTCTCCGGCGCCAGTTTACCGCCGCCGCGATGGGCGACGATACGGGGATAAGGCCAGTTACTCATGCGCGTTGTCCTGTTTCACCATCAAAGAGGTGCAGATGTTCCAAAGGCAGATGCAGCCATAGCGTGCTGCCTGCCGCCGGGCGCTGCTGGTGCGGCAGTCTGACCACCAGCTTCTGTTCGCCCCAGCGCCCGTGGGCAAGGTTATCGGCGCCTAAAATTTCCAGGGAGTCCATCAGCAGCGGAATGCCGCCTTGCGCCTGCGAGCTTAAGATAAAATGCTCCGGGCGGATACCGAGGGTCATTTTACGCCCGGCGTGGCGCCGGTGCTCATGATTCGTCGGCAGCTGGATGCCGCCCGCTAGCTCAAAACGACCGCCGTCATCGCTGATGCGCCCTTCCAGCAGGTTCATGGCCGGGCTGCCGATAAAGCTCGCCACAAAGCGGCTGGCCGGCTTCTCATACACTTCCACCGGGGTGCCGATCTGCTCGGCAACGCCTTTATTCATCACCATCACCCGCTGGGCGAGGGTCATCGCCTCCACCTGGTCATGGGTAACGTACAGCGAGGTGGTTTTCAGGCGGCGATGCAGCTGCTGCAGCTCAAGACGCATCTGCACGCGCAGCTTGGCGTCGAGGTTTGACAACGGTTCGTCGAAGAGGAATACCGCCGGGTCACGCACGATGGCGCGGCCCATCGCCACGCGCTGGCGCTGACCGCCGGAGAGCTCGCGCGGGCGGCGCTTGAGCAGGCCGTCGAGCTCAAGAATACGCGCCGCCTCCTGCACCCGCTCGGCGATCAATCCCTTACCCATGCCGCGGATCTTCAGCCCCCACGCCATGTTCTCTTCCACGCTCATATGCGGATAAAGGGCATAGTTCTGGAACACCATGGCGATGCCGCGATCCTTCGGCTCCATTTCGGTGACCCGCTTGCGGTCGATCCAGATATCGCCGCTGGTCACCCGCTCCAGTCCGGCGACCATCCGCAGCAGCGTTGATTTCCCGCAGCCCGACGGGCCGACCATGACGATAAATTCCCCGTCCGCCACGTCCAGCGTCAGCGGTTGAATCACCTGGGTTTTGCCATCCCAGCTTTTGCTTACTGCCTGTAGTTTTAAACCAGCCATTTTATTTCTCACTATCGACCAGGCCACGCACAAATGCGCGCTGCATGGCTAAAACGATGACAACCGGCGGGATCAGGGTCAGCAGCATCGCCGCCATCACCTGATTCCACTGGGTAGTGCCTTCGCCGGTGGCGATCATGCCTTTGATGCCGGCGACGGCGGTGCCAAGATTCACATCCTGAATAATCAGCAACGGCCACAGATACTGGTTCCAGCCGTAGATAAAAGTGATGACGAACAGCGCCGCGAGGTTGGTTTTCGACAGCGGCAGCACGATGTCGCGAAAGAAGCGCATCGGCGAAGCGCCATCGATACGCGCTGCTTCTATCAGCTCGTCCGGCAGGGTCATAAAGAACTGGCGGAACAGGAAGGTGGCGGTGGCCGAGGCCATTAGCGGCAGCGTAAGCCCGGCGTAGCTGTCGAGCATGTTGAGATTGGCGATCACTTCCACCGTCGGGAAAATACGCACCTCGACCGGCAGCATTAGCGTGATAAAAATCATCCAGAAGAACAGGTTACGCAGCGGAAAGCGGAACCAGACGATGGCGAACGCCGACAGCATCGACACGACGATTTTGCCCACCGTAATGGCGAACGCCATGATGAAACTGTTGAGCATCATCAGCCAGAACGGCGCGCTGTTGACGCCAACGCCGTTCACCCAGATGGTCTTCATGTTCTCCAGCAGATGTCCGCCGGGGATCAGCGTCATCGGCGTTTCGAACACCGATTGGTTATCCAGCGTCGCCGCCACGAAGGCGACGTACAGCGGGAATAAAATGACGGCGATGCCCAGAATCAGCATGGTGTGGCTGAAAATCGTCAGCCCGCGACGGTTCTCAATCATTGGTAACGCACCTTACTTTCAACGTAACGGAACTGCACCACCGTCAGGATAATGACGAGGAACATCAGCACCACCGACTGCGCGGCGGAAGCGGAAAGATCGAGCCCGGCGAAACCTTCGCGATAGATTTTGTAAATCAGGGTGGTGGTCGCCTGCACCGGGCCGCCGGCGGTGGCGGCATCGATCACCGGGAAGGTGTCGAAGAAGGCGTAAACCAGGTTGACCACCAGCAGGAAGAAACTCACCGGCGCAATCAGCGGCAGCGCCAGCCTGAAGAAGCGGCGGATTGGCCCGGCGCCGTCGATAGCGGCAGCCTCAACCAGCGAACGCGGGATCGACTGCAGCGCGGCGAAGAAAAACAGGAAGTTGTAGCTTATCTGCTTCCATACCGAGGCGAAGACCACCAGGAACATCGCCTGGCCGCTGTTCTGCGCGTGGTTCCAGTCGTAGCCCAGCTCGCCGAGGAAATGGGTGATCAGCCCGCGCCCGGGGTTAAAGAGGAAGATCCACAGCACCGCCGCCACCGCGGGGGCCACGGCATACGGCAGCAGCATCAGGGTCTGATAGAAGCGGCTGCCGCGCACCACGTAGTCGACCAGCGCAGCGAAAAAGAGCGAAATAAGCAGGCCGCTGACGGTCACCAGGGCGCTGAATTTGATAGTGGTCCAGAACGAGTCCAGATAGTACGGGTCATGGAACAGCGCCACGAAGTTATCCAGGCCGACAAACTGGCTGGACAGGCCAAACGGATCGACGCTCTGCAGCGAATACCACAGCGCTTCGCCCGCGGGCCAGATAAAGAAAATCAGCGTGATAATCAGCTGCGGCGCGACCAGGACATAGGGCAGCCAGCGCGAGCGGAATACCGGACGGGATGATGACATTGAGATTGGGTTCCTGAACAATGCCGGGTGGCGGCTACGCCCTACCCGGCCTACATAAGGCACATCGTAGGCCCGGTAAGCGCAGCGCCACCGGGCAAGTTACAGATTACGATTTGGTCGCTTGTTCGAAGCGGCGCAGCAGCTGATTCCCACGCTGAACGGCGGAATCCAGCGCCTGTTGCGGGGTTTTCTTGCCGGTCCACACGCTCTCCAGCTCTTCATCGACGATGGTGCGGATTTGCGGCATGTTGCCCAGACGCAGGCCTTTGGTGAACGGCAACGGCGGCTTGTTCAGCATCTGGCGCGTGGCGATATCGGCGCCCGGGTTCTTATCATAGAAGCCCTGCTGGCGGGTCAGATCGTAGGCCGCGGTGGTGATCGGCAGATAGCCGGTTTTCTGGTGCCATTCGGCGGCATTTTCCGGTTTGGTCAGGAAGTCGAGGAACTTCGCCACGCCGGTGTAGGTCTCTTTGTCTTTACCCTGCATCACCCACAGGCTGGCCCCGCCGATGATGGCGTTCTGCGGCGCGCCTTTCACGTCGGCATCGTAAGGCATCATGCCGACGCCGTAGTTAAATTTGGCGTACTGGCGGATATCGGCCAGCGAGCCGGACGAGGCAGTGGTAATGGCGCAGTCGCCGTTATAGAACTTTTCGGTGGACTCGTCTTTACGCCCGAAGTAGCTGAAATCGCCCTTCTTGTTCATCTCTTCGAGCAGCGCGATATGCTTCACCTGCTCCGGCTTGTTGAACTCAAGAACCGCGTCGGTGCCGTCAAAGCCATTGTTTTTCGTCGCCACCGGCAGGCCGTGCCAGGCGCTGAAGTTCTCAATCTGGATCCAGCCCTGCCAGCCGCTGGCGTAGCCGCACTTCATTCCGGCGGCTTTCAGCTTCGCGGTGTAGGCCGCCAGATCCTGCCAGGTCTTCGGCGGCTGCTCTGGATCTAAACCGGCTTTTTTGAAGGCGTCTTTGTTGTAGTACAGCACCGGCGTGGAGCTGTTAAACGGCTGGGAGAGCAGATGGCCGGTTTTCGAATCGGTGTAATACCCGGCGACCGTTGGCACAAACTGCGATTCATCAAACGTGATGCCCGCCTCGCTGAACACCTGGTAGACCGGCTTAATGGCTTTTGACGCCATCATGGTGGCGGTACCCACTTCATACACCTGCAGGATCGCCGGCGCGTTGCCGGTACGGAAGGCGGCGATACCGGCGCTCAGGCTCTGTTCATAGTTGCCCTTGTATACCGGAACGATTTTGTAATCAGGATTGGCCGCGTTAAAGCGTTGCGCCAGAGAATCCACTTCTTTACCCAGTTCGCCTTCCATTGAGTGCCAGAACGGGATGGTGGTAACCGCCAGGGCCTGACCGGCAAAAGCCAGGCTCAGCGCCAGTCCTAAAGCTGTATGTCGTAACGATATCATCGGTTATCTCTCTTGTTGTGCCGGATGCGCGATTTCACGCGTTTTATGCTCGCGGGGTAACATGACATGTTCGAATTACAGAAAAATAACTTTTTTATTACAAAAAAAAGATAGTAACGGGTCAGAGAGATGACAAGCCGATGAAAGGACGGGGGAAGTAAAGTGGGAGCTGAGACACGGATAATAGTTGTGCGATCGGCTCCCGGGGTCGGCGCAAGCGCCTCACCCGGGCTACTATCCGGCGAAGTGAATGACGCCGGGTTGCGATGAATTAACCGCCGAGATAGGCGCTGCGCACCGCCTCGTTGGCCAGCAGCGCGTCGCCGGTATCCTCCAGCACCACGTGGCCGTTCTCCAGCACGTAGCCGCGATCGGCCAGCTTCAGCGCCTGGTTGGCGTTCTGCTCAACCAGGAAGATAGTCATCCCCTGCTCGCGCAGCTGCTCGATGGTATCGAAGATCTGCTGAATGATGATCGGCGCCAGCCCCAGCGACGGTTCATCCAGCAGCAGCAGACGCGGCTGGCTCATCAGGGCGCGGCCGATGGCCAGCATCTGCTGTTCGCCGCCGGACATGGTGCCGGCGCGCTGGATACGACGCTCGTGCAGACGCGGAAACAGCTCATACACCCATTTGATGCGGGTCTGGAACTGATCGCGGTCGGCAAAAAAACCGCCCATCGCCAGGTTCTCTTCCACCGTCATTCGCGAAAAGACGCGCCGCCCTTCCGGGACGATCGCCACCGCCTCGCGCATGATCTTCGCCGTCTGCCAGTCGGTAATATCCTTACCGTCAAAGACAATACGCCCGCTGGAGGCGCGCGGATCGCCGCACAGCGTGCCGAGCAGGGTGGTTTTCCCCGCGCCGTTGGCGCCGATAAGCGTGACGATCTCGCCCTGTTTGATATGCAGGCTGACGTTGTGCAGCGCCTGAATCTTGCCGTAGTGGGCGCTGACGTTGTCAAAAGTTAACATCGCGTTTTCCATCTTATGCCTCACCAAGGTATGCGCGGATCACGTCCGGGTTATTACGAATCTCTTCCGGCGTCCCGTTGGCCAGCGGTGTCCCCTGGTTCACGACGTAGATGCGATCGGAAATGCCCATCACCAGCTTCATATCGTGTTCGATAAGCAGGATGGTGGTGTTGTGATGGTTACGCAGCTCGGCGATAAGCTCGTCCAGCTCTTTGGTCTCTTTCGGGTTCAGCCCCGCCGCCGGTTCATCGAGCATCAGAATTTCCGGCTGGGTGACCATGCAGCGGGCAATCTCCAGCCGGCGCTGGTCGCCATAGGCCAGGTTGCTGGCCTGCCGGTTAGCGTGCTCCAGCAGGCCGATACGCTCAAGCCAGGTGGCCGCGCGGTCCAGCGCTTCGCTCTGCGCCCGACGGAAGGCCGGCGTTTTCAGCAGGCCGGAGAAGAGCCCGGTTTTCAGCTGCTGATGTTGCGCCACCAGCAGGTTTTCAATGACCGTCATTTCGCGGAACAGGCGCACGTGCTGGAAGGTCCGCACCACGCCCATCCGGGCAATCTGCTGGCCTGGCAGCCCTTCCAGATGCTGGTCGCGCAGCAGAATGGTGCCGCCGGTGGGCTTGTAAAAACCGGTCAGGCAGTTAAAGACGGTGGTCTTCCCGGCGCCGTTGGGGCCGATCAGCGAGACGATCTCGCGCTCTTTGAGCTCCAGCGACACATTGTTGACGGCCAGCAGACCGCCGAAACGCATCATCAGGCCGCTGACGGATAATAATGGCTGACTCATGCCTGCTCTCCTTTCGCCTGACCGTTTTTCAGCTTCAACTGCACGCGCGTCATTGGCAGAAGCCCCTGCGGACGCCAGATCATCATCAGCACCATCAGACCGCCGAGCATTAACATGCTGTATTCGTTAAAGTCACGCATCAGCTCACGCGACACCACCAGCAGAATAGCCGCCAGGATCACCGCGAACTGCGAGCCCATCCCGCCCAGCACGACGATCGCCAGTACAAAGGCGGACTCAGCGAAGGTAAAGGATTCCGGGCTGACGAAGCCCTGGCGCGCGGCGAACAGCGTCCCGGCGAAGCCGGCAAACGCGGCGCTGATGGTAAAGGCGGTCAGCTTAATGCGCGTCGGGCTGAGGCCCAGCGAACGACAGGCGATCTCATCTTCACGCAGCGCTTCCCACGCCCGCCCCAGCGGCATCCGCAGCAGGCGGTTGATAACGAACAGGCTCAGCACCACCAGCAGCAGCGCCACCAGATAGAGGAAAATGACCCGGTCGGAGGGATCGTATTTGACGCCGAAGAAGTTGCTGAAGGTATCCCAGCCGCCTTCGCGGGCGCTGCGGCTGAATTCGAGGCCAAAGAAGGTCGGTTTCGGGATCTGGCTGATGCCGTTTGGCCCGCCGGTGATTTCGGTATTGTTGAGCAGCAGAATACGCACGATCTCGCCGAAGCCTAAGGTCACAATCGCCAGGTAGTCGCCGCGCAGACGCAGCACCGGGAAGCCAAGCAGGAAGCCAGCCGCCGCGGAGACCAGGCCGGCCAGCGGCAGACAGGTCCAGAAGCCGAGACCGTAATAGTGGTTCAGCAGCGCGAAGGTATACGCGCCGATGGCGTAGAACCCGCCGTAGCCCAGGACCAGCAGGCCGGAAAGGCCGACCACCACGTTCAGCCCAAGGCCGAGAATGATATAGATCATCGTCAGGGTGGCGATATCCACCGTACCGCGCGACACCATAAACGGCCAGGCCACGGCAATCACCAGCAGGGCTATCAGGAACAACTTCTGCTTCACCGTCGAGCCGTCAACCGCCGGCATAATAAACTTCGGCCCGGAGACGTTCTTAACCGCTTTCTGGAACAGCGGCCGCAGCAGCTGGAAGAAAAAGACCACCGCGGTGCCGATGAAGATCCACTGCCAGCGAATATCGGCGGCGGTATCCACCACCAGTTTGGTGCCGTTCAGCTCCAGCTGCACGCCCATAAAGACGCCCGCCAGAATGAAGAACATCGCAGCAGAGAGCAGCGCCATTGCAATTTGCATCGGTTTCATACTTTTTCCACCTCCGGGCGGCCCAGAATGCCGGTCGGCATCACTAACAGCACCAGAATCAGCAGCGCAAAGGAAACCACATCCTTATATTCGGTGCTGAGATAGGCAGAAGAGAGCGCCTCGGCAATACCCAGGATCAGGCCGCCGATCATCGCGCCGGGGATACTGCCGATACCGCCGAGCACGGCGGCGGTGAAGGCCTTCATCCCGGCCATAAAGCCGATGTAGGGGTTAATCACGCCGTAGAACTGACCCAGCAGCACGCCCGCCACCGCCGCCATCGCTGCGCCGATGACAAAGGTCAGGGCAATGACGCGATCGGTGTTAATGCCGAGCAGGCTCGCCATTTTCAGGTCTTCGGCACAGGCGCGGCAGGCGCGCCCCATCCGCGAGTAGCGAATGAACAGCGTCAGGGCCAGCATGGCGATAAAGGTCACCACCCAGATCACCAGCTGCATGGTGGTGATCGTCGCGGAGAAGCTGTCGCTGTGGCCGACGACCCACTGGCCGTTAAACAGGCTCGGCAGCGCCACGTCGCGGGAGCCCTGGGTCAGGCTGACGTAGTTCTGCAGGAATATAGACATCCCGATAGCGGAGATCAGCGCAATCAGACGCTTGGAATTACGCACCGGCCGATAGGCCACGCGCTCGATGCTCCAGCCGTAGGCGCTGGCAATCACAATGGCGCCCACGAAGCCGGCGGCGACCAGCAGCCAGCTGGTGTCGATCCCCATCATCATCAGCGCGGCGATGATCATGAAGGAGACATAGCTGCCAATCATGTAGACCTCGCCATGGGCGAAGTTGATCATGCCGATAATGCCGTACACCATCGTATAGCCGATGGCGATAAGCGCGTAGGTACTGCCCAGCGTGACGCCGTTAAACATCTGCTGCAGAAAATAGAGAAACTGCTCGGACATAAGGTAACCTTTTTCAAACCGCCCGCGGATCGCGGGCGGAGGGATAACTCATCTTCAGCGCTTATTTCGCCGCGCTCGAAGAGCCGTCGGCGTGCCACTGGAAGACACCAAACTCAAATCCCTTCAGATCGCCTTTTTCATCCCAGGTCAGCGGCCCAATCACGGTTTTCGCCCCGTGCGCTTTCAAATCTTTGATTAAATCCAGCGGCTGCTGGCTGCCGGTTCTGTCCATCGCCTGCGCCAGCGACTGAACCGCGGCGTAAGTGATCCAGACATACGGCCCGCTCGGATCTTTCTTCTCCGCTTTCAGCGCGTTGACGATGGCGCTGTTGGCAGGGTCCTGATCGTAGCGTTTTGGCATCGTCACCAGCATCCCTTCCGCCGCGGCGCCCGCGATATTGGACAGCGAGGCGTTGCCGACCCCTTCCGGCCCCATAAACACGGTTTTCAGCCCCACGGAGCGCGCCTGGCGCAGCATCTGGCCCATTTCCGGGTAGTAACCGCCGTAGTAGACGAAGTCGATGTTCTCTTTCTTCAGGCGCGCCAGCAGCGCGGAGAAATCTTTCTCGCCCGCGGTGATGCCGTCAAAGAAGACGATGTTGGCCCCGGCTTTTTTCAGGTTGTCCTGCACCGAACGCGCCAGCCCTTCGCCATACTGCTGCTTGTCATGAATGATGGCGATACGCTGCGGTTTGACTTTCTCGACGATATATTTCGCCGCGGTCGGCCCCTGCGAGGAGTCGAGGCCGGCGGTACGCATGATGTACTGATAGCCGCGCTGGGTCAGCTCCGGGTTGGTCGCTCCCGGGGAGATCATCAGGATGCCTTCATCCTCATAGATATCGGAAGCCGGCTGGGTGGAAGAGGAGCACAGGTGGCCGATAACGTACTGAATACCGTCGTTGACGATTTTGTTGGCCACCGCGACCGCTTGCTTCGGATCGCAGGCGTCGTCATATTCGACGGCCACCAGCTTGTCGCCCTTAATACCGCCGCTGGCGTTGATGTCTTTAATCGCCTGACGCGCGCCGTTGAACTCCATGTCGCCCCACTGGGCCACCGGACCCGACATCGCGCCGACCACGGCGACCTTAATATCCTTGGCCATCGCCGCGTGCGACATCGCTAATGCGACAATGCCCGCGACGATGGTTTTCGCGTTCCTTTTCATGCTGCAGAACCCCGTTCGTGATGTGGTGTAAATGTTTTGTATTTTTATGGTTAAAAAGCATTCTGTGCTTTTATTAAACAACGCCATTTTTACCATTGAGTTTAATGGTTTAGCGCAGCTTTTCACTAAAAAACAGATTAAAATCTCTATTTTTCAGTCGATTAAGCAAAGATAATATTCTGTATTTTGCTGAAGATAAACAAAAAAAAGTCCATGCGGCAGCATAAAATAACGATACATAAGGCGGAATAAAACGCTGCACATTAGGTTAAAATCCTGCTTATTTTTCGATCCATGACGGATTGCGCTACCCCAACAACGCCAGGAAAACGAATCCCCTGATGTATGCGCAAAAAACAGCGCTCCGCCAGACAGCAATTTTGGGTACACTGGCGCCTCTGTTTTGCACTGGACTTGCCGCCCATGAAACTGACTATTATCCGTTTACAGCACTTCAGCGATCAGGATCGCATTGATCTGGGGAAAATCTGGCCGTCGCAGGATCTGTCGACGCTGACCCTGGATGAAAACCATCGTCTCTATGCCGCCCGCTTTAACGAGCGCCTGTTGGGCGCTGTGCGCGTTACCCTGCGCGGCGTCGAAGGTGAGCTCAGCGATCTGTGCGTGCGTGAAGTGACCCGCCGCCGCGGCGTCGGGCAATATTTAGTGGAAGAGACATTGCGTGATAACCCGGCGATCAATAGCTGGCGCGTCGCCGACCGCGGAGTGGAAGACCGCGGCGTGATGGCGGCCTTTATGCAGGCGCTCGGCTTTAGCGCCCAGCAGACCGGTTGGGAAAAGCATTAAGCCGTAGCCCCAATAAGCGGAGCATGGCCAAGGAAGAACCCGGCGGCGCTTCGCTTAGCCGGGCTACCTGGCAACTATAGCCCTGGTAAGCGCAGCGCGAGCGGGCGCAGACAACGCATTTGCAGCGTGAAAGGCGCCCCACCCATTTAACCCAGCATTTCGCGTTGCAAAAAGGCGTCAAGACCCGAAATCCCCGGGAGCTTACATCAGTAAG